>NZ_CAUQJB010000001.1:0-402943 GCF_963518325.1 uncultured Vagococcus sp. | reverse complement strand
ACTATTCCAACAAGTAAATCACAAGTCTTCTCAACAGCAGCAGACAATCAACCAGCTGTAGACATTCATGTCTTACAAGGTGAGCGTCCGATGGCATCAGATAACAAAACTCTAGGACGTTTCCAATTGTCTGATATTCCACCAGCACCTCGTGGTGTGCCTCAAATCGAAGTAACTTTCGACATTGACAAAAACGGAATCGTTAACGTTAGTGCAAAAGATTTAGGCACTCAAAAAGAACAAACAATTACCATTAAATCATCTTCAGGCTTAACAGATGAAGAAATTGAAAAAATGGTGAAAGATGCTGAAGCCAATGCTGAAGCGGATAAAGCACGTAAAGAAGAAGTTGATTTACGTAACGATGTTGACTCTTTATTATTCTCAGTTGATAAAACATTGACTGACTTAGAAGGTAAAGTGGACGAAGAAGAAGTCAAAAAAGCAGAAGAAGCTCGTGATGAATTAAAAGCGGCAGTTGAAGCTAATGACTTGGATGCAATGAAAGAGAAACGTGACGCGCTTAACGAAATCGTTCAAGCGTTGACGGTTAAATTGTACGAACAAGCAGCAGCAGCTCAAGCGGCTGAAAACCCAGAAGAAGCTCAAGCAGGAGCAGATGATGTTGTTGATGCTGACTTTGAAGAAGTAGAAGGCGAAGATAAATAAGCATCAAATCAGGGAAGCCAATAGCAAGTTGCTTTTGGCTTTTCCTACTTTTAGGTTTAGAATAATCAGTAAATAGGACATTTTGACAATTTGTTTCGCGAAAAATGGTTTAGTATTTTGTTGATATATGGTATGATTTACTAGGCTCTGGAAACAGAAAAAACTAGAGAATAGATGTGGAGGGAAAACCCATGGCGAAGAGAGACTATTATGAAGTTCTGGGTGTGTCCAAAAGCGCAACAGATGATGAAATAAAAAAAGCTTATCGGAAGCTCTCAAAACAATATCATCCAGATATTAATAAAGAGGCTGATGCGGAAGATAAATTTAAAGAAGTTTCAGAAGCTTATGAGATTTTAAGCGATCCCCAAAGAAGAGCGGCCTATGATCAATACGGTCACGCGAGTACCGACCCTAATTACGGTGGCGGTGGATTTGGTGGCGGCGGCTTTGAAGGTTTCAGCGGCGGTGGCAGCTTTGGTGGTTTTGAAGATATATTTGAATCATTCTTCGGTGGTGGCGGTGGTCGTTCGGCTAACCCAAATGCACCAAGACAAGGATCTGATTTACAATATTCATTGAATTTGAAGTTTGAAGAAGCGATTTTTGGTGTTGAAAAAACCGTTAAATTCAATCGGGAAGATTCATGTAGTACCTGTGCGGGAACTGGGGCAAAACCTGGTACGAAGCCGGAGACATGTTCGAAGTGTCATGGGCAAGGGACGATTAATGTGGAAAGACAAACGCCTCTTGGACGTGTGATGACACGTCAAACATGTGATCAATGTGGTGGCGCTGGTCAAACTATTAAAGACCCTTGTAATGACTGTCATGGAACAGGCCGTGTTAAGAAAAAACACGCGGTTAAAGTAAACGTTCCAGCCGGTGTTGAAGATGGTCAACAAATGCGTTTAGCTGGTCAAGGTGAAGCCGGTGTAAACGGTGGACCTTACGGTGATTTATATGTCGTCTTCCATGTGGAAGAAAGTGATTTATATGACCGTGACGGTTCTGAAATCTATTACGATTTGCCACTGAGCTTTGTTCAAGCGGCACTTGGTGATGAGTTGGAAGTACCAACTGTTCATGGTAAGGTTAAATTGAAGATTCCTGCTGGCACTCAAACAGGTACCACTTTCCGCTTACGTGGTAAAGGCGCGCCTAAGCTACGTGGTAGTGGCAATGGTGACCAACAAGTCTCCGTTAAGATCATTACACCTAAGAACTTAAGCGACACCCAGAAACGTGCGTTAAGAGACTTTGCTGAAGCTGGCGGCGATAAAGTTGAGGAACAAGAAGAAGGTTTTTTCGATAAAATGAAAGATGCCTTTAACTTCGATCAAAAGAAGAAAAAGTAGTATCAAAGGGTTATTCTGTAAGCTTTATTCCATTAGATTCTAACTGAACTAATGGAATAAGGCTTTTTTTGTTTTTCATTCAAGGTTATTATGGGCTAATTTAGTTTTCTTGTAGTAAAGCTGTAGTCAGATAGTCATTGTTTTGTATCATGTTAAGCAATTAGAATGGAGGACTAATAATGTTGTAGGGTGAAGAGGCTCAAACGCGTATCAGGAGTGCCAACCCCCTTTTTGGCTCCAAAAAGAGGGAAAGGGAGTTCCTTTGTGTTATTTGTCACAATGATCGATTATCGGTTAGTGAAAGATGAACTAATTAGATGAAGGACATGCCCGTCAGAAATTAGCTACATTTTCTCAGATGTACATGGAAGATGAAGCGGTTTTGTTAATGAGTGAGGCTCTTGAGAAAAATGCCATTGATGAGTTTGAATACCCGAAAACAGCAGAAGTTGAAAATCGCTGTGTCAATATTATTGCTGATTTGTGGAATACCCCTAAAATTTGCTTGGCGAGATCATGCAGAAGATCTGGGATTAAATGTGATGGCGAAGCCTAATTTGATTATTTCAGCAAGATATTAGGTCTGTTGGGAAAAAATTTGTGTTATTGGAATATTGAAATGCGTGTTGTCCCAATTGATGAGGATATATGAGTCTTAATATTGACTAATCAGCTTCCTTAATTGACGAATACAGAATTGGTGTGGTGGGTGTTTTAGGTATTACCTATACAGAGAAATTTGAGGATATTTCCGCTTTGGATCAACGGATTGGTAGTATCATACGACGACAGATTATCAAGTTTGTATCTACGTATATGCTGCCTCAAGCGACTTTTTCATGCCCTTTGTTAAACCAGAGTTAGTTTGGAATTTTCGTTTAAAAAGTGTTATGTCAATTAATGCTTCTGGCCATAAATAGGGTCTTGTATACCCAGGTGTTGGCTGGGTGTGTGGCGAGATACTCACTATTTACCAGAGGAATTGATCTATAGTGTGATCTACTTAGGTGGCGAAGTCCCAACTAGGCCTATTCATTTTCACATAGCGCCAGCCAGTTAATTGGCCAGTATGATAACTTTTCACGTCTAGGGGTCGAAGGCTATCGGGCGATTCACCAACGGACAAAAGATGTAGCGTTATTTATTTCCAACGAGATTGATAACATAGGGGGATTCGATAGTCAAAATAGGGGAGAAAATCTACCGATTGTTTGCGGCAGTCTAAAAGCCACTGCTGATATAAGTTGGAGACTTTACGAATTAGCCGATCGTTTAGCTATGAAAGGATGGCAAGTTCTCACATATCCCTTACCTGATAATTTAGGAGAAACTGTTATTCAGCGAATTGTTTGTCGAGCAGATTTAGGTTTTAATATGGCTCAGGAGTTTAAAGATGATTTTGTAGCAACCATTGATTACCTTCAAAACGTTAAAATGGACGTGCCGAGTGATAAAACACCTAAAAGTCAGGGGATTACCCATTAAACTGAGGCTTAGTTGAGGGGATTTCTTTTCGGTTATGTTTTTACTGAAAGATATTTTCATTGATTTTGTCGTGGAAATTGGTTATAATCACTAAGTGTAATTATTACGATTTAATCAAAAGGAGTTATAAATGAAGACAATTAAATTAATAGTAATGGCAGTGGTAAGTTTAGTCATCTTAGCTGCCTGCGGTACAACTAAAGAAAATAAGTCAAATGGTAAACTACATGTAGTGACTACCTTTTATCCAATGTATGATTTCACTCAAAACATCGTTGGAGATAATGGGGATGTGTCAGTTTTGATGACGGGAGAAACTGAGCCCCATGATTATGAACCAAGTGCCAAAGATATTGCTAAAATTCAAGATGCTGATGTGTTTGTCTACAATTCAAAAGAAATGGAGACATGGGTTGAGGCGGTTTTAGATAGTATTGACACGGAGAAGACGGTTGTCGTGGAAGCTAGTAAAGGAATTGAGCTATTGGATACGGCTGAAGAAGATCATGAGGGGCATGATCATGCCCATGGGGTTGATCCTCATATTTGGTTGGACCCAGTTTTGGCGCAAAAAGAAGTAGCGACGATCCGTGATGGGGTGTTAAAGGCTGACCCAGAAAATAAAGAAAGTTATCAAAAAAATAGTGACCTTTTCATTGGTCAGTTAAAAGAACTGGACCAGCAATTTGAAGCGCAATTTAAATCAGCCACACAGCGGGATTTTGTTACACAACATGCGGCTTTTGGTTATTTGGCAGCACGTTACGGGCTACATCAAGTATCGATTTCGGGAATTTCACCTGATCAAGAACCTAGTCCAGCTGAATTAGCAACGATAGAAGACTTTGTGAAGGAACATCAAGTAAAGGTAATCTTTACTGAAGAGCTTTCTTCCGACAAAATTGCTACTACTATCGCCAAAGCTACTGGCGCCGAATTAGTGACACTCAATACTTTGGAAGGCTTGTCTAAAGCCCAACAAGCTGACGGTGAGAATTATATCAGTGTGATGGAAACCAACTTGGCGCATTTGAGTAAAGTGATTAAATAGAGCGAACTTTTGGAGAGCAGTTATCGCCTACCATTCGTGAGGCTAAAGGGGGTGGGACTCAAGTCTCACCCTCTTCTTTTAATTATTTGTTAAAGCCAGTTGAAAGGCTAGTAAATCAGAGGAGAAAAGAGTAGTATAAAGATTATCTGTTTTAGTAAGCTCGTGAAAGGAGCAGATCATATGACAATTGGATTTTTGAGACCGACCAAGGCAGTAGTTGACTGTCAGGCTCTTTATCATAATATAAAAAATGAAATGGCGACAATTAAAGATGGTGCGGAAATATTTGCTGTGGTGAAAGCCAATGGGTATGGCCACGGTGCTTTAAAAGTGGCCGAGGTAGCAAAAAAAGCTGGGGCATCAGGTTTTTGTGTGTCCTTACTTGATGAGGCTTTAGAGTTACGTGAGGCTGGTTTTCATGAACCGATTCTGGTCTTAGGAATAGTAGAGCCGAGACATGTGGCTATCTTAGCGCAAGAACGTATTTCGACAACGGCGGCCAGCTTGGAATGGCTGAAAGATGCCAGTCGTTATTGGTATAAATTTGAGTGCGAAGACCCCCTTTTGATTCATGTCAAAATCGATACAGGTATGGGCCGCTTAGGTTTTGTTGAAGAAGTTGATATGCGCGCCGCATTGGAGTTTATCCAAGAACATCCAGAGTTTAATCTAGAAGGTCTCTTTACTCATTTCGCTAAAGCAGACTCAAAAGATAACAGTTATTTTGACATGCAGCAAGAACGTTTTAGGAAAGCACTGGCTATTTTTCCAACGACTATCCGTTACATTCATACGTCTAACTCCGCTACGGCGTTATGGCATGATCACTGGCGCTCAAATATGATTCGTTTAGGTGTTGAAATGTATGGTTTAAATCCCTCAGGGGCTGAGTTGGAACCCCCTTTTAAACTGGAACAGGCTATGTCTTTAATCTCTTCTCTCGTTCAAGTCAAACGGTTGAAAAAAGGAGAACGAATCAGCTATGGAGCTGAGTATCAGGCTCAACAAGATGAGTGGATTGGCACCCTACCGATTGGTTATGCCGATGGTTTTATTCGACATTTTAAAGGATTCAATGTTATAGTCGATGGCCATTACGCGGAAATTGTTGGGCGTGTGTGCATGGACCAGTGTATGATTCGTCTGCCTTATGCTTTGTCTGTGGGAACGAAAGTGACAATTTTTGGCAAAGATGGGGAACTGGTGAACACGTTTCAAGACGGGGCGGAGTATGTTGATACAATTAATTATGAATTACCCTGTATCTTATCGGAACGAGTGCCACGAATTTACATCAATGAAGAGTTGAGTGATGAAGATGCTTGATTTTGTCGGCTCATCAACAATCGAAACAGCGCAAGCCTTATTGGGACAATTGTTAAGATTCGACTCCCCTCAAGGCCTGGTTTCCGGGTATATTGTCGAGACGGAAGCTTACGTGGGCTCAGAGGACGAAGCAGCCCATAGTTTTCAGTATAAACGGACGCCAAAGCTGGAATCGATGTACGCCATTGGAGGCACAATTTACATTTACACTATGCACACCCACAAAATGCTAAACATCGTTACTAAAGAAATAGGGGAACCTCAAGCCGTTCTGATACGTGCCTTGGAACCCTTAGAGAATGAAGAACTGATGATGGTGAATCGCAATAAATTGGGTGTCGAATTAACCAATGGACCAGGTAAATTAACTAAAGCACTGGGTATTACGACTGAGTTAAATGGGAAGGTACTTGGTGACGGATTGGAGATTGTATCGGGTGCCGAGCGCGAGCCCGCAACAATCAGTCAGTCAGCAAGGATTGGCATTCCTAATAAAGGCAAGTGGACAGCGGAGCCATTACGTTTTTTTGTGGGCGGTCACCCTTATGTCTCTCAAATGAAAAAAAGTGACAGGCTTGATTTTAATCAAGTGTGGCAATAACAGTGAAAAAGCAATCAGGAGTAATCTTGATTGCTTTTTTTCGCTAAAAAGAGCAATAGAAATAAGGGGGTTGAACAGTGTTATTGTGAGAAGTCCGTGTAGTGATTGACAAAGGGGAGAGGGTGGACTAAAAATTAACTGTTTCTGGTAGTAACCAATTGGTTGTTATGTCGTTTGGATTTAGTTGCAAAAAATATCAGAAAATGAGTTTAGTCGGGTAGCTACTTAGTGAGTGAGCAGCCGGAAAAAGTAATTAAACCTTAAGCATGGTTCGGATTCAGCAGCTTCGCCATGGAAAAAATATAGGAGGCGAGTAAACGTTTGAGAAACGGGTGGCAGAACTAATGGATCTGGGCGCTGAAATAACCACCTGTGAGAGTAAACAATTGCCCGAGTTTTGGCAAGAAACTTGGGCGAATTATTAGATATACTTAGAGGTATTATCTTATGACGCTAGTAATTTAGATAAGCTATTCCCGGAATACCCCCAAGTGTAGCCTCATAAAGTCAATGAGATGATAAAAGGATTTTCAACGTCTCACTATCGTGTGGAGGTTTTAAAAGTTGAAAGTGTCAGTCAATATGGTCTAGGTTGAAGGTTGCGGAAACGAGCATATTTACACTAGAGAAGAAGTCTTGAGATTTTTTTATGCACGATCTGAGGCGACAGATCGTCCCTTTATTTTCTTGAGTGCCAATGTTAGTGCAGAAAAATTTCAGGAGACCTTGCGTTTTGCTATGGAAGGAGGGTCGAACTTTATGGTGTCTTATGTGGACGTGCTACTTGGGGAGAAGGGCTGCACGCCATTGGTTACAGACGGTTGGGCGCCACCCTCATGGGAGACAAAAGTGGATGACAAAAAAGAAGCTAATCACTAATCTGGCTAGTTTCTTTTTTTTCGTACCGAAAAGATAACAATTTTGTTTAAAAATTGCTATACTGGATGGAGAGCTAAGAATTAAAGAGAGAGTGACTTATCATGTTAGAATTAAAAGATTATTTAAATGCGGGGGAGACAACGGTTTCCAATCTGCTGTTGACCCATTATCATCACCTTGGTCTAAGCAATCAAGAATTTTTATTGTACTTGCAACTATTGCATCATCAGCAATCAGGCAGTGATTTTCCTGATTTATTTGAAATCGGTCAAGGGATTGGTGTGCCCAATGATGAAATATATACACTCCTTGAAGGATTATTGGGAAAGCAAATGATTCGTTTGGTGACGACCCAAAATCACCAGGGAAAGATGGTCGATGCTTACGATTTAACACCTATTTATGAACGGTTAAGCCACCATTTAATTAGCTTAGTTAAACAAACGGACCAACAAAAACAAGAAGCGGGAGTTCAGGAATTATTTGAGCTGTTTGAAAAAGAGTTTGGCCGACCTCTATCACCCATAGAGATGGAAACGATCAGTATGTGGATTCAAGAAGATAAGTATGACCTTGAAATTATCCGTTTAGGTTTGCGTGAAGCCGTCTTAAATCAAGCCTATAGTCTGAAATACATCGATCGCATTTTATTAGGATGGGAACGGAAAAATTTAAGAACTAAAGATCAAGTTTTGACAGAGCAGCGCCGTCGCAAAAAATCGATTTCTGATAAAATCAGTCCGCAAGCAGAAGAGGAAGAATTACCCCAAGTTCCTCTTTACAATTGGGTGGACCAAGATAAAGAATCATCATAAGTAAAAAAGGTAGGCATAAATTATGTTATCAAAAGAAAAAACAATTGAAGTAGTCAATATTATGGCAGAGATGTTTCCAGAGGCTCACTGTGAGCTGACTTATCGCAACCCATTTGAACTGGTAATTGCTGTTTCACTGAGCGCTCAAGCCACAGATGTTTCTGTCAACAAAGTAACACCCGGGCTTTTTGAGAAATACCCAACGCCAGATGCCTTTGTTCAAGCACCTTTGGAAGATGTGGAAAATGCTATCAGAACTATTGGTCTCTATCGCAATAAAGCGAAAAATATCAAAGCCTGTTCTCAAATGTTAATTGAGACATTTAACGGAGAAGTTCCTCGGACGATGGAGGAATTAGTTCAATTGCCAGGGGTGGGGCGTAAAACGGCTAATGTGGTCTTAGGAGAAGCTTTTGGTGTACCGTCGATTGCGGTTGACACCCATGTGGAAAGAGTCTCTAAACGACTGCGAATCGTCAAGCAAAGCGCTAGTGTGTTAGAAGTAGAACAGACCTTAATGAAAAAAATACCGAAGGAAATGTGGACTGAAACCCATCATCGCATGATCTTTTTTGGTCGCTATCACTGTTTAGCCCGAAATCCTAAGTGCGATATCTGCCCTTTACTTAGTCTTTGCCAAGAAGGCAAAAACCGTTTAAATGTAGCGGATAAGAAAAACCCTTGAAATCAACTGATTTCAAGGGTTTGTTTTATCCTCCGCCAGGTTCAGCAGTAGGTGTAGTTGGTGTTGTTGGATCAGTGGGTGTAGTTGGTGGTGACGTTGGTTCTGTCGGCGTTGTTGGTGGTTCAGTTGGTGTCGGTGGATCTGGTTCAATCGGTGGCTCGCTGGTTGCAGGCGTAGAGTCTTTAACCGGCGGAATCGATGAACTTGAAGCTGGTGGCGCATAATAACTTGAGTCCGGTTCTTGCCACGTACTTGCCGGTTGCTTCCAAATACTTTGATCGTTGACATGGTCTTTTACATAAAGTTCATTGCCAATTTTTACAACATTTTCTGGCATTTCCCAGTCAGGCGTTTCTATATCTTGGGACATGTAACTCATTATATATCTGTAAAGAGTCATGGCATCTTGCTGATCCTCAGAAGCAATTGGCACAAAGTAATTTTCGTAACCTGTCCAAATTGAGACAACAAAATTCTTAGTATAACCAACAAAGCTGATATCTGGTACACCGCCATAGAGGTTAAGCTTCAGCTTAGCCATTGATTTATCGTCATAATTGGAAGTACCGGTTTTCCCAGCTTGATATAAATCTGGGATGATTGCTTGAGTCCCAGTTCCTCTTAGTAAAACATCTTTCAACATGTCCGTCACCATATAGGCTGTGGACTCTTGCATCGCTCTTGTTCCCTCAGGTTTGAAAGTTTCTTCCTGACCATCAGGTAACACAATTTTATTAACATAATAAGGCTTGTAGTAAATGCCTCCGTTAGCCAAAGCAGAGTAAGCACCAGCCATTTTATGAGAGGTTAGGTTTCCATGAATAGCGTTGGCAAGAAACATATTGCCTTCGCCATAATCGATTCCCAATCCCTTTAAGAATTCGGCACCTTTTTCTAAGGTTACTTCATCCAATGTTTTAACTGCTGGCACATTTCGCGAGTCGACTAGGGCTTCTCTGATGGTCATAGTTCCCTTGTATGCTCGGTCATAGTTATTAACGTCATCAGTGGTTCCAGGGTATTTATATGGCTCATCGACTACATAACGACCGGTGCCATAGTTTAGATATTCAATAGCAGGTGCGTAATCAGTAATGGGCTTAACTGTTGAACCAAAATCTCGTTCAGCCGATACTGCCATATTATTACCTAATTGGACGCCGTCAGGAACTTTACGACCACCTATTTGAGCTAAAACCTGACCATTATTTGGATTGATCACCGTAATGGCAGTCTGGAAATTCACATCAACAGGTGTTTCGCCTTCTTCCCAAGTAAGTTCATCTTTGGAATAATCTCTAAACGTAACATAGTCATCGGAATTGACCATCTGATAAATGTACTTTTGTAAATCCATATCGATATTTGTGTAAATGTCTAAGCCGTCCGTATAAATATCACGAGTGGTTTTGGTTTGTGCTTCGGCAATCACTTCTTTGATGTAATTGTCGATGATTTTACTGTCTCCGTAGAGAGGCTGTTGGTCAACAATCCCTTCATTAATAGGTTCATTCACTGCAGCATCGTATTCTGCTTGCGTGATGACCTCATCTTTACGCATCTCACTTAAAACCATGTCCCGTCTTTTTTTAGCGGCCTCTGGATTGATGATGGGATCGTAGTCAGCCGGTGCTTGGGGAATTCCAGCCATCAAAGCCGTTTGGGCAATCGATAATTCGTTGAGAGGCTTGTTGTAATACCCTCTAGCCGCTGTTTCCATACCGTAATAACCAGAAGACATATAGACTTTATTGATGTAATAGTTGAGAATTTCATCTTTTGATTTTTGTCGTTCTAACTGAATAGACATCCAAGCCTCTTGAATCTTACGTTTGATATTTTGATCCTTAACGTCAGTTGAGAAGAAAGAAAGCTTGATCAGTTGCTGGGTTAGGGTACTACCTCCTTGAAGGCCACCGCTACCAGTGAAGTTAGCCACCGCTGCCCCAGCTATCCGAATGGGATCGACGCCGATATGTTCTTCAAACCGTTTATCTTCGATGGAAATAATCGCCTTTTTAAGCAATGGCGGTACTTCATTGATCGGGACAGTCTCTCTTTTTTGTGTGTAAAGTTCGAAGAGTAAGGTGCCATCAGGACCAAGAATCCTTGAAGAAAGAACTCCTTCAAGTTTACTCGTTTCTAACTTAGGTGCTTCTTTGATATAACTGTAAGCGACAGCAGAGACTGCAAGGAATGCCAGGCAGCCTAAAAAGAGCAGTCCCAAGAAAATTTTTAAAAAGATCCGCCTTTTTTTCTTTTTTGGTTTTTGTCCTCTAGTTGGACCTAGAGGTGGCTGCCCAGATGTTGCTCTTGGCGGCATTGGTTTATTTTGATCATCCATTGTGTTGAATCTCCTTTTTTAAGTACTCATCTAAGGCCTTAATATACGGTATTCGTGGTGCAAGACCTGGCTGAATTTCAATGCCAAGGTGCTCAATTTCAGTAAGTGGAATTGATTTTTTACCAGTACTTTGTTTTTTCCAAAATAGTTCTAATGATGCAGAATCTAGAAAAAAACAGCGGCCTAGACTAGAAAACCATAAGAGAACAAAGGAAATTCCTTTTTGTTCACGACACTCTCTCATATGGCTAATTTGATGTTCATGGAAATTACGTAAAGGAAACGAGGTTTTATTTTTCGTTTCTTTTGCTTCAAAATCAAGATAATACCCATTGTAAACTCCGTTGTAATCAGTGGTAGACGCTTGAGAAAAATAAGCCTCTTTGATTACAGCAGCACTTCGCCGTGGGTAATCGACTTTGACAATTTGTACAGGAGTTGGTTTCTTGTGAATAATCGCAGTTTTACGATTGCGATAGTAGTCATTACTTTGGTTAAGATCATCCTCAAAATTCATGCCACGATTTGCAAAGTTCGTTTTTGGGACAAGAGGTTGCCCTTGCTTTTTTTGCTTTTTCGCTCCATTATTAGAAGGAGACATTCCGTTTGGATAGTTAATTGTCACAATAATTCACACTCCTAGACAATATTATAACAAAAAACAAAATAGAATGGAAAGGTAAGATGTTTAAAACGATGAAACGGATATATATTACAGGCTATAGAAGCTTTGAACTCGGGGTTTTTCAAGAGACTGACCCCAAAGTGAAAATAATTAAAAATGTCTTAAGAAGTCGGATAATTGGCTATATTGAGAATGGAACCCAGTGGATATTGCTCGGTGGCAACCTGGGAACAGAGTTTTGGACGGCTCAAGTTATTCAAGAATTGCGAGTGGATTACCCGGAAATTCGTTATTCTGTTATTTATCCTTTTGAAGAATTTGGTAGTAATTGGAATGAAACCAATCAGCAGGCGATGACGGAAATGAAATTACAAGCGGATTATGTGAATGCAACCTCTCATGCGCCTTATCAGAATCCCAGTCAATTAAAAAATCACACTCAATTTATGTTAAACCATTCAGATGGCTGCCTCTTACTCTATGACAGGGAATTTGAAGGGAAAACCATGTTCTTTTTGCGGGACGCAGAGAAGTTTCAGGAGTCTCATGAATACGCTATCGATTTTATAACGATGGATGATTTGCAAAATTATGAAATATATTAGCGTTTGAGTTTGATTTTCCTGTTTTTTTTAGTTACAATAGGAATGATAAAGATAATGAGCAAAATTATGAACTGAAATAGATGAGGTGCTTAAAATGGCAAAGTTTAACTATGAAGCAAAGGAAATTTTACAAAAAGAATTTAAAACAAAAATGCGTGGGTATGATCCAGTTGAAGTGGACGAGTTTTTGGATGGCGTAATTAAAGATTACGAAACTTACAGTCGTGAGATTTTGGCCTTAAGAGAAGAAAATCAACGCTTGATTGCAAAAGTAGATCAATTGACAAAGAGTCAAGCAACCTTGTCTCGAATCAAACAAGACCCACCAAAAGCAGCAGCGGTGACAAACTTTGATATCTTGAAACGTTTGTCTAATCTTGAGAAAACCGTTTTCGGTAGCAAGTTAGACGAAGAAGACGATTTGGATCAAACAAAACAGTTTTAATAGCAAGAAAGAGTTAAAGATTTCTTGTAGTTTTCGGATAATTGCAGCTTAGGTAACTAGGTTGAGGAAAGTCCATGCTCGCACAAGCTGAGATGCTTGTAGTGTTCGTGCTTAGTGAAACCATAAGCTAAGGTATTCGTAAGAATAACGGCAGCCAAAACAGCTAAGGTCTTTGGACTATGCTGGAGTAAGCTTGAAAGTGCCACAGTGACGAAGCAATTTTAGAAATGAAATTGGTGGAACGCGGTAAACCCCTCGAGCGAGCAACCCAAACTACGGTCGGGGCACTTTTTTCAAGGAAATGAACGAAGAAAAGAGACAGATTTATCTGTAGACAGATGATTATCGTTGCCAGTTTTTACCTGAGAACTGGCAATACAGAACATGGCTTATAGAAAACTACAATTTATCAGGGGCATTCCTTCCGTTAAAATGGAAGGAATTTTTTGTATTTGTCCATGAACCGCCGGACAAATCGCATAATTAAAGGATTGATGTGCAAATGTTAGCCTTGTTAAAGTGAGGCAGGTAAATTAGAGAACTGCCGGATAAAACCTTTAATTAAAAATTTGGTTACGCAAATGCTAGTCTTGTTAAAGTGAGACGTATAGTATAACTTGCAATGTTGCCAAGGAACGGCTTGGCAATTTGCATTTAATGGAATAAATTTGATATTTAACCCTAGAAAGGGGCAACACATATGAAACAATTTAAGCTAATCGCAACAGTAGCCAGTGGTATGGAGGCTCTTGTTGGAAAAGAATTACGAGATTTAGGTATTGAGTGTCAAGTTGAGAATGGTAAGGCGATTTTTCATGGAGACATGGAAACCATTGCTACTGCGAATCTTTGGCTACGAACGGCTGATCGAGTGAAGATCGTTGTTGGTGAATTTAAGGCAGTGACCTTTGAAGAGTTATTTGAACAGACTAAAGGAATTGCTTGGGAAGATATCCTGCCGATGGATGCGGAATTCCCTGTAGCGGGCAAGTCGATTAAATCAACTTTGTTCAGCGTTTCCGATTGTCAGGCTATTACTAAAAAAGCAATCGTAAGCCGTTTAAGCGATGTTTACCATCGTTACGGTCGATTACCTGAGACAGGAGCCCTCTTTGCCTTAGAGGTGGCTTTACTTAAAGATCAGGTGACGATAACCTTAGACACGACGGGACCAAGTTTGTTTAAACGTGGTTACCGGATTGATAAAGGGGGTGCACCATTGAAAGAAAACATGGCTGCTGCCCTAGTCTTACTGACTAATTGGCGAAAAGATCGTCCGTTTTATGATCCCGTTTGTGGTTCAGGGACTATTTGTATTGAAGCGGCGATGATTGGTCATAATATTGCACCAGGATTTAATCGGGAATTTGCTTTTGAATCATGGGAATGGTTTGATAAAGAGGTCTTGGATAAAGTTCGTTTAGAAGCAGAAGAAAAAGCGGACTACGACATTGAACTAGATATTTGCGGGACGGATCATGATGCCCGTATGATTAAAATAGCCCAAGCCAATGCTGAAGAGGCAGGTTTAGCGGATTCGATTGTTTTCAAGCAATTGCAATTAAGTGACTTTAAGACAGAAAAAGAATACGGTGTGATCGTGGCCAACCCTCCCTATGGGGAACGTCTTGGTGAGGAAGAAAGCGTCCATCGACTTTACCGTGAGATGGGTGAAACTTACCGTCCACTGAAAACATGGAGTAAATATATCCTAACAAGCGATTTGGAATTCGAAAAATTTTATAAAGCAAAGGCCACTAAGAAGCGTAAGCTTTACAATGGTTCCTTGCGAACTGATTTATTCCAATACTGGGGAACACGCCCGCCACGTCCACCACGTGAAGATGGGACTAATCAGTCATTAAGAGCACCTCTCTAACAATTAAGACAATAGCTCCATTTGATTATCTGAAAAGAGATAGCTTTCGTTTTGTTGCTGAAAGTTGATATTAAATGGCACTGATTGAGATGGAAAGTAGGAAATCAAAGATGAATGAAACAGCTTTTTTAGCATATTTAAAAGAAATTGCATTAATCAGTGAGTCAATTGGCTTACTTGAATGGGATAGCCAAACTGGAATGCCTGAAAAAGGCGCGGAACATCGAGCAGAAGTGTCCAGCTATTTAAGTGGTAAAGCTTTCGGTATGTCCACAGGGCCTCAAATGACAGAATATATGGATTATTTTGCTACTCATCCAGATGAGTTATCTGAATTTGGTAAAGCAGTGTACGCTAAGGTAAAAGAAGAATACGACTTAAATAAAAACGTTCCTGCTGACCGTTATCAAGCTTTCAGTAAAGTGCAATCAATGGCCCATAGTGAATGGGTAAAAGCCCGTGAAGCAAAGGACTACAATTTATTTAAAGGGTCTTTAGAAGAGCTAATTAATTTTACAAAAGAATTTATTCCACTGTGGCAAAAAGCAGAGAAAACCCCTTATGACGTCTTGTTAAATCAATATGAACCAGGCATGACTGTGGCAATTTTAGACGAAGTGTTCAGTCAAGTCAGAGATGGTATCATGGCGATTCGTCAAGTGGTCGCTGAAAAAGGGACAGCTCCGGCAACGTCATTCTTGCATCGTCGAGTGACGAAAGAGCAACAACGTCAGTTTGTGACTCAAGTCGTGACTGAATTAGGTTATGATTTTAGCCGTGGTCGCTTGGACGATACTGTTCATCCATTTATGCTGAATTTAAACCGCAATGATGCTCGGATTACTACTCGTTGGGATGAAGATGATTTTGCGATGGCCACATTAGGGGTGATTCATGAAGCTGGTCACGGTATGTATGAACAGAATGTGGCAGCCAAATTTGACTACACTCCTTTGGCAGGTGGCGTCTCAATGGGAATTCATGAGTCTCAGTCACTTTTCAACGAAATCATCGTAGGTGGTAGTAAAGCATTCTGGCAACGTCAATTCCCAGCTCTTAAAGAAATTACCGGTGATACGTTTGCCGATATTGACTTTGAATCCTTCTATAAAGGGCTAAAAGAAACCAAAGCCAGTTTGGTGCGAATTGAATCTGATTCATTGACCTATCCGCTACATATCATCATTCGTTATGAAATCGAAAAAATGATTTTTAATGACCAGGTTGCGGTTGAGGATCTTCCGCAAATCTGGAATGATAAGTATGAAGAGTATCTGGGCATTCGCCCCGGAAATGATTTAGAGGGAATCTTACAAGATGTCCATTGGTCGGGAGCTAGTTTTGGTTATTTCCCTTCATACGCATTGGGATATATGTATGCCGCTCAATTGCACCATGCCATGGAAAAAGAACTGGATGTTGAGGCAATTCTGGGTTCTGACGATTATTCTGCTATTAGCAAATGGTCGACAGAGCATATCCATCAGTTCGGTTCTTCGCGGAAACCTAACCGCTTGATCAAGGATGCTACGGGTGAAGACTTAAACCCTCAATACTTACTTGATTACATGCGCCAGTTGTACTTTGATGTTTACAACATTTCTGAATAGATAACTAAATGAAAAACACCCCAATAATTAGCTATTGGGGTGTTTTTCCTATTCTGTAAAAATCAAATGTTTGTCTATCTCTTGATTGGTTTCTGCTAACATTTTTTCCTGATACTCCTCAGTCCACTGATAGAACTTGCCCATCTCAGCGACGACTTCTTCTTTGATTGTTTGGCAGCGTGCCATATTGAAAAGCATGTAACTGGTGCGTCTAAGCAAGAAGTCAATCGGATGAAGACACATTTCGTGTTCCAGAGCATAGCGCAACATGACGTAATCCACATCAGATAGTTGACTGCTTTCTGGAACATTCAGTAAATAAGCAAATAAATCAATGACATTGGAGCCGTAACGTTTAACTAGTAAATTCGATTCCCGGTGAGTCAAGTGAAATTTCTCGATACCAATTTTGACAAATTCTTTCACATACCGTTGATAGCCTTGACTACCACCAACATCGCCACCAGATAAATTTAAATTTTTCGTGCGACATTTGATAAAGAGTCGTTTGTATTCCTTGCAGATATCATGTAACACCTTGTCGACAATTTCTTTCGACATATGCCGATAGCCAGTTAATTTACCACCAGCAATCGAATAAAGGCCACTTTCGGAGTGGAATATCTCATCTTTTCGCGAGATTTCAGAGGGGTCTTTGCTATCTTCATGAATCAGTGGTCGAACACCAGCCCAAGCAGATTCGATATCTGCCACAGTCATTGGAGGAATGGCAAACATGATATTGATAGCATCCAGTATATAAGTAACATCGTCCAATGTAACGGTAACGTCGGCCGGGGAGTCTTTGTAAAACGTATCCGTTGTGCCAACATAGACTTTTCCTTCTCGAGGGATAGCGAACATCATGCGGTCATCTTCAAAAGGTGTGTCAAAATAAACGGCATTGCTTAAAGGCAGGCGAGCATCATCAAAAACCAAGTGGACGCCTTTAGTCAGATGAAGGTATTTATCTTCTTTAGAGTGATCCATTTCCCTAATATGATCAACCCATGGACCAGCAGCATTTATCACACGTTTGGCATAGATCGGGTATTCAATGTTGTCAATTAAATCTCGGACACGAACACCTATAACCTTGCCTGTTTCTTTGCTATAAAGCAATTTTTCGACCTTAGCGTAGTTCGCAATATAAGCCCCAAATTCCTCAGCTTTTTTTAGGACTTCTAAGGTTAGACGACTGTCATCAGTTCGGTATTCCACATAGACGCCACTGCCTTTTAGGCCCTCAGCTTTTAAATAAGGTTCCCGTCTTAAGGTATCTCGAGCCCGTAACATAAACTTGCGCTCATGCTTATCCACTTGAGCCAATTTATCATAAAGATCCAAGCCAATGGCAGTTGTAAATGGACCAAAAGATCCATCTTGATAAAAAGGCAAAACCATTTTGACGGGTGTGGTGACATGAGGAGCATTCTCGTAAACAATCGTTCGTTCACGCCCAACCTCCGCGACAGTCTTCACTTCAAACTGCTTTAAATAACGCAAACCACCGTGAACCAGCTTTGTTGAGCGACTGGACGTACCTGAAGCAAAATCTCCCATTTCGACTAAGCCAACACCAAGTCCGCGACTGATGGCGTCTAGGGAAATCCCAGCACCGGTAATACCGCCTCCAATAATTAAAATATCTAGTGTGACTGCCGACATTTTTTTTAGATGTTCCCGACGCTCTTCCCATGAAAAACTCATAAAAAAACCTCCCTGTCTAAATGATCTGTAAGTAGTTGATACAATCAGTTATTGCGATTAAATAAGATAACAATGACTATAACCTGTTCTGTTCTCAGTATAACGTTCTCAGATCAATTTGTATATTAAGAACCGCTTAAGGATTTGTCTCAAGTAGTAGGAAGATAAAAGAATCTTTGTTATACTAGGTGACGGTAGTATGTGATGAATAAGGCTTTTTAGTAAAGAGGGGTAAGGAATTGAAAAAGAAAAAAGGTATTTTAATCGCCAATATTGGGACACCAGATAAGCCAGAACCCAAAGAAGTTAAGGCTTATTTAAAGAATTTTTTAGGTGATCATCGGGTGATTGACACCCCAAGATGGAAATGGTTACCCATTTTACATGGCATTATTTTAAATACCCGACCGAAAAAATCGGCGGCACTTTATAAAGAAATATGGACAGACGAAGGGTCGCCATTATTAGTTTATACGAAATCTCAAGCAAAGCAGCTCCAGGAACGCTTTCCTGATTATATGGTGAGATACGGCATGGGCTACAGTTCACCAACGATTGCAGATTCATTAACCGAGATGGCTAATGCTGGAGTCGAGGACATTACGGTTATTCCGTTGTTCCCGCAGTATTCAACGACTACGACGGCTTCAGTAAATGATGCTGTTTTCCGTCATTACTTAAAACAGGAAAACATGCCAAGCCTACGTTTGATTCGAGAGTTTACCGATCATCCGATGTATATTGATTTACTAGTTGATCAAATAAAAAAAGGCGTGGCTAAACATCAGCCAGATCGCCTAGTAATTTCGTATCACGGGATTCCGGTTAGTTATGTAGAAAAAGGAGATCCTTATAAAGATCAATGTCAGGCTACAACCGACGGGATTCTTGCTAAATTGGAACTGGAAATACCTTGGATGGTGACCTACCAATCGACCTTTGGTAAAGCTGAATGGATTAAACCAGCATTGGACCAAACCTTGGTGGGCTTACCGGAAAAAGGCGTTGAGAATGTATTAATCATTACACCTGGTTTTGTTTCAGATTGTATTGAAACCATTGAAGAAATCGAAGCAGAAAATCGTGGATATTTCATTGAGAACGGCGGAAAAGTTTTCAATTATATCCATCCATTTAATGATGACCCAAAGTTTATTGATTTACTTGAAGCTCTAGTGAGAGAAGCTTAAGAAAAAGATCATTCGCTATGGGGGATTATTCTTTTTTGCTAATTTTAGTGCTTTTTGGAGCCCTTGACGAGCTAAGTTGTCCGCCCCTTTGTTTTGCTTTTCAGGAATCCACTGAATGACCAATAGGGGAAAAAAGGAATAGAGTTCTCTAATTCGCACCAAATAAGGCAGAAATAAAGAGTTACCTGTATAGTCTTTATCAATGGTTTGAGCGACAATTTTACTGTCGGTATAAACCATGGTGTTCTGCTGATTGATCTCCTGAGTGATGGCTTCTTCAAGACCTAAGATTAAAGCGGCAAACTCTGCTTGATGGTTAGTTAGCTCAGGAAGAGGGTAATTTAATTGCTGGTAAAGCTGTTCACCGATCAGTTGAACGCCAGCGCCACTAATGCCTGGATTGCCTTTGGTGGCAGCATCTACGTATATTTTTAACATCTGTCATGCCTTTCTTTAAGTAAATATTTTTTATTTCTTGCAGAATATGGTAGTATGATAGTATTAGTTGATAGTTTGAGAGGTACAGTTGTGACTAAAAAAGAAACCAACCAAAAATTCAGGTGGCAACCTGAATTAGCAACCAGCATAATCTATTGGTCCCTAACTTTCGGTACCTTTTTTCTGGGCATAATCGCCGTTTTTGAGGCCTTAAGTCTAAATGTTTTGTGTGTACTGTTTTTTGTTTGTTTTGTCATACTCGTTTATCTAGGCCAAAAACGCCATTTTATTATTAAGGACAACCAGTTAATCGTCCAAGCAATTTTAAAAAGGAACAGTCATCAATTTGATGTAGATAAGATTGAGAAAATTTCCTTAGGTGCATACGGGATGACCTTTGCCCTAGATGGCTATGAGGGAATTGAAGAATCAGATCGGACCATCTTAATGTCTAAAAAGACCATTGCTAGCTTTTTATTAGCATTGGAGCAAACAGACAATTTTGACGGAACGATTGTAGGTATTAAAAAAAGTGTGGGCGAGTAAGCCGACACTTTTTTATCTTTATTCTTCAATAGCAGACACGTTAGTCGCTTGTAAACCTCGGTGTCCTTCTTTAATTTCAAATTGGACGTGCTGATTATCTTTTAAGGTCTTGAAGCCGTCACCTTCGATACCAGTAAAATGAACGAAGATTTCCTCGGTGTCATTATAAGTAATAAAACCATAGCCTTTTTTTGTATCAAACCATTTGACAATGCCTTCAGTCATTTTACATTCCCCCGTCGCTTAAATTTTGGAACTAAATTCATTATAAAGATTAATAGGCCAAAGGTCAAACAATCTATGATAACTATTGGTTGATAATGATATTTTTTTGTTTTCACGGTATAATGTAAGCAGGCTGTCATGTCTAAAAAAATTTTTGAAATAAAGGGTAAGCGTTTTATTAGAAGGGCTGGATGTGTTGTTTAACTGACATAATCAAACTATCAGACCGAAAAAAACTAGTGTATAAATCGATGTTGACTTTATATTGCTAGATGCAGAAAGAGGAGAGAGTATTGAAAACAGATAGTGAAATTGCTCGAACAAAACCTATTATGCCGATAACGGATATTGCTGAAAAACTCAATCTATTAACTGAAGAAGTCGAACTATATGGACAACTAAAAGCAAAAGTGAAGACCAGCGCCTTGAATCGGTTGCAAAATCGTCAGGACGGTAAGCTGGTATTAGTCACTTCGATTAATCCGACCAGTGCTGGCGAAGGCAAAACCACAGTCACAATTGGTCTGGGAGATGCTTTAAATGCTCTGGGCAAGCAGACGGTAATCGCATTGCGAGAACCCTCTCTAGGCCCTGTCATGGGCACTAAAGGCGGTGCAACAGGAGGTGGTTATTCTCAAGTGGCGCCGATGGACGATATTAATTTACATTTTACAGGGGACATGCACGCGATTACTACAGCGAATAACACCTTGTCGGCTTTGATTGATAACCATCTTTATCAGGGTAATGAGTTACAGATTGATCCTCGGAGAGTGATTTGGAAGCGGGTATTGGACATCAATGACCGCAGTTTAAGGCAAACAACGATTGGCTTGGGAGGACTTAAACAAGGCGTTCCACGTGAAGAGCAGTTTGAAATCACCGTAGCCAGTGAAATTATGGCCGTGATTTGTTTAGCTAAAAACTTGGGGGATCTAACCAATCGCCTGAGTAATATTATTATTGGGTATACCTTTCAAAATGAGCCAGTAACAGTGGGAGATTTGAAGGCAGAAGGAGTGTTGACTTTATTGTTGAAAGAAGCCCTAAACCCCAATTTAGTTCAGACCCTATATCAAACCCCAGCATTTATTCATGGTGGCCCATTTGGTAATATTGCTCATGGCTGCAACAGCGTAATTGCCACGAAGATGGCCTTAAAATTAGGCGACTTTGTGGTAACAGAAGCAGGTTTTGGCGCAGACTTGGGTGCAGAAAAATTCTTGGACATAAAAGTGCCTATTCTAGAAAAAGCGCCAGATGCGATTGTGATCGTGGCTACGATTCGAGCCTTAAAAATGCACGGCGGTGTCTCCCATGATGAATTGACCATCGAAAACCCAAAAGCTTTGAGAGCAGGGGTTTCGAATTTAGAAAAACACGTTCAAAACATGCAAAAGTACGGTTTGCCTGTTATTGTGGCAGTTAATCAGTTCATCAGTGACACGGATAAGGAGTTGGCTTTATTAACCCGTTTATGTGAAGAGATGGGGGCAATTGTTGAAGTTACCAGTAGTTGGGCAGATGGTTACCAAGGCAGCTTGGCCTTAGGCAAAAAAGTGGTGGCTATTATTGAAGAGGAGACCAGTGATTTTGAAGCGGTCTATTCTTTTGGAATGACCATTGAAGAAAAAGCCGAGACAATCGTGAAAGAGTTGTACGGTGGCGACGGAGTTATTTTTACTGAAAAAGCGAAAGAACAGATTGCCATCTTTAAAAAATACGGATGGGATAGATTGCCAATTTGCATGGCTAAAACTCAGTTTTCATTATCTGATGACCCGACTAAAATCGGACGTCCGACTGGTTTTACTGTCCTTATTCGGGAACTGGTACCAAAAATGGGAGCTGGCTTTATCGTAGCCTTCACTGGTGATATTATGACCATGCCGGGCTTGCCAAAAGAACCAGCCGCTTTGCGAATCTCGGTAGATTCTCACGGAAAATCAAAAGGGTTATTTTAATAAGAAAAGCTTCGCGAATCGCTGCCGTTGTTCTTATGGCTTTACTACGTTGTCCTTTATTTCTAAGCGGCAAACCGCTAAGAATAACGGCAGCACTTAAAGACAAGGGACACTATACTGCGTTTCGATCTCATCAATCGCTATACGCTGAAGCGTCGAGCATTGAAGGTCAAAGGGTACTTAGAAGTTGATGAGATCGGAGCCTTGTGTTGTGTTTAGGATAACGAAATTTATGTAGTGGTTGATGAGCTAAGCTAGACACCGACTAGAATATATAGGAAGTGATACACTTTCCTATATTCTAAAAAAAAGGCTTACTGATTTAATTATCAGTAAGCCTTTTCTCATGCCAATGGCAATATGACACTAAAAATAGTTCCTTTTGGTTGGTTTGCTTTGACGCTTATTTTACCATGGTGCATATCAACAATGGATTTGGCGATGGATAGGCCTAAACCATAACCACCAGTCTTCCGCTGGCGAGCCCCGTCTTCTCGATAAAAACGAGTGAACAACTGATCGGTGTTGGTTGTTTTGAGTCCAATGCCAGTGTCCCGTACTTCTATTAACCAATACTTGGCAGTCGTTTCAGAAAAAACAGTGATTGTTTCACCAGGACCGGTGTATTTTAAGGCGTTATCAAGTAAGATAATCAAGAGTTGCGTTAACAATTTAGCATCAAATGAAACGGCCTGGAGGTGACCTAACTCTAAGGTCATTTTTTTTTGTTGACTTTCAGCAATCTCCTGATAGGGTTCGCTGGCTTTGATTAGAAAATCTTTGACATCCGATAATTTACGATCAACCACTAATTCATTGCTGTCAGAGCGGGCTAACAATAATAAGTCGTTAGTCAGTTGATTCAAGCGGCGTGTTTCGTTTAAGGCTAAAGCAATGTCTTCCGACTCTTCTAAAATCGTGTGAGTGGGCTTAGTAAACAGTTTCTCCAATTTTGCTTGAATGATCGTTAAAGGAGTGCGTAACTCATGAGAAGAGTTTTCCACAAATTCCTGCTGACGTTTCCACGAAGCCATAATAGGTGCCATATTAAGTTTAGCCAAGTAATAGCTAACGACAATAGAAAGAATCCAAAAGACAATCATACAACCAATCAAAACTTGTTGAAAAAATGTCATACTTTCTTCCAACTGATTAGTATTGGAAACAAACTGGATATAAGCAACACCACCGCTGTCCACCTTTTTAGTAATCGAACGAAAATTGATGGTTTGATTGTAGCTGTCTTTCACGTGGACTGCTTCTATTTGATCGAGTTTTTCTTTGTCAAAGGTCAGGTTAGCCATGTCACTATAGCGATTGCCTAAAGCTTCTTGATTAATGATTTTACCTGAAGCTGACCATAGAATCGGTTGGACTTGAAAACTGTTAGGCGGTTTTAAGTCGCGATGAGGTTTAAGCTCGCCAGAAAACTTTGGGATATCGCCCTTACTAGCATCTCCCTTAATTAATTCCTGCTCAATAAAATTAGTATTGGTTGAGACCGAGCGCAATTCCTCGTCAATGTTGGTGTAAAGGGATTGATACAACACTTGGTTAACAATGAAGCCCAGTAAAAGAAAGATTAGCCCAAAGGCCAAAACATTCCGCATAAAAAGGGAGCGTCGTTGTTTAAATTCAGTTTTCATTGTGTCTCTCCTAGAATATAGCCGACATTGCGAATAGTTTTAATGTTCACATCGGATTCGGCCTGTTTTAATTTTTTTCGTAAATTACTCATATAGACTTCCACAACCGTATAAGAGGTTTCGGAATCAAAGCCCCAAATTCGCTCAAATATTTGTTCTTTCGTGACAATTCGATTTTTTTGTTTAATTAAGTAAATCAGTAATTCAAACTCTTTTCCTTGGAGTTCTAAAGGTTTTTGATTAACGGTGACTAAACGGGTATTTAGTTGGCAGTCAGTGTTGTGAAAGCTGATCGTTTGTTCAGCTGAAAGACCTAAACTTCGTTTTAGCATCGCTTGAACCCGTAATAAGAGCTCTTCACGATGGAAGGGTTTAGTTAAATAATCATCGGCACCTTGTTGAAATCCTTTAATTTTATCTTCTAAACTATCTTTGGCGGTTAAGAAAAGGACAGGGGTCTCAATAGATTGACTGCGTAATTTTTCCAAAATACCATAACCATCTAAGCCAGGCAACATAATGTCGAAAACAAACAAGTCATACTTATTTGATTCAGCTTCATATAACCCCTCATCGCCATCGTGGATTTGAGTAACAGTTCCTACTTCTTCCAAAATCTCGGCAATACTGCCTGCTAAAACCTGATCATCCTCTACCAGTAAAATATTAATCATGTTCATCTTCAGGCCTCATTTCTTTTTTTAGGATACTACCTGTCATTTATTTACTTATCTTCATTAAGTATAAGCTTTTTAACTTAAATCAATCTTAAGAATGGCTTTAAGGTTCGTTTATGGTAAGCAAGTTAACCTAAGGATATCACAAAACGAAAGAAAGAGTGACGAAAGATGACCAAATTAAAACATATGTTTCAACGAAAAGAAAAGAAGTATTTACTTAGTTACGCTAACTTCGCCCAACTAATCGAGACCCTTGGTTCCGACTTAGTTGAGGATGAGTATGGTTTACATACTATTTCTTCCTTGTATTTCGATACAGAGGATTACGACTTGATTCGGGCCTCGATTGAAAAGCCAGATTACCGGGAAAAATTTCGCCTAAGAGCCTATGGTGAACCTCAAAATTCTACCCCAGTCTTTTTAGAAATTAAAAAGAAATATGCTGGAATTGTTTATAAACGACGTGTGGCCATGCCTTTAGAGGAAGTGGCAGCTTATATCGCTCAGCCGGAAGATAAGTTTAAGAGTGGGGTTGAGCGCCAAGTAAGTCAGGAAATCAGCTGGCTGTTAACGCGCAAGAAATTGGAACCAAAAGTGATGATTGCTTACGAACGTCGGGCCTTTTTCGCCCCAAGTGAGCCGGAATTCAGAGTGACCTTTGATTTTAATATTCGCTACCGCCAAGAAGGGTTACAGTTGCTTAATGGAACTGAAGGGGAGCGAGTGGCACCGGAAATTGATGTCTTAATGGAAGTTAAGGCCTTGGGTGCCTATCCAATTTGGTTTGCTGAAGCATTAGCAATCTTAGCCATTTACCCAGGTTCGTTTACGAAATATGGTCAAACTTATCAACGATATTTATTTAAGAAGGAGTCGTTCCAACATGTTATCTAGTCTATTAGCCAATAATACTGAAAATATTACCATGGTGCAATTATTAATCTGCACGCTAAGTTCCATCATTTTAGGGGTGTTTGTGGCCTCCATTCATATGTATCGCAATGTTTATTCTAAGAATTTTATCGTTACACTCGCTATTTTACCCGTTCTTGTTCAATCTGTAATTATGCTGGTCAATGGTAATTTGGGAACAGGGATGGCAGTTTTAGGGGCCTTCAGTTTGATTCGTTTTCGTTCCGTGGCCGGTGGGTCTCGTGAAATAACCAGTATTTTTTGGTCAATGGGAATTGGGTTGGCAACAGGGATGGGATACATTGCCTACATTGCCGTCTTCTCAGTGATTACAGGGGGGACATTGATTGTCTTACAACTGACAAATTTTGGTAAACAGTCAAAAGTATCGAATCGAATGATTAAAATTGTGATTCCAGAAGATTTGGATTATCCAAACTTGTTTGACGACCTGTGGACGGAGTACACGCATGAAGCCACCCTTGACCGGGTTAAAACAACTAATATGGGGAGTTTGTATGAACTTTGCTACAGTGTTATGCTGAAAGACCAGAATCTGGAAAAGGAATTACTGGATAAAATTAGAATCCGCAATGGCAACTTAACCGTGACCTCAGCGAAAATGGCCACGAATCGTGAAGAGTTATAATTTGTAACGAAGGATGTGTCAAAAATGAGTAATCAAAAATTGAAAAAAACGATGTTATTAGTTACCTTACTGTCCTTAAGCGCTTGTCAAAAGGTGGAAACAGAAAGCACTGGCTCCAGTGCTGTCACTACAGCTAGTAGTGCTGAAACCGCGGTGGCGACAGTCTCGGCAGATCAGTATGGTGTTTATAGTGAAAAAGATCAGCAAGAGGCTGCCGAAGAGACGGCAACGATCCTTTTAGGCGAATCGACGACAGTAGAAGGGGAGGGGGTGACTGTCAAAGATGGCACTATCACCATTACCCAAGCAGGCACCTATAGCATAAGTGGTGAATTAAAAGAGGGGCAATTAGTCGTAGCAGCTAAGGAATCCGATGACGTAAGGATGATTTTAAATGGTGCCACAATTATGAACAGCACAACCTCACCCGTTGATATTGAGATGGCTGACAAGGTTATAATCACTCTTGCAAAAGGAACTAGCAACTTCTTGACTGACAGACGTCAGGCAAAATCCGACGACGATGACACGGAACCAGACGCCACATTATTTAGTAAAGTTGATTTGACGATTAACGGGCAAGGGAGTTTAGAAGTTGTCAGTGACTACCATGATGGCATCAGAAGCAAAGACGATCTTGTACTGATTAGTGGTACTTATAAAATAGAGGCGGCAAATAATGGCTTAAAGGGAAATGATTCACTTTCAATATTAGATGGAAGTTACGAAATTAAGGCTGAAAATGATGGGATTCAATCCAGCTCTACCGATAAGGAAAAAGGCTGGATTGCCATTGATGGAGGCAGCTTAAGCATAAAAAGCGAACGTGATGGTATCCAAGCTGAAACAGATTTAAAGGTATCAGCAGGCACGGTTGAAATCGAAGCTGGCGGAGGTTCCACTAGCTCAAGTGATACAGAAAGTTTAAAAGGGATGAAAGCAGGCTCTAGTATCCAGATTAATACGGGGAAATTCACCATAAATTCGGCTGATGACAGTATCCATACCAATGGAAGTCTGACAATTGATCAGGGTGAATTTAATTTAAAGACGGGTGACGACGGGATACATGCAGATGAGACCTTACAGATCAATAATGGAACCATCACCGTTGTTGAGTCATATGAAGGCTTGGAAGCGGCGGATATCATGATTGAAGATGGGACGATTTCAGTCACAAGCAGTGATGATGGTCTAAATGCTGGTGGTGGCAGTGACGGGACAGATGGAGGTGGATTTGGTAAAGATAACTTTGGTGGCGGTGATTATTCAATAACCATCAATGGAGGAATGATCTTTATTGACTCAGAAGGTGACGGCATTGATTCTAACGGAACGGTCACCCAAACAGGCGGAACTGCTCTAGTTAGCGGTCCGATAAATGGCGGCAATGGGGCTTTGGATTATGATGGAACATACACTATCAGTGGCGGTATCTTAGTAGCTGCAGGCAGTAGTGGGATGGCCATGTTGCCAAGTGACAGTTCTAGCCAAGCCTCAGTTGGTCTTTACTTCGACAGTAGTCAGAAGGCCGATCAGTTGATCAATGTAGCAGATACCGATGGCAATAATATCATTAGTTTTGCCCCGAATAAAAGCTATCAGCACGTGGCGATTAGTGCCCCAGATATTCAAAAGGGAAGTGGGTACACACTCTCAGTCGGTGGTAAGATGATGACTGACAGTCAGTTTGGTTTTGCTCCTAAAAGCGACTATCAAGGTGATGAATTACTGACAGTGACTTTAGATGCTGTGACCACTTCGATTTCACAGAGCGGTGAAACCGTCTTATCTAATCAAATGGGTGGCGGAGGTCGAGGTGGTGGCCAACCACCTCGCTAAAACTCATAATTGTGTGAAATAAGGATCATTACTTAGTAATATATTAAATTTGTTACAAAAATAATAAATAAATGTTAAATCGCTGGCAGCCTCGTTACAACTCACTAGCAATGGGCTATACTGGTGGTAAGCAAGTGACGAGGACGTGGCAGACATGAAGAAAGTTGAAGCAGTTATGTACAAATGCGGGTATTTTGTGGGTCGACTATTTATTTATTATCCAAAAGCCTTAAAAAGTGGGTTACAGCGTGAAAAAAGCTTAAACCAAAAAAAAGTATAAACTAATTCGGTCAAGTAGAGTGGATTTCCTACATTCTACTTGGCTTTTTTTGATGTTTACTGTTATTATAGGAAGGGACGAAACAGTTGATTTACGTCTTAAAGTCACTAAAAATGAGGAAGTGGCCTAAGTGTCTGGGATTGACGATAAAGCAGATTGGGCATACTGGACCTTCCACTGATGGTTTCCATCGAATACATCGAAGCGTAGTGAAGTTCGGTCCAATTAGAAAGAGGAGATAAGCGATGAAAGTATCATTAACAAGAAAAACTGGCTTCTTTGGAATGGGAAGCCCTCTTAAAGTTTTTAAAAATGGGGAACAGGTCTTTTTATTAAACAACGATCAAACGAAAGAAATTGACGCATCTGAAGAGGCTATTAATTTGGATGTAAAGTTTTCCTTCCTTAAAAGTGAAACAGTTCAAATTGATAATAATGCCGAAGAAAAACAATTGCAAGTTAAAATCAATCCCAATATTCTTAAATTGTATATGTCATTATTCACTCTGATTTTTATTCTACCGATTATCTTTAAGTCTTGGGAACTGGGAGTGGGGATATTAGCGATATATATCATTTTCGTGGCAGTCATGTCTCGGAAATTTTATGTGATTGAGGAGCTTGACTAAGTGGGAGAACAAGCCAATAGGTTTTTAGCGGCCTTTAATCGAATTGAAAAATGGATGCGGAATGAAGTAGATGCCCCTAACAGCATGGGGTTCAGTGAGTTAGTTAGACGTTTGGCTAAACGCCAAGATCTATTAGTCCGGCGTTATCAAGATGATTTAATAGAAATTGCTCAGTTACGTAACGCCATTGTTCATGATCGAATTTCGCCAGATTTTGTGATTGCGGAGCCTAATGAATGGATTATTGAAAAATTGGCGAAAATTGAATTGGATTTGACACGTCCGGAAAAAGTCATTCCCAGATTTAAAAAACACGTGACTGGTTTTGACAAGAGCACGAAATTAACGGATATACTGACCATTATGGCTGAAAAACGTTATTCGCAGTTCCCTATCTATGACGGTGGTAAATTCCTTGGACTGGTGACAGCTCATGGTTTAGGGATTTGGATGGCAATGCAAGACCATGAAACGTCGATTAGAATTAATGGTCAAACAATTGAAGTGGTCCTGGAAAGTGATCGCAAGCGAAATAATTATCGTTTTGTGGACAAGGAGACGACTATCTTTCAAGCGATTGAGTACTTCCTGAAAGACCCTACAGTGGAAGCTTTGTTAATTACAAAAGACGGCGATCCTAATGGCAATTTAATTGGCATTATGCGACCAAAAGAAGTGTTCCAAGATTATTATGAAGAGTGGGGGAACCTTAATTGATTATCTATTTAATTATTGCTGCCATTGCGGTAGCGTTAGATCAACTGGTTAAATGGTGGGTAGCAGGAAATATTGAATTTGGGGAGACCATTTTTCACAACCCCATTTTATCGTTAACACACATTCGTAACGAAGGAGCCGCTTGGAGTATTCTAGAAGGTAAAATGTGGTTCTTTTACATCATAACAGCGATTACGTCAGTCGTTGTGTTGTACTTTCTCTATAAAAACCAAGGAGAAAGCAAGTGGCTACTTGTAGGTTTAGCATTGATTTTAGGCGGAGCGATTGGCAATTTTATTGATCGTTTGCGTTTAGGGTTTGTGGTGGACATGTTTCAGGTGGAATTTTTCAATTTCCCCATTTTTAATGTAGCTGATATCGCCTTAACAATCGGTGTCATTTGCGTCTTTATTTACATTATACTTGACGAAAAAAAAGATAAGGTGAAATGATATGTTAGAAAAATTAGAAGTAACAATTGACGGACAAAGTGGCCGTCTTGATAAAGCGTTAGTGGAGGCTTTACCAAAATTTTCGCGCTCACAAATTCAGCAGTGGATCAAAGATGAATTTGTGGTGGTTAATGGGGAAGTCGCTCGTGCCAATTATAAAGTGAAAGATCAGGATTTTATTGAAATCTTCCGGCCAGAGCCAGTTGAAATGACTGTTGAAGCGGAAAATATTCCCTTGGAAATCGTTTATGAAGATGAAGATGTGGTGGTTATCAATAAACCTCAAGGAATGGTCGTCCATCCTTCAGCCGGTCACCCGACTGGGACCTTAGTCAATGCCTTGTTGTACCACATCAAAAATTTATCCAGTATAAATGATGTGATTCGCCCTGGGATTGTCCACCGAATTGATAAAGATACTTCAGGATTGTTAATGATTGCCAAAAATGATCAAGCTCACGAGTCTTTAAGTAAGCAATTAAAAGATAAAACAGCTACGCGTAAGTATTTAGCGATTGTTCATGATGAAATTTCTCATGATAAAGGAACCATTGATGCGCCAATTGGTCGCTCGAAAATTAATCGCAAATCACAAGCAGTGATTGAAGGCGGCAAACCAGCAGTGACTAATTTCACCGTCATTGAGCGCTTTAAAGACTATACCCTGATTGAATGCCAATTGGAAACAGGCCGAACCCATCAGATTCGCGTTCACATGCAATACATTAAACATCCAGTAGCCGGGGATCCTTTGTATGGCCGTCGTAAAACACTGGAAGGCAAAGGGCAATTTTTACATGCTCAAACTTTGGGCTTCGTTCATCCACGAACAGGCGAAGAGATGTTCTTCGAAATGCCGATTCCAGAGCTGTTTGCTGAAACCTTAAAAAATTTAGAAAAATAGTTTGCATTTTAAGATAATTAAAGGTACACTATGTTAGAAGAAAAATTAAATAAACACCTTTAAGAACTAGTCCCGTGAGGCTAAAAAGGCGCACAGTCATCCCTTGGGGAAACTGTATTTAAGTGAATCCAACTACTTAACTCCTGCCTTTATTCTAAAGGCAGGAGTTTTTGTTTGCTTGCCCGTGGACAGCTAGGCAAGCCGGTTAATACAGATATATGCTAACGGTTTTTGTCTAGTTAAAGCGAGGCGTGTAGATGTTTTTTATCACAATGCTATAGGATCATAGCCTTTAATTCTCAACACTTTAGTGTGTAGGGATGAGAATAGATGTCGAAAGCACTAGACAAGTATCTTAATTCAAGCCAGATTACTTAAGCGCAAAATGAGACAAGAAATAAGCAGTCAATAATGGAAAAAGAGGGGGAGTATTACGATGATTGAAAAAGAAGTAATTGACAGCGTCACAATGAAGCGGATTTTAACTCGTATTACCTATGAAATTATTGAGCGCAATAAAGGCGTTCAGGATGTGGTGCTAATCGGCATCAAAACAAGAGGAATTTTTATTGCCCAACGAATTGCGGAGCGTATGAAGCAGTTGGAGGGGTTGGAATTACCAGTTGGAGAGCTTGATATTACCTTGTATCGTGATGATAAAGGTCAGGAAATTGAAGCGAAACCAGATTTATCAGCATCAACGATTCCTTTCTCAGTGGAAGGCAAACACGTTATTTTAGTTGATGATGTGCTTTACACCGGCAGAACTATTCGAGCAGCTCTTGATGCTGTGATGGATTTTGGTCGGCCAGAAAAAATTTCTTTAGCAGTATTAGTGGATAGAGGTCACCGAGAGTTGCCGATCCGTGCTGATTTTGTTGGTAAAAACTTGCCAACATCTGCCAAAGAGGCAGTTGTGGTTGAAATGGAAGAGTTCGACAAACAGGATCGTATCTGTATCGTTAAAGAAAAATAAACGCGCTTTTTAATTGAGTCCAGAGAGACTGAGAAGAGCAATCATAGAACCAATGGCTAAAGACTAGCCTAAATTTGGTGAAGTGGATTGACCCTCATACCTCTGGTATGAGGGTCTTTTAGTGCGCTAGCTAATAAGATTCACAAGAAACCGACAGCTTCAATAATGATAGGTGGCCAATAACCACCGAGGAGGAGTATTTTTTTATGACAGAGTTTAGAAATCCAGATGCAGTATTAGATATTAATGACAAGCCCAAGCCCTTACAGTGGTTTGGTCTAAGTTTACAGCACTTATTTACGATGTTTGGCGCTACTGTCCTTGTTCCCAAATTAGTTGGATTGGATCCAGGGATTGCTTTACTGAGTTCAGGTTTGGGCTCAATTGTCTACATGCTCGTCACAAAAGGGAAAATTCCCGCTTACTTAGGAAGTAGTTTTGCCTTTATCACAGCCATGCAAATGCTGATGGCCGATCAGGGTGCTGGTTATCCAGCGATTGCTCAAGGCGCCATGACCACAGGATTGGTTTACTTGCTGGTATCCTTACTAATTAAAAAGTTTGGCTCAAAATGGTTGGATCGATTGTTGCCGCCGATTGTAGTAGGACCTGTCGTAATGGTCATTGGTCTTGGTTTAGCTGAAACAGCTGCGAAAAATGCCATGTATACGCCAGCTGGTGACTACAATATCACTTATATCATCGTGGCCTTGGTTACTTTGGCCCTAACGATTATCTTTAATATGTACTTAAAAGGGTTTCTAGGATTGCTGCCAATCTTACTAGGCATTATCGGTGGCTATCTGGTGGCATTGGCTTTCGGGATTGTTGATACAGACTTAATTAAAAATGCGCCATTGTTTGCAATGCCGGATTTCCAGATTCCTTTTGCCAGCTATACGCCTAAATTGCATCTTGGGGCAATCTTGACTATGGCGCCTATTGCATTTGTGACGATGACCGAACACATCGGTCACTTAACGGTTTTAAACAAGTTGACGAAACGTAATTTTTTCGAATCACCTGGTCTTTCTCGAACGTTGTTCGGTGATGGTTTAGCTCAAATTGTGGCTAGCTTAGTTGGTGGCCCGCCAGTCACAAGCTACGGAGAAAACATTGGCGTTCTAGCCATCACACGAGTCCACAGTGTCTTTGTCTTAGGAGGCGCAGGAGTCTTAGCGATTATCTTGGCCTTTATCGGGAAAATCAGTGCGATTATTACCAGTATCCCTGGTCCTGTTATTGGCGGTATCAGTTTTGTCTTATTCGGAGTGATTGCATCGAGCGGTTTAAAAATATTAATCGATAATAAAGTTAACTTTGATCAAAAGCGAAATCTATTAATCGCGTCTGTTATCTTAGTCGTTGGGATTGGCGGACTTAAATTTGAAGCAGGAGCTTTCGTCTTATCGGGCATGGCTTTAGCAACCTTATTCGGAATCATTCTTAATCTAGTTTTACCGGCAAAAGCCTTAAGTGAAGATTAAACCAAAAAAGAAAAGTGAGGTCAGAAGATGATTATTACAAGAGAACAAGTTAGTTTAAAACATTTATTGACAGTCGAAGCCTTAAGTGATCAGGAAGTTTTAGGATTAATTCGTCGGGCCCAACAATTCAAGAATGGTGATAACTGGAAACCGAAGCAACGGAAGTTTTTTGTGGCTAATTTGTTTTTTGAAAATAGTACTCGGACTCACAAAAGTTTTGAAGTGGCAGAAAAGCGTTTAGGTTTGGAAGTGATTGAATTTGATACGTCGACAAGTTCTGTGACAAAAGGCGAATCCCTTTACGACACAGTTTTGACCATGTCAGCTATCGGAGTAGATGCCTGCGTTGTCCGCCATCAAGAAGAAAATTATTACAATCAGTTGATCCAAAGTAACACGATTACTAGCTCGATTATTAACGGTGGTGATGGTAGTGGCCAGCATCCTTCACAGTGTTTGCTTGATTTACTCACAATTTATGAAGAATTTGGCGGTTTTGAAAACTTAAAAGTAGCCATCGTGGGAGATATTAATCATTCCCGTGTGGCAAAATCCAATATGCAAATGTTAAAACGGCTAGGGGCTCAAGTCTTTTTCTCTGGACCTCCTGAGTGGTTCGACAAAAAGTTTCAAGCCTATGGGACATTTTTACCATTAGATGAATTAGTTGAAACCGTAGATGTGATGATGATGTTAAGGGTTCAACATGAGCGGCATGATGGAACGGAAAGCTTTTCCAAAGAAGACTACCATCAACAATATGGCTTGACCATTGAACGAGCCAAAAAAATGCAGGCAGATGCGATTATCATGCATCCAGCGCCAGTCAACCGGGATGTTGAGTTGGCAGATTCATTAGTGGAAAGCATCCAATCACGGATCGTCCAACAGATGAGCAATGGGGTCTTTATGCGAATGGCAATTTTAGAAGCAATCTTAGAAGGGAAGGCGTAAGTAATGAAAACACTAATTAAAAATGGTCAAATGATTGACCGTCAAAATGAGTTATTAAAAAGTGATATCTGGATTGAAGAGGGAAAAATCAAAGCCATTGGCCTTGATTTTGACACGAGTGGTATTGAATTTGATGAGGTTATTGATGTTGCTGGCGGTTTGATTACGCCTGGACTAGTGGATGTTCATGTCCATTTTAGAGAACCGGGTTTTACTTATAAAGAAACGATTGAAACAGGTAGTAAGGCTGCGGCTCGTGGGGGATATACCACGGTATGCGCCATGCCAAACCTTGATCCTGTCCCAGATACAGTTGAACGATTTAACGAGGTTCAACAGCTGATTGAGCGAGATGCGGTAGTAAAAGTCTTACAATATGCGCCGATTACGGAAGCGTTACGCAGTGAGGTCTTAGTCGATATGACAGGCTTGACCAAAGCTGGGGCTTTCGCCTTCACGAATGATGGCGTCGGGGTTCAAACGGCTGGGACGATGTATTTGGCCATGAAAGAAGCCGCCAAGCACAATCGCCCGATTGTGGCACATACAGAAGATGAGTCTTTGTTGTTCGGCGGTTGTATGCATAAAGGGAAGGTTTCAGAAAAATTAGGCCTTCCTGGCATAATGAGCGCAACGGAATCCTCCCAAATTGCCCGTGATATTTTATTAGCGGAAGAGACCGGCGTCCACTACCATGTCTGTCATGTCTCGACTAAAGAAAGTGTCCGAATAATCCGTGACGCTAAACGAGCAGGGGTTCATGTGACCTGTGAAGTCTGCCCTCATCATTTAATTATGTCGGAAGAAGACATTACTCACGATCATGGTAATTTTAAGATGAACCCACCATTACGAGGGACGGATGACCGTCAGGCACTAATCGACGGTTTATTGGATGGCACAATTGATTGTATTGCGACGGATCATGCGCCACACGGGCACGATGAAAAAGATCAAACCATGATAAAAGCACCATTTGGGATTGTTGGCAGCGAAACAGCTTTTGCTCTGATGTATACTGAATTTGTGGAAAAAGGAGTCTTTACTCTCCAACAAGTCATTGATTGGATGACGGTAAAACCGGCTGAGCTCTTTAATTTGGATGCAGGACGTTTAACCATCGGCGGTCAAGCCGATTTGGCTGTCTTTGAACTAGCTACGACTTACGCCATTGATGCTGCTGAATTTAAATCGAAATCTTCCAACACGCCTTTTGTCGGCAAAGAAGTCAAAGGCCAAACCCTTTTGACCTTAGTCGATGGGCAGGTTGCTTGGAAACAGGGGGAATAATCTGTGAAACGCTTATTAATTTTAGAAGATGGCACTATTTTTACAGGAAAAGCTTTTGGCTCTGATCGTGGGGTCACGGGAGAAGTCGTGTTTACGACCAGTATGACTGGTTATCAAGAAACGATTACCGATCAAAGTTTTAACGGCCAAATCATCACCTTTACTTACCCGATGGTGGGGAACTACGGTATTAATCGAGACGATTTTGAATCGATTGAACCAACTTGTAAAGGGGTTATTGTTAAGGAACATGCCCGTTTGGCATCAAACTGGCGGAGTCAAATGACCTTAGATGAATTTCTAAAAAGCAAAGATATTCCTGGAATCGCAGGCATTGACACCCGTATGCTAGCACGGAAAATCCGTTCTGTCGGTACGATGAAAGGTAGTTTTATTGATGAAGGAGCTGATCTTGATCACGCCTTTGATCAGTTGAAAGCGACAGTTCTGCCAACTAATCAGGTGGAGCAAGTGTCGACGACTAAGGCTTACCCAAGCCCGGGCATTGGCCGCAATGTGGTAGTAGTGGATTTTGGCCTTAAACACAGCATTCTAAGGGAATTAAGCAAACGCCATTGCAATATTACGGTACTGCCTTATGATGTTGATGCTGACACGATTTTAAATTTACATCCCGACGGTGTAATGCTCAGTAATGGACCTGGAGACCCTAAAAGTTTACCAGCAGTCTTAGAGATGATTCGCGGGATTCAAGGGAAAGTGCCAATCTTTGGGATTTGTCTAGGCCACCAACTCTTTGCTTTAGCTAATGGTGCCGACACTTATAAAATGCGTTTTGGCCACCGGGGGGTTAACCATCCTGTTCGTGAAGTAGCCACAGGTAGAATTGATTTTACTTCACAAAATCACGGATATGCCGTGGATGAGGCGTCAATTGATCATGAAAAACTGCTGATTACCCATCTGGAAATCAATGATGGTACTGTCGAGGGTGTGCGCCATAAAGCGTTTCCTGCTTTTACGGTCCAATTCCATCCCGATGCTGCCCCTGGACCACATGATGGGGTTCACTTGTTTGATGAATTTATGGAATTAATGGATGCTTGGAAGGAGATTGACTAATGCCAAAAAGAACAGATATTAAACGAATTATGGTGATTGGCTCTGGTCCAATCGTCATTGGTCAAGCGGCTGAATTTGATTATGCCGGGACACAAGCTTGCCTGGCATTAAGAGAAGAAGGTTATGAAGTGATTTTGGTTAACTCCAACCCAGCGACGATTATGACAGATAAAGAGATAGCCGATAAAGTCTATATTGAACCAATTACCCTTGAGTTTGTCTCACGGATTTTACGAAAAGAACGTCCCGATGCTATTTTGCCAACTCTTGGAGGGCAAACCGGTCTTAATATGGCCATGGAATTATCAAAATCAGGCATCTTAGATGAGTTGCAGATTGAGTTACTTGGCACAAAGTTAACGGCCATTGATCAAGCCGAGGATCGGGATTTATTTAAACAGTTAATGGAAGAGTTGGATCAACCGATTCCTGAAAGTGTGATTGTTAATAACGTGGCCGATGCAGTTGCTTTTTCTGAAGAAATTGGCTTTCCCATCATCGTTAGACCAGCATTTACGTTAGGTGGAACAGGTGGCGGCATGTGTGACACCGTTGAGGAGTTAATTGAAATTGCCAGCAACGGCCTAAAATTATCGCCAGCTACCCAATGTTTGATTGAAAAAAGTATTGCCGGTTATAAGGAAATTGAATATGAAGTCATGCGTGACTCAGCCGACAATGCGATTGTCGTCTGTAACATGGAAAACTTTGATCCTGTTGGCATTCACACAGGAGATTCGATTGTCTTTGCCCCAAGTCAGACATTATCCGACAGTGAGCACCAAATGTTGCGTGATGCCTCTCTAAAAATTATTCGCGCCTTAAAAATTGAAGGAGGCTGTAATGTTCAGCTGGCTTTGGACCCTCATAGCTTTAACTATTACGTCATTGAAGTAAACCCACGGGTTAGTCGCAGTTCTGCCTTAGCCAGTAAAGCAACAGGTTACCCGATTGCTAAACTCGCGGCGAAAATTGCCGTTGGCTTGACTCTCGATGAGATGAAAAACCCAGTGACGGAAACTACCTATGCTGAATTTGAGCCAACTCTCGATTATGTGGTCTCTAAAATTCCCCGTTGGCCCTTTGATAAATTTGAAAAAGGCGAGCGTAAATTAGGCACTCAGATGAAAGCCACTGGTGAAGTCATGGCCATTGGTCGTAATATTGAAGAGTCACTATTGAAAGCTGTTCGTTCATTAGAAATTGGCACTCACCATATTGAACTAAAAGAGCTAGCAGGTGTCTCAGAAGATCAGCTAACTGAAAAAATAATCAAAGCACAAGATGATCGGTTATTTTATCTGGCTGAAGCTTTGCGTCGAGATTATTCAATCGAAGAACTAGCGGAGCTTACCAAAATTGATTTATTATTCTTAGATAAACTATTACATATTATCGAATTGGAAAAAGAACTGGCAGAACATGTCGGCAATGTTGAAGTTTTGGCAGAAGCGAAACAAAACGGCTTTACCGATAAAAAAGTGGCGGAATTATGGCAAAGTGACGAATTAAGTGTTAGCCAGTTTAGAAAAGAGCACCAGTTAATGCCAGTCTTTAAAATGGTTGATACTTGTGCTGCTGAATTTGAATCGGTGACCCCTTACTTTTACAGTACTTATGAACAGGAAAATGAAAGTATTAAGTCAAATAAGGAATCAGTCTTAGTCCTAGGATCTGGCCCAATAAGAATCGGTCAGGGAGTTGAATTTGACTACGCAACGGTCCATTCTGTTAAGGCCATTCAGCAGGCTGGCTATGAAGCCATCATCATGAACAGTAACCCCGAAACAGTGTCGACTGATTTTTCAATCTCTGATAAACTGTATTTTGAACCCCTCACTCTTGAAGATGTGATGAATGTCATTGACTTGGAACAACCCATAGGTGTTATCGTCCAATTTGGCGGTCAGACAGCGATTAATTTAGCCGAACCACTGACAAAGCGTGGAGTGAAAATTATTGGTACAACGATTGAAGACTTAGACCGAGCCGAGAACCGGGATTTGTTTGAACAAGCCCTGACTGAAATGGGCATTCCCATGCCGCCAGGAGATACTGCCACCAGTAAGGAAGAAGCAGTGGTGATTGCCGAGCGCATCGGTTATCCCGTCTTAGTTCGCCCAAGTTATGTTCTTGGTGGCAGAGCCATGGAGATCGTTGAAAATAAAGAGGATTTGGAAAGTTATATGGTCGAAGCGGTTAAAGCATCGCCAGAACATCCTGTGCTTGTTGATAGTTACTTAGTAGGTGGAGAGTGTGAAGTGGATGCTATCAGTGATGGGGTGGACGTCTTGATTCCTGGGATTATGGAACATATCGAACGAGCGGGAGTTCATTCAGGAGATTCCATGGCTGTATACCCACCACAAACACTATCACCTGACATTCAGGCAACCATAGCGGATTATACAAAACGTCTGGCCTTGGGCTTAAATTGTAAAGGCATGATGAATGTCCAATTTGTTATTCACCAAGAGACGGTTTACGTGATTGAAGTCAACCCTCGAGCAAGCAGAACCGTGCCTTTCTTAAGTAAAGTCACGGGGATTCCAATGTCACAAGTAGCGACAAAATTAATTTTAGGTCAAACCTTAAAAGAGTTAGGCTATGAAGATGGCCTCTACAAAGAAAGTAAAGGAGTTCATGTGAAAGCACCTGTCTTCTCATTTGCCAAGCTACAGCTTGTAGATACCTACTTAGGCCCTGAGATGAAATCAACGGGAGAAGTTATGGGCTCTGACATCAATTTGGATAAAGCTTTGTATAAGGTTTTTGAAGCAAGTGGGATGCATTTACCAAGCTATGGCTCAGTCTTGTTCACCATTGCTGATGAAGCGAAAGAAGAAAGCTTGGCTTTGGCAAAACGCTTTACTAAAATTGGTTACAGTTTAGTGGCAACAGAAGGAACGGCAGCTTACTTTAAGCAGCAAGGGTTGACGGTTAAGTCGGTATCTAAAATTTCTCATGAAGGCAGTGAAACAGTGATTGATGTGATTCGCAAAGGGGAAGCCCAAGTCGTAGTTAATACTATGGATAAAAAACGGGCTGCTGAGTCCGATGGTTTCTTGATTCGACGAGAATCAGTGGAGCATGGGGTTCCGTTATTCACGTCACTGGACACAGCCAGTGCGATTTTGAAAGTATTAGAATCTCAAGCCTTTCAAGTTGAAGCCTTATAGCCATTATCAGTAGTGGAAAGGTCACTTTTCACTACTGTGTTGTATAATGAGGTATTCTATATATAGCTCAAAAATTGTTTAAATGAGGAGGTAAGCCATGAAGCAAGAAATGATGTCGGTGGTCAGTCAAGTTTGTTTGGCCCCGAATATTTATGAATTAGTTTTAACAGGTGAGTTGGTAAAGGAAATGAAGGTTCCTGGTCAATTTATTCACATTAAAGTGCCTCGGGCCGATTTATTATTGCGTCGACCGATTAGTTTGGCTGCTATTAATCAAGCAAGGTTAGAATGTACGATTATTTACAGAGTGGAAGGTGATGGTACGGCCGACCTTAGTTTACTGGAGCCAGGTGATTTATTAGATGTTATGGGACCACTGGGAAATGGTTTTCCGATTGCGGATATCACCGCTGAGGATTGCGTCTTTATTATCGGTGGCGGTATTGGCGTGCCACCACTTTATGAGTTGTCTCGTCAAATTAAAGAGCGTGGGGCGAAGGTGGTTCATCTTTTAGGCTTTGCCAAACAGGATGTTATTTTTTACGAGGACCAATTTATGGCATTAGATGAAGTTCATATCTCGACAGACGACGGCTCATACGGGTCTCATGGACATGCAGGAAATCTTCTAGATGAGTTACTCAAGGTTTATCAGCCGACGGCAGTTTATAGTTGTGGCTCTAATGGTCTATTGAAAACAGTGGAAGCTAATTTTCATGATCATCCTCGAGCTTATTTATCATTAGAAGCGCGAATGGCTTGTGGGATGGGCGCCTGTTATGCCTGTGTCTGTCATTTACAAGCGGATGAAACAGGTAAGGAAAGTAAGAAAGTCTGTGATGAAGGACCGGTTTTCGCAACAGGGGAGGTGCGGTTATGAACCGTTTAGCAGTTAGTATACCAGGATTGGACTTGAAAAATCCGATTATGCCAGCGAGCGGCTGTTTTGGATTTGGCGAAGAGTATGCCAAATATTATGATTTAAGTCTTTTGGGGGCTATTATGGTGAAGGCAACAACCGTTGAACAACGCTTTGGAAATCCTACGCCCCGTGTGGCGGAGACCCCTAGTGGCATGTTGAACGCCATTGGACTCCAAAATCCTGGATTAGATGTTGTTATGAGTAAGAAGCTACCTTATTTGGAAGCTTATGATGTGCCGGTTATCGCTAATGTGGCTGGGTCCACGGAAGAGGACTATGTGGAGGTTTGTCGTAAAATCGGCGATGCGCCTAATGTCAAAGCGATTGAATTAAATATTTCCTGTCCTAATGTGAAGCATGGGGGAATTGCTTTTGGAACTGACCCAGAAGTTGCTTATCGTTTAACCAAGGCTGTGAAAGCCGTTAGCAGTGTGCCGATTTACGTTAAATTATCACCGAATGTCACCGACATTGTGCCGATTGCCAAAGCAATTGAAGAGGGTGGTGCAGATGGCTTAACGATGATCAATACGCTACTGGGGATGCGCCTTGATTTAAAAACGCGCCAGCCAGTCTTAGCCAACCAAACAGGTGGTCTATCGGGTCCAGCCATTAAACCTGTAGCGATCCGCTTAATTCACCAAGTCTCTCACGCTGTGGATATTCCGATTATTGGTATGGGTGGTGTCTATACAGTGGATGATGTTCTCGAGATGTATATGGCAGGTGCCAGTGCAGTAGCAGTCGGGACGGCGAATTTTACCGATCCTTATGTCTGTCCCAAATTAATTGATGCATTACCTAAGCGAATGGATGAACTAGGTATTGAGAGTTTGATGAGTTTGATAAATGAAGTAAAGGCAGGTAGATAAGAATGAATCGACCGATTATTGCGTTGGATTTTCCAGATCGTCAAGGCGTCGAAGATTTTTTAAGTCAGTTTGATGAAAAACTGTTTGTAAAAGTGGGCATGGAATTATTTTATCAGGAAGGACCTGACGTTGTTACTTGGCTAAGAGAACTAGGTCATGATGTGTTTCTTGACTTAAAATTACATGATATTCCAAATACGGTTGAAAGTGCGATGAGAGGGATTGCTAAACTTGGGGTTGCGCTGACTAATGTCCATGGAGCAGGGGGCCAACTAATGATGGAAGGCGCTCTACGTGGGCTTGAAGAAGGAACCGCAGAAGGACAACGACGTCCGCAACTCATTGCGGTCACTCAATTGACTTCTACCAGTGAAGAAGCAATGCAACACGACCAATTGATTAAGGTGAGTTTAGCTGAAAGTGTCAGACATTACGCTCAATTAGCGCAAGCAAGTGGACTAGATGGTGTTGTTTGTTCGGCCTTGGAAGTAGCTGAAATCAAAGGTGCAACCTCAGATTACTTTGTCTGTTTAACACCAGGAATTCGCCCAAGTGGTAGCCAAGTAGGTGATCAAAAGCGGGTAGTCACTCCTGCAGATGCCCATCGAATTGGTTCTGACTATATCGTAGTAGGTCGTCCGATTACTCAGGCGGAAAATCCCGTTGAGGCTTATCGTAGAATATTAACTGAATGGAATGGAGATAATTAAGATGACGGAATTAGCAAAAAAGATTGCCCAAGATTTATTAGAAATTAAAGCAGTAAGCTTAAGTCCTAGTGAACCCTTTACTTGGGCTAGTGGTTTAAAGAGCCCTATTTATTGTGACAATCGGATTACGATGAGTTATCCGAAAGTTCGTACAGCCATTGCTGAAGGGTTGGCTCAACAGATTAAAGAGGTTTATCCTGACGTAGAAGTGATTGCCGGAACTGCTACCGCAGGTATTCCCCATGCGGCTTGGGTGGCGCAAATCTTAAATTTACCAATGGTTTATATCCGAGGCAAAGCCAAGGAACACGGCAAAGGTAATCAAATTGAAGGCCGGATTACTGAGGGGCAAAAAATGGTGATTATCGAAGATTTAATTTCAACTGGCGGAAGCGTCCTGGAAGCGGCAGAAGCAGCCACGCGGGAGGGTGCCACCGTTTTAGGTGTGGCAGCGATCTTTACTTATGAGCTACCAAAAGGCGTTGAAAACTTTGCTGCAAAAAAAGTAAAACTATTGACATTAACGAATTACAGCACCTTGATCGATGTTGCCTTATCAATTGAGTATGTCAATCAATCAGAAGTGACTTTGCTACAAGATTGGAAAAAAAGTCCAGTAGAGTGGTCGCAAAAACAAGATTAAATAAAGTGAGTGATTTAAAGGAATGGAACTTAGTGTTCTATTCTTTTTTTTACTGGAGTGTGTATAATTTAGCTGAAAATAATAAAAAAATGAGAATTCAGATGTAATAAAATGAAATCAAAAACAGATAATTAAGTCCCAAAAAATAATGTGTGACGGAGGTCTGAAAAAGTAAAACAAACTGAAGGGGAGGCTTTAAGTTGAAATAAAACAATAGCCTGTAACGCCAAGCTAGAAGCCTTATGAGGCAAGGGCTCTAGCTTTTTTTGTATTTCTACTTTCATTTTGTCAGGGGAATCTAACCTTTCTAGTGCTTCCTGTGCGTTACTTGATGAATTAACTATAACTAGAATTAGAGCGATTCTACATCGAAATAGGTAACAGGGTCTTACTTTTTTGTAGTAAAGGGAAATTAATAGAACTTGTGAGCACTTAAAATAATGAAAAAACCTTAGAATATTGGGCTTTGAAATGAAAGATTAATCTTCATGTTGCAGTTGAAGAAATTGAATAGTTTTGTTGGTTAAATTGATATCAATATTGGATTGATAGGTGTTTAACTCAAATATTCTGACAGCATCTTTAGTGATAATGTTATAAAACAATTCATAGTTTTCAGAATCGTCAATTAAACAACCATTTTCAACCTTTTACATATTGTTGTATTGTCTATCTATCTCCTCAAATGATACATAAAGAGCCTGATTAGGAATTAACTTATCAATAGTTATCTCGTTAACTTTAAGGTATCTTTCAAATCTAAAAGGCACAGTGCTTAATACCTCAGTCTTTTCTAAGCTAAATAAAAGCATATGGTTAGCTTTACTTGTAGGGATAAGAGCAGCTCCGATAGGTATCTTTGAACTTGAGAAAGACCATAGGTTGTAGCTGATACTTTCGATAATTTTTTTCTCAGCTGATAACCGCCGGAACTTTTTAGTGTGTTTGGCAAAATATCTTGGAGCAAAAAAATCTTTTTCCAGTTCTAATTTTTTTATAAATTGCATTTGCAATCACCTACGCTTGCATGGCGAATGCCATCAGAAATGAAGTTGGGTTTCTAATCGTCATTTTGTCGATAACAAGTTTGTCAGTTTTGCTAACATGACCAAAGCAAGCAATTTCGGTTTGCCTATTTTCCAAAAACAGCAATTGTTGTGCTAATTCTTTTTTAGTTACAATGCAATTGATAAGTTCGTTAGTAGTAATTAATGTAAATCGTACAAGCATATCTGGAAAAGTTTTGATTACTCTTATGTTATCAACCACACCGATGTGATTCGTTTTCAAAGGCCTCACTCCTAATTAATTTATAAGAACATCATACGAACGTTTGTTCTGTTTGTCAAGAAGGATAATCTAATATAATTAAATTAATATAGAAATAGCAGGTTAAATATTTTCTTATCAAGTGAGGTAATTTGAAGGGGGGATCTAAAAGAATTGGCTATAACTACTTATTCAAGGCATATGATTGAATAGAAAACAACCTAGCACGAAAGCGCGTGCTAAATTAGATGATATTTTTTAATAAGGATGACCTATCCTTTGTTAAGCCAAATTCAGTCAGATGTATTTTTATCTAAGCACTTTTTGCTACTTTTTCTGAGTTTCTTTCTAAAAAAGTAGGAGAATGAAGTCGAATGGCACATCTACTCTCACTTTACTGTCAGTGATGTAGCTTTTCTTGGGTGAGAAAGATAGTCGAAACAGCTTTGTCAGGGCAGGATTGAGTGTGTTATAATTTGGTTAGTCAAAAATGAAGGGTGTGGAATGAATGATTAATGTAGCAATTATTGGATACGGGAACTTAGGTCGCGGTGTTGAGCGCTCTATTAAACAAAATAGTGACATGAATCTAGTCGGGGTTTTTTCTAGAAGACAACCAGTAGATGTTCAAACAGATGGTGCCAAGGTTTACATTATGGACGACGTTTTAAAGATGAAAGATCAGATTGATGTCTGTATCTTATGTGGTGGATCAGCAACTGATTTACCAGAACAAACACCGGCTTTAACAGCTGATTTTAATACGGTGGACAGTTTCGATACTCACGCGTTAATTCCTGAACATTTTGCCAACGTTGACCAAGTAGCTAAAAAGAATAACACAGTCTCAGTTATTTCAACAGGTTGGGATCCAGGTTTATTTAGTTTAAACCGGCTTTATGCTCAGAGTATTTTGCCCCAAGGTGAAACAACGACTTTTTGGGGGAAAGGGGTTAGTCAAGGCCATTCAGATGCCTTGCGCCGTATTCCAGGAGTAATTGACGCCACACAATATACTATTCCTAATGAAGAGGTTATCACCCGTCTTAAAGCTGGTGAAAGGTTATCACTGACAACTCGGGACAAACACTTCCGTCAATGTTTTGTAGTGGTGGCAGATGGTGTGGATAAGGACCAACTAACAGCGACGATTACAACGATGCCGAATTATTTTGCTGATTATGAAACTGAAGTTAATTTTATTTCTCAAGAAGAACTAAACGCTAATCATAAAAAAATGCCTCATGGTGGGACGGTCATACATACTGGGACAACCCATGAAAACTCTCATCAAGTGATTGAATATTCATTAAAACTGGATAGCAATCCAGAGTTTACAGCCAGCGTCCTAGTTGCTTATGCTAGAGCATGTGTTAAATTGGCAAAAGAAGGTAAATATGGTGCTCATACAGTATTGGACATTGCGCCGAGCTACTTGTCACCAAAACCAGTTGAAGAACTACGTGCTGAATTACTATAGAAGTTACTGAAAGAATCCAGAGTTTTGGGTTCTTTTTTCTGTAGTCATTTTCATCCATTCTTTAAAAGCCTGTGTATTAAAAAGCAGTAAGGCAAAAAAGGGCCTCACTGTTTATTTTTAGCGAAAAAAGTTTCGACATCTCTGACGTAATCAAAGCGTTGGTTGATTTCCCATAAACGTTCCGTATCATGAGTATGGGTTTTGCCAGTTTCTAATTGCAGTTGGTAAAGTTCAACATAAGGCAAATTAGCTTGTTTGGCAAGTTGGATTTCACGGTCAACGTCATAATTAACTTTCTTATAATGGACTTCAGCTAAGCCCCCGTCAATGGTTAAGATGGCGTACTGTGCTCGCAAGTCTCTTCCTAGTGCATGCCATTTGGCAAAAGGCTGCCCGACAGATCCGGGGTTAATAATCAATTGATCTTGATTGCTGTATCGCATTAGCGGATGATGAACGTGACCATAGACTGCAATATCCAATTTGTCAGTAAGCAACTCATCAAAAGCGTTTTGAGAGGCACTGGGCATCAGTGCCGGTCCGTAATTTTTAGTTGGTAAATTATGGGAAATGCCGACACTTAAGCCATTTACCTGACGAGTTACATGGAGGGGAAGATCTTTAATGAAAGAAATATCACTATCACTTAGACATTCAAACTGAAAATGAGCCAATCTGGCAATGTAAATATCGGTGGGACGGGTTACATCGATCTCGCCGGCAATCCCTTCTAAAAAGCAGTCTTCCCAGTTTCCCTTTACAAATACGGTCAAGTTAAGTTCCTTTAGCATGGTAAACAATTGGCTGGCTCCAGGACCTGGCATGATCAAGTCGCCAATAAACCAAAACTCTGTAACACTTTCAGCTAAAGCATCTGCTACAACAGCTTCCAGTGCCGTTTGGTTACCGTGAACATCGGATAATAAAGCTATTTTTGTCATGTTATGACCTCACTTTTATCGGTTTTTATAGTTAATGGTACCAATTATGTAAGGGACTAGGCAAGTCTTTTTGTAAAAATAAGGTAAATCCCCATAACTTTACATCAATTTTACAATTAACCGTGAATTCCCTTTACAATAAGTTGTTATTCTAAGTGTGTTACCAGATGTAACAAAAAAGATAAAAGATAGAGAAACGTCGCCAATTACTGGGACTAATAACTCAAATGTTGAAGGAGAAAAAAATATGAAAAAAATAGCTTTAACCATTTTATTTAGCGGTGTTTTACTTATTGCAGCAGGTTGTGGGTCATCTGCTACCAAATCCAGCGACAGCTCAGCGAGTAGCACAAGCTCAAAGAAAGTTGAAATAACAGCAGTCGGTTCAACAGCCTTACAACCCTTAGTTGAAAATATTGCTGACATTTATCAAACAGATAATCCTAATTATTCAATTGAAGTTCAAGGAGGCGGTAGTGGTACTGGCTTGAGTCAAGTCTCAACTGGAGCGGTGGAAATCGGTAATTCAGATATTTATGCTGAAGAAAAAGACGGAATCGATGCGGATGCCTTAACTGATCATCAAATTGCCGTAGTTGGTATTGCACCAGTCGCCAATAAAGAGGTTGGCGTAACCAATATAACCTCAGCTCAATTAGTAGATATCTTTACTGGGAAAATTAAGAACTGGAAAGAAGTAGGCGGCAAAGATCAAGAAATTTTAGTCGTTAACCGAGCGGCAGGTAGTGGAACTCGTGCAACCTTTGAAAAATGGGCGATGGATGGCAAACAACCTGTTAGCTCTCAAGAACAAGATTCATCAGGTACAGTTCGCAAAATTGTGGCGGAAACACCAGGTGCCATTAGTTACCTAGCATTCTCATACATTGATGAAGGTCTTCTAGGCTTATCTGTGGACGATGTTAAACCTACACCGGAAAATGTTGCTGATAACTCTTGGAAAATTTGGTCTTATGAGCACATGTATACGGCTAAAGACGCTCCAAAAGAAGTCACAGCCTTTATCGAGTATATTTTAACAGATGATGTTCAAAAGAATGTGGTGGAGCAATTAAATTACATCCCAATTACATCTATGAAAGTAGAGCGTGGATTAGACGGGGTGGTGAAATAAGTCTTTTAGTAAGCGAATAAGAGGCCCTGTGTTATAATAAAAATCGAAGAATAGTGATTGTGTCGAAAGGTCATTTTAGCAATAACCAATCACTAGGTGGTAAACGTACTGGACGATAACTATATCAGCGAAATAGTTGATGAAAGGAAAGCCTTGAATGAAGAAAATTTTAGTTGTAGATGACGAACCTTCGATTACCACGCTCCTGAAGTATAATTTGGAGAAAGAAGGATTGGAAGTTGAGGTTGCCTTTGATGGTCAACAAGCTGTGGAAATGGCAACAAATCAAGACTTTGACTTTATTGTCCTGGACTTGATGTTGCCCAAGTTAGATGGTTTTGAAGTCACTAAAAAACTACGCCAACAACATATCGAGACCCCCATCTTAATGCTGACGGCCAAGGATGAAGTAGTCGATAAAATCATCGGCTTGGAAATTGGTGCAGATGATTATTTAACCAAACCCTTTAGTCCACGTGAATTACTGGCACGAATGCGGGCGGTTTACCGTCGCATGACACCAGCTCCTTCAACGCCCCCCGAAGAGAGCGAGCTGGTCAATGAGAAAGTGGAAGTTGGCTTGCTGCTGGCCTATCCTCAGCAATATGTGGTGAGCAAAGCCGGACAAGAGCTGACCTTAACGAAAAAAGAATTTGAATTACTCGTCTATTTCATGGAACGAAAGAACCGTGTGATTGACCGAGACACCTTGATCCAACGTGTCTGGCAAGATGAGTTATACAATAATTCGCGAACCGTTGACATTCACGTCAGTCATTTACGGGAAAAAATCGAAGATGATCCTAAGAACCCTAATTATTTAATCACTATTCGTGGGTTTGGTTACAAATTTCAGGAGCCGACAGCCAATGAATAAACCTCAACATTTCAAAAAAATAGTCATTGTGATTAGTTTTATTGCCCTCTGTTTAGGGGGGGCAATTTTTACTAATCGTTTTTTTAATCGGGAAATTATCAGTCAGCAAACGACTAAACTAGCCAATGAAATCGATTTGATGATTGCTCTTATGTTGAAAGAAAAGAGCGACTTGCAAGCCTTTGGAAAAGAGGATGACTTAGCTTATTTGATTGGTAAAAATGAGCGTTTAACCTTGCTTAGTAAAGGTGGCTTGATCATTTACGATTCTTCCCATGAGAAGGAGGCCATCGGCACTCGCAGCAAACGACCTGAAGTTCAAGCTGTTTTATCTGGCAAAGCTTCACAAGGCTCCGCTTTGCGGGAAAGTAAAACCATTGGGGAAAAACTATTGTATGTGGCAAAGCCAATCTATCGTAATGGCGAATTAATTGGTGTGCTGCGGTTGTCAGAAAAATACACTGGCTTTTCCGACAGTATTCGCCAGTTCCAACAAGTGATTTCAGTGGTATTTATTATCTTAGTTGGGGCTATTATGTTTTTATTGTTTTATTTTATTCGGCAAACTAACGAGCCTCTGCGTTTCGTCTTACCAGCCTTACAAGAAGCCATTGACCATCCAGAAAAAAAACAGGAACTGGATACAAGTTCGGCAGAATGGAATCAACTCTATCAATCGGTCAATCGCTTGATGCGAGAGACCAATCAACTCTATTATCAACAACTCTTTAACGAAGAAAAGCTGCAATTTCTTTTGGAAAGCTTGAATATTGGAGTGTTCATTATGAATAGTGATTTGGAAATCGTCTCTGCCAACCCAACGATGCATCAGTTGTTTAATCCCCATGAGCCACTGGCAAATGGAATCTCGTATCAGCTTTGGTTTAGCGATGAGGAGATGCAGAAACTGGTTGAGCGGGTCAAACAAGAGGGACAGGAATTGCAGGCGGAAATACACTTGCAAACCCCTCTGGAAAAGGATTTAAATGTCGTCTTGCGAATTTTACAGCCAGATAATCAAAAACAAAAAGAGTATGTTGGAATTGTCTATGATATAACCGATATTCGACAAATGGAGCTGATTCATCAAGATTTTATCAGCAATATCTCCCATGAATTAAAGACTCCAACTACCTCAATTATTGGGTTTACAGAGACCTTGCTAGACGGCGCGTTAAACGAGAAAGAAGTCGCCAAGGACTTTTTGGAAATCATTCAATCTGAGGCTAACCGCCTATATGGCTTAATTCAAAATATTTTGTTGCTGTTGCGGACAGAAACCAGTCTGGCCGAGAAAGACATTGCCTTTGTATCCCCAGTCAGCATTATTGAAGAGGAAATGGCACGGTATCAAAGTAAGATTGAGTCCAAAGAATTAAAGGTGACCTTAGGCTTGGACGATGTGACCAATAAAGAAGTCCCATCAGATTATTTTCAACCCGTCGTTAAAAATTTACTGGAAAATGCCGTGGATTATACCGAAAATCAAGGGAAAATTCACATCAGCTTGCGGACTAAAGATCAGGAATTGATTTTTAGTGTGATGGATACAGGTGTGGGGATTTCTGAAGAGGATCAGAGTCGCATTTTTGAACGTTTTTACCGAGTCAGTAAATCACGTCAGCGAAATATTGGTGGCTCTGGCTTAGGTCTATCGATCGTCAGTCATTACGCCAAATTATTGAAAGGGCAAATTAAATTGGAGAGCTCCTTAGGCGAAGGGACTAAAGTTAGTGTTAATTTTCCATTTAAATAAAGTGAAAGCAGTGCCTCCTCCTTATGGAGGGGGCACTGCTTTTTTAGGTTAACTAACATGACAAGGCAGTAAAAACCTGAAATGATCAGCGCTTTTTCGTTTTAACTATCTATTATGAACCGTCTTGATAAGAATTTTTTATAAAAAAAAGATCTTTTTTTTTGTTCATAAATAAAGGTGGTCCTTAAGGTAATCTAAAGGTGAACCTCTCTGGAGGACCTTGCTAATTTCCTATTAATTTATTTTTCAGGAGTAGTTAATGAATAATTTTATAAAATTTATGCAGATAAATAGTGAAAAAAGGAGTTGATTAGATAAAAAATAGTGATATGGTGATATTTAGAACTTGATGTCTTTGCTAAATGATTATCATTTATAAGGCATAGCATGTTAGTTAGTAAAAGTAGGGTGGTCAATAAATGGGGAAAATGGACGAAAAAGATCCGTTGGTAGTGAAAACAGACTGTCCAAAGAAGATTAAAACAAAACGTAAACGAAAAACAGATCGCCATTCAACAAAGTCGACGTTGCCCAAGGGAAAAAAGAAAGGCAACAAGAAAAAAAGGAAACAGTCGAAAACTGCCTCTCAGATTATAAAAAAGAGGAGTGATGAACAAGTTGAAAGTAAGCCAGTTTTTTCTATGATAAGTAATTTATTGTTTTATGGCGCATTGCTGGTACTATTTATAGGTGCAATTTTTTTCAATTTTAATGACAACCCTAAAAAAGATTTTTTTGGTTATCGTTTTATGACAGTCTTAACAAATTCAATGGCACCAACTAAAGGTGTGGCTTTTACGGATGGTTTTAGTCGGGGAGCTATTATTATATTAGAACGAGAGATACCATCGAAGTTAAAGAAGGATGATATTATCACTTTTTATCCGTCGAGAAAAAATACAGATGCGTATTTGACTCATAGAATTATCGACATTGATGAAGGTAAAAAAGATGAGAAAGAAGCATTTATTAAGACTCAAGGGGATGCTAATACGGGATCGGACATTCCGATTCAAGGTGATCAAGTTGTTGGGAAAGTGATTTATTCGATTCCCAATGTGGGCTTAGGATTGAATTTCATTAGAGAGAACCTGGTAGTTGTAACCATTTTCTTTGTGGTCTTATTCACATCATTGATGACGTTAAGGTATTACCTGTCACTGTAAACATCTAGTAGGATGTCTACTTGTATCTAACCGTACAAGTTAACATAAAATAGTGGTAACACAAGGAGGAAATAATGAGAACTGGAAAAAAATTTAAACAAAATAAAAAGAAAAAGGTAGCGCTGATCTTAACCGCTTTAGCCCTGCTAACACTTATTATGGGAACATTTGCCTGGACATCTTATACTGAATGGGTGAAAAACCACATGCAATCGAAGGGATTTGAAGACGGCCGTGTGTCGATTGTCGAGGAGTTTCCAGATACTGAAATTGGAGTCGGTGGGACGTTGACGAAAAAAGTAAATGTTACGAACTCAACAAGCACCGACGCACTTGTCCGTGTATCATTTGAGGAAATGTTGCATAACTTAGAAGATACTGCAACGGCAGCCGCTGGTTACAGTACAACGGATGCTGCTGGATTTCCAATTATTTTTAATGCTGCTGAATTCACAAAAACGGGATCTCAATGGACCGATAAATCTACAGATTTGACTATCGACGATGTTGTAGCACCAAGCGATATTAGATTGTATGTCAACGATGATAAAGCCGTTATCTTCAGAGAAATTAAAATGAACGCCAGTCAATGGCCTGAGGGATTTGTTTTTGAAGACACAAAAATTCCAAATGTGCCAGTTATTTCTGGCAGTTTTGTCACAGGAACAAAAGAGGCAGTTGTGGCACAAAAAATGTCTGGTGTCATTCTTAAAAAAGCGGCAACTGGTAAATGGAATGTGGAAACGACACATGGAACGGACCCTCTTGCTTATTGGGGATTTGGGGCTGTTTTAGGAACGAAGACTGATGCCGACTGGGCTGGACAAAATGTTTTTGTCAGTACGCCAGCATCATCACCATCGCAAACTGCTGCTAATTACAGCCAATCATTAATTGACGGCGATATCAACTTTACTATGACTAGTGTCACGACGGATTTAACAAACATTAAAGGTGAGAAATGGTTTTATGATGAAGAGTCTGGTTATTTTTATTATCTAGATACCTTAGTTTCTAGTTCAACAACGACAAATGCAGTATTAGAAGCGATAACTTTCCCAGCAAATAATCAAAAATTCAACATTGCTAGTTACGATTTGTATCTTGGAATGGAAGCCATTCCGGCTGCTTTAAGCGCCTTAACGGAGGCCTCAAATGGTGGTAGTTTTGCCAGTGGGGTAACGCCAACACCTGATAAGGATGGTAAAATTTGGGAATCTAACGGATTTGGTTGGGGCTTGGATGCTGGAAAAGCAAACGAAGCCGCTCTGATTAAATACTTTACAGCTAAAGTGACTATTGTTGAATAAGTAAGTAATGACACTGGAAGGAGTGGGAGCGCTGGTAAAAAAAGTCGCAAGTTTAGTTGTTTTAATGGCGTGGTTATTGCTGTTTGGTTTTTCTAACAGATCATTTGCGGAATCCCTTCCTTCTGGTTTTCTTATTGGAGACGATGGGGGCTTCACTGCAAAATCAGATGGAAAATATTTTATCGAATACAATCAGGTTGAGCCAGGGGCGACCTTCGCTAAAGAAATTATTATGAGTAACTATTCTCAAGAGGATGGACCACTGACTGTTAAACTGATCATGAATCAAGATAACAAAGATTATGTCCCCAAGTCGGTAGGTAAGGTTAATTTATTGCGGGCAATTGACGTGAGATTAACTCTAGATGGTAAGGTTATTTATGAAGGCCTGATGGATGGGACTGGTAAAGATAACAAACGTAATAAAAATACACCTTTTGTTTTAGGAGAATATAGCACGGGGAAAATTGGCCATTTAAATGCAGATTTTAAGGTTAGAAATGATCTGCCAAAAGAGGATTGGCAGGAAATCAGTGAGGTTGATTTCTATTGGGTATTTTATGTGAACCGTGACGAAACAAAAGAGTTACCGAAAACTAAGCCAACCGGACCGTGGACAAAACTTCCACCTGGGTTAGCGGAGAAGTTGCCACAAACTGGTGAGGAACTGGCTTTCGTGATCATCGGGATGATTATCGGTTTGCTGATTATTTTATTGTCTCTGAGTGTGTATAAAAAACGTGGTTTAATGAGGGAATGAAATTAGTTCAAGCTTTAGAAAGCTAAAGCTTGAATTGATTTCATAAGTAAGTGTCTTGCCATCAAACATTTCTTTATGAAATTAATTCAAGCAGGGGGGATATGTGTGAAAAAGAAAAAGCAAAGAAGGCTATCAACCAAACAAACTTTTTTTAAGGACAATCGTCAATTTTGGGGGAGCTTTATGATTATCTTTACGATGATTGTTCTGTTACAGGCGACTTTTGCCTGGTCAAGCTATGCCGAGTGGGTAAAAAATCATATGCAGGCAAATCCCGAAGCGATTGCGGTACAGGTTAAAGAAAAATTTGAACAGAATAGTGTGATCTTTTATGGGAGTCAGGTGCAAAAAGAGATCAAGGTGAGAAATAGTGCCACTCGTTCAGCTATTGTGCGAGTAAAATTAAAGGAATCTTTCTTGTCTTTTGTGATTGATTTAAGTAATGGACAAGGTCAAGGAAATGGTAACCTTAAATTAAGAGGGAAGAAAAATGGGGATCAAGAAATAACGGATCAACATCCAAATTTATGGATTGAAGGAGGCATTTACGATTCGGGTTTAAGCGAAGATGGTCAGCCTCAGTATTATATCGCGAGCTCACTAATTAAGGAACACACGTATTTATATAGTGAGGGGGAGCGACCTTCAGCGTTAGAAGGCGTGGCATTGCAATTCCACCCAAGCGTCAAGCCTCTTGATCAGGGGACAGTAGATACACCTGCCTGGTATTACGAAGATGGGTATTTTTATTATTCGAAAGTCTTAGCAGGGGGAGAAACCACTGAAATTGAGTTATTACAAGCTGTGACGCAAATGAGCAGTGAGTTGTCCAATCAATTTAAACATGGGTTGTATTATATAGATGTGGAAGCTTATGGCGTCGCGCCAACAAGAGACGGGTTAACTAGTTGGGGGAGTAGTTCAGCAGTGTTGACCATGTTTGCCAATGATCCTAATTTTAGTAATAAATAGAAAGGTGCGGTGATTAAATGAAAGGAATAAAGAATAAGCCAGTGATTATCGGTCTCTTGGTACTTTTGTTGTGTTCGGTAGCAGGTACTTTAGTTTATGGTGCATTGAAAAAGGATGACAGTGTGTTGAATCGACTGACAATTGGCCATTTAAAAGGAGAGCTCAAGGAGACTTTTGATGATAGTCAAGAACTAGTCAGTCAGGTAGACTATCCTAAAGAAGTGACTGTTAAAAATACTGGTAATCTGAATCTATTTGTACGAGTGATGGTTTTTCCCGAGATTACTACTGATGAAGGCTTTTCACTGGCAGGGACAATTGGAAGCGAAATTGACATTGATTTAAATCCAAAGTGGATTTCAGGGAATGATGGCTATTATTATTATTTGGGAAAACTGTCTAAGGGGGAAATTACACCACCTGTCTTTACTCGGGTTACCATAGGAAATAACATTCTGTTAAGTCAAAGCTATCAAGATGCCAAACTAACAATTCAATTAAAAAGTGAGACTATCACGGCGGCTGAAAGACAGTATCGTCAAGCATGGTGGGGGCTGACGGCATTGGCTGAACCTACTGAAGCTGCCCAGATTAGCATTGACATGTTATTAGGAATGTTAATCGATAAAAATTAGGAGGACATATGAAAAAACATAATAAAGGTAGAATATTTTTCTTGGCGTGTTTACTTGTGGTCCTGTCTAGCTTTATTGTTAATCAAAAGTGGGGACAGCTGAAGGGCGCTCTACCTAACATAATAGGTGATCATATTGTAGAGTACGATGAGACCAAGCAAGATCATGGCTTATTAGTTGATGCGATCAATAAAAGTAGCCTACCTACAGTGGATAATCCAGACTTGCCATATCATATGACATTAATGCCAAAACGTATTAGCGGGGACAGCCTGGCTCCACCAGTTATTGGTAAAATTGCGGATGAACAAGTAATTCCTGGTGAGTACGGCTTTTCACCAAGTTGGAATAATGCTAATGCTGAAGATGGAGGAAGCCAAGCGATTGTGACGAGAAGCGGTGGGGAACCATATGTGACTCGGAATAGTTCAGAGAGTTTTACTTTAGGAAATATGATATCCAATGGTCAATCAGTTGAGAATTCGATTATTTTCACAAATATGGGAACTTACCGAGGCAAACAAGTAGACGTCAAAATGACTGTGGTATCTATTGCAGAAGTGACTATGGAAAAATACCCAGGTCAAAATTTGGCTCGCGGCGTGATGATTGGGACAGGTAGCCAAAATGCTGATAGTGATCCCGACGATATAAATCCAGATTCAGCGATGTCTGTGTCTGAGACAGGGGCATCAACTTATACTAAATCGGCAAAACCAGGGTATGTAGAAATAAATTATACCTTTTATGAGCATCCGAGTGATTATAATCCATTAGTCTCCTTAGGGAGTAACATTCATTTACCAGGAGAATCTGAGCCAATTGCGATTCAAGGGTTTCTGACTTTCGTGGATTTTGACTTTAATGAGAGTATTGGTATTAGCAACGATGCGAATATCAATCGAATTTATACATTAAAGACACAAAAAGGAGATGAAGAATGGCAACCAGAATGGGAATCAATTGATTTATTTGCACCCATTAGTGGCGAGCAAAAGGAAAAACAACAATATTACGATTATTTTGCTTATCGATTTCCCTTGGCTGTAGGCTACGATAATCGAAATAATATGAATTTTAATGAATTAACCTATTCAGTGGAACCGGCAAATGAAGAAAACAGTGGCTATTTGTATATCAATCGCTTTAATCATGCCAATACTAAAGCGACTGCAAGAGGAAATTGGTTTTCATTTACTTATGGGGAAACAAAAAGTTTTAATATTAATTTTAACGCTAGTTATTATGACGATTATGAGGTTCACGGCTTTAGTCCTAAATCCAGCAATGCGGTCTTTAAGACCTTGTTAAACGATCCGCTTAACCAGTTACCTGACAAAGCCAGGTACTATGAAATGGTTGGAAGTACTTATGGAAGTACGGTGGGCTTTTTCCCTCAAACATTAGGACCTATTAAGTTTACCAGCCCGATAAAAAAAGCGGATCAAGACACGTCGGATAAACAAATTGATTGGACCATTCGTCAAGATGTGGCGCCTCGTTATGTCAAAAATGGTGAGCCTCAGTTTATTATCGAAGATGAATTTCCGACTGTTTTAAGGGTAAACAAACAATCGATATCGATTGAAGATGCTTACGGACAAGAGGTTACGAACAATACGTTTAGACTTTCTGGCAGCGACGTTAGGATTTGGGATATCCAAGTGACAAGGACAGATGGTAAAGATAAGTTGATTGTTAGTGCTCATAAAGAGTATTTGAAACTATCGGATTTCTATCAAAATGCTTATACGATTTCAGTTTCAACTACCTTGGATGAAACCCAAGATTATTTAACAGATGAGTATTTGGATAAAGAAAAAAATCAATTGAAATTCGCTAATTCAGCTACGCTGAAAATGGTAGACGTAGATTTTTCAGCGTCTGATTATAGCAGTCGACCAGACTATGGCCAGCCAGTTGAGGCAACAATTGGCCGAATGGATTTAAAAGGCCAGGTTGAAATTGAAAAACGCGGTGAAAGTTTGACGGGGCCATTACTGGCAGGGGCAACTTTTGAAATCAGAGATAGTAAAGGGGAAAAGGTAGACGGTGGAACAACAGGTAGTGATGGTAAGTGGTTGTCAAAAGAGTTACCAGGCGGCACGGACTATCAGTTAGTTGAGACTGTTGTACCAAATGGCTATGGCAAAGCTCCTAATCTTGAGGGAGTAAGGGTGAACTTTGAAACGAATCGCTTAGTTATAATCGATCCTTTAATTCGGCCAATGGGAACCTTAAACTTAGAGAAATCGGTTTTTAATGAAGAGGGTCGAGAGATTAATGAAGAGCGAATAACAATTGGTCAGCTATTAACCTATCAGATTAAGGTCGCTAATAGTAGTAGGGAGCCAACGACCTTATTGAGCGAGGTTGTGTTTAATGACAAATTAGCGAGTTCATTGGACTTGATTCCTGATTCTATGACGATTTCAGGTAGTGCCATTACTTCTGGTGCAGTTGATCCAAATACGATTGTCTGGGATGAAACAACTCATTCTATCTTGACATTATCCAAGCCACAAGCTTTATCAGGTGGGAATGAATTGATTGTTACCTTTAAGGCGAAGGTTAACCAGAGCGCCACTGGTATCGTAGAGAATACGGTCATTGCTAAAGGGATTGGTCAAATTGAAGGGCAGGAAGAGCCTCAAGAAATTCAGGCTCAAGCCAGTGTTCTAAATTATTTATCGATGACCGTTCATCTGCGACAGGTTATTCAAGCCACTAATGATGGTTTAGTAAAACCAATAGGTAAACAGGCTGGTTATTTTAGCCTACATTCACTTAATTCACAAGATGAAGTTCTGGCAACCATCAATAAACGGGTGGTATCAGTGGAGGATATAAACCAAAGGGGTTATACAGCAATTGAATTTTTGCCGTTGGCTTTTTCCGAGAGTATCGAAATTCATGCCGTTTTACCAGAAATGCATGATTACCTGGGATATCTAATTAGTGAGCAACCAGATCAAGTGTTAGCTGATTTACAAGTTGGCGTCCCAAAAGCACCCCTTTCAGGTAATAACCATTATCTCACTATCGTATTGCAACCGAGTGTCAATTATCATCATCAGACTGTCCCTTTTTATAATTGGGATTATCTGTTGAATGATTTTTCTCAAGGGATTGAATTAAACAGATAAACAAATTGGGTCAAGGCGGATACTTGGAAAGTTCCGCCTAAAATAGAAAGAGGGTAATTATATGAAAAAGCAAGTAGTTAACTATATCTTTAAAAGTGCTGTACTAGGAGTTGTGACAGTGGGGGTTATGAGCGTTCCAATTCCAGAAATGGGATTCATGCCAAGAATTGTAGCTGCAGAAGTTGTTTCTGGAGCGGTCGAGGTGCGTACAATTCAAGAGTTTGAAGTGGCGTTAGCTAACGTTAATGTGACAGAAATCAGCATTAAGGGGAGTTTTGCTTTCCGTAAAAATATTGGAGATGTCCCAGCAAGAGACATTATATTATATGGTAATAAAGCCGAAGGTCATGTCGTGGATTCAAAAGCCTTTGCTATTAACGGGAAACAAAGCACATTAGCCAAGGTAAATGCAGGTGAAAATAATCTTTTTTCAATTGTTGACATGAAAATTACAGCAGCTCAAGTTGCCGGTCGATTTTTCACAGGTGGTGCGGGTAATGGTCCCTCGAGCTACGGCTGGGATGTTTATGCTAAAGATGTTGAGTATGATGGGGACCGTTTTGTCCATCTATCTGAAGGAAAGTTGACCTTTGATGGTGTTAATACGATTGCTACTCGAGCAGAAAATGCTTGGGTGCATCAATTGGAATTCACGCCGGGAACAGTATACAATGGTCAAGCTGCTATGAAGGATCATGGTCAATTCTCTGCCTTTTATTTTAATGGTCGATTAGTTGATGGTCAAGCAACAGGGAAAGTGGATATCGGGGCAAATGCTAAAATCAGTATTGTCATCTCACCTCAAAGTGATGTTAACTATTATTACCCAGCTTTTTATGACAAGGTGTACCAGGTAAACCTTGGTCAAGGTGCTAAACTAGATATTGATGCAGCTGGCGTTGGTTTTCAGTTTATCCCAAGAGCTGATTATAAAAATATTCCATCTTTAAATTTGGCTCAAAAAAGCAAAATGACCGTAAATGGTCGTGGTGGCGGACATTATGCGACCATGAAAATTCAAGAATACGGTTCTCAAATTAATATGGATGTTAATTCGGAGTTATTAATTGATGGCAACTCTAAAAAGGGTGTTGTTGAAAGTATTTACGAATTTGCTAGTTTCAATATAGATGGGGCTAAAAATCTGGAAATTACAAATCACATGGCCGGGAAGCACATCTTTTTTGGGGATCGAACGTTTATTCGAGGGACTGACTTAAAGACGATTGAAACTTGGGAACAAACGGGTGGTGATTACGATCGTTTAGCTGATCGATTATTTAATACAAATGGTCAGTTTTCGACTTATGTTGGTTTAAAAGGTGACGGAAAAGATAATGCGATCAATGGACAAGTGTTTTCACCTAACGAAGAAACTGCTACGGCATTTCAATTAGATAGTTACGGTAAGGTTCGATTTTTAGGCGGTAAAGGTAGCTAATTATTGATACTATTGAAGGAGCCTGGGATTTTTCCAGGCTTTTTCAATTAACGAGAATAGGTGACTATATGGGAAAAAGAAAAATAATGATGGCGATGTTTCTAATGTTGTTATTAGGTGGATGTCAGAACACCTTGAGGAAAGAATCAAGTGAAATCAAGAGCCATGATGACTTAAATAGTAACCTGACAAACCTAACTGAGGTGCTAGGGGAAGTAGTTACAACAGAACTGCAGATTACTTTTTTTAGTGCTGAATCAAGAGTGGGCATTGACGGTCAAGAAGGGATCTTTATTTTTGCTGAAATCACTAATAAAAGTCAGACCGTTATTTATCCCGAAAATAGCTGGGGAACTTATGTGGCAGTGTTAAACGCCACGAGCGAGAGTGACGATTCATTGTATCCAGGGGTTTTAACAAAAAAAGATTTGGATGGTTCGCCTTATAAAAAAGCAATTGATATGATGAGTCGCCCGTTAAATCCAGGTGAGAAAGCCATAGTAGGTTTTTTTTGTGTCACTGGTGGTCAGTCAGTCGAAATAGTTCTTTTTAATGAGGATCATGTTGAAACTAGGCGGAAAAAGATTGAGTTATGATTTTTTTGATAAAGATTCTCACAATCAAATCATTCTGTTATACATAATAGACCTTGAGGAAACGAAGGCTTTATCGGAAGAAATAAAGAATCACTATTTATCGCCAAATCCTGAGTAAGCTAGTGAGTTAACCAAAAAAGTAGAGAGCGCTTGAGGTGCTTCTCTACTTTTTTGGTTTACCTGGCATGGACATCATCTAATGGGTGAAAGTCCTTAGCACGACCGGTAGTGATAAGTGCCCAGCTGAGAACAAGGGTGTCCAGCGTGAGGTGGAATCAGAAGGAAGTTTAAAGCAAATCTCTGGTCTGACGAACAGAAACCATATATAAGGCGAGGCTCGAGGATAAGGTTGCCAAACAAAGCAAAGTCCAGTGACCACAAGAATAATTAAGTCGTGTAAATATGGCAGATAGATGGAGTGAAAGATTACGTTCTTAACTGGGGAGGTCTCATAATCTACTCAAACTTCTATAGTGATATAGAACTGGGGGATGAGAAGTCAGCAGATGCCATAGTAGTGTAGACGGTTAGTGAATGCTAATAAGAGCGAAGGGCTGAACCATTTTATCCATTTCAAGCATCACAATTGGACTGCTCCCAAGACACCAGGTGCAGTGACACACTATGCTAAGCATAGTGGCGGTGATAGGACAGTTACGAGAATGAAAAGGCGGTAATAACTATGTATACAGGAAAAGTATTAGATCAGATTCTAAGTAAAGAGAATCTAAATCAGGCTTATAAAAGGTTAAAAGCAATAAAGGAGTGGACGGAATGCCCGTGGAAGAGCTAGGACGTCACTTAGTGAAAAATAAGGAAACCATCATCAAAGAGATGGTCACTTGCGGTTCCGTTTGCGAATGTGCATTTGGAAGCAATGGAAAAGGACGGGAACAAAGTTCACTAACTTGATGAAGCTAGGTATAGATAAGCAGAAAGCCTGGGGTGGGCAGATACAAGAAAAGGCTACACATGCGTAGCCATATCCTATATTTTATGTCGTGCGATTACAACTAAAAGATTAGAGAAATTTGGTCTTTTATCCTTAACAAAACAATATCAATTAAAACATAGTTAGCGGTAGAATCGAGCCAATCCATATCGAACGGTACGTACGGTAGTGTGAGAGGTAGGGTAGTCAATTAATGGATATCATCCTACTCGATTTTAAAGTGCCAGACAATCTCCAGTTTGGATACTCGTTAATGTATCCTCTAAGACCTCCTTTAAAAGGGTAAATGCTTTGCTGCCAGTGCAATGACAAGACAATATCTGATTGATTGGCATAGTCTTTAGTTTTGTCCCAATAGTGCGAATGTCTTCTTTTGATTTTCCTAGATTGTTTAAATAGGGGATGCCGATCAGGTGAAAGCCGCCAATTAAATACTGGATGACTTTTCCAGGAAACAAATCTAAGGCCAGTTGTGCCATCTCAACAATGCCGTGATGACTGCATCCGGTAATGACAATCAACCCCTTATCTGCAACTTTCACCAACATCAATTCATGATCAAAGTCATCTATCCTTTTGTGATTCCTTGTTTTTTTATACAAGTTAGCAGTGGTTTGATTCGTTGGACCTAAAGGGATGAGAAACAGCTTTTCAGCAATTTAAAGGGGCTCCTTAACGACGGTTATCCTCTCATCAAGGTGGGAAATGATGGTTTTGGGGACACCGACATACTTGTAATAATGAAGAAGCTTAAGATAATGAGGTTCAGTGACATGAGGACCAGCGTAAAGAGGCTGCTGAGTTAAGTCTAAGTAAGGCAAACCGTCTGTGTGGTCAGAATGACAGTGGGAGATTATGATTGCGCTCAGCTCTGTTAGTGATTCACCCATTTTCTGAGCATTGTGACGAAAGGCTTGATTAGGCCCTAGTATCGAATAAGATATTTTTTACTGGTGGTCACTGATCAATAATGAGAGTCTGTGGCTTGATTGTAATAATGAGTTAGCTGTGGTATTTTCTAAGAGTAAGGTTAGTTTCAATTGAATCACCTTCCAATCTATATATGAGAATCATAACATGTGTCGTATGCTTTCTGGATAAGTATTGAGGTTAAAATGCGATGTAAGACGATTATGATTTTCCCTTATATCTGAGGAAAAAGGTAAAAAAAATTAAATATCAAAATGGAAAGGTAGGTTTATGAGGATGGTTATGAAGGAAGAACAAGTCAAAAAAGAGCTAAAAATAGTCGAAAGTCAGAGCCGTGGCCGACCGATAGTGGTACTGGTTGGAATAGTCGTTCTGTTGGTGTTGATTCTAGGGAGTTATTTAAATTACACCAATCGTGGCCCTTTTCAAGGGGAGAAAATAGCCGGAATCCCGAATAACACGATTAAAGTACTGGAAAAAGATGAAGGGCCCTTTGCGCTTTTGTTTGAAAGTTATGGCGGTTACGGAATTAATACCACTGGTAAAAATATGAATGTCTATGTGGATTATTTTGAAGGAGATAGGCGAAAGAAGCATGATCTTGTAGGCAATTTGTCATACGAAGAAAGAGGGCCGATAAATGGGGCAATTTATTGGGGTGTCAGTCAGCCGCTTAATGAGGGCTCATTAGGCGAACTGCGTGTCAACTTGGATAATCGAGGAACTCAAATGACGGGGACTTACGATTTAAGTCAAATAAAGCTAGCTGAAGGAGGTCTTGCAGCACAAACCGAGGATTTTCCTAAAGGTTCTTTCAAACAAGACAAACCATATATCTTTAAGCGTTGGGTAACAGGCGGTAAAATTTATGATGACAATCGGGATCCATTTTCTTCCGAGGTATTAGCTGAATATCCCCAATCTGTTTTTTTATATTTAGTCATCGACTAAGGGGAAGGAATTTTTTGGGTGGCCTTTATTTTTTAGGGAAATCTGGCTTAGAATTAAAAGCACCTAACTAATTGTCGGTATGATTAGCAAAATTTGCTGCCTTTAAGATGTTGATTTTATTTTTTCTAGTATATAATAGAAATATCCTATAATAATTGGAAAGAGGGATAAAATGGCAGTTAGTTTAGATTCTATTACTAGGGAAGAACAAGTAGCAAGCTTAATTCCCCTTGTGCAAGAAATTTGGCGGGAATGGTATACGCCGATTATTGGGAAAGAACAAGTGGATTATATGTTAAATGAATTTCAATCTTATCAGGAAATTTTACGTCAGGTGAATGATGGGGTAGCTTATTATTTTGTAAGTGTTAATGGGCAACCGGTGGGCTATACAGCATATGAGTTGTCCCATGACCGGTTATTTATTAGTAAACTGTATCTATTGGCGAACCACCGTGGGCATGGTTACGCTTCTCAGGTCTTTAAGTGGCTAGAAGAACAGGCAGTAATCAAAGGAAAAAAAATCCTTGAATTACATGTGAATCAAGATAACCAACAATCCATTGAGGTTTATGAAGCTCGTGGGTTTAAGAATAGCCATGAACTAGTTAGCGATATTGGCGAAGGGTTCCAAATGGTTGATTATGTTTTTGAAAAACAATTATAAGCAAAGATAACAAGTGTGGGAAAGGAATAATGACAGATGAAAATTGGGGTTATGGGATTAGGTAATATTGCTCAAAAAGCATATGTACCAGTTATGAATGATATGCGCAGAGAGGTGGAGTGGCATTTTTATTCTCGCGATGAAGAAAAGATGAGTGATTTGGCCAATCGACATAACTGGCAGTTTGTTTACACGAATAAAGAGGACTTTTTAGCCAGTGGACTAGATGCTTGTTTTATTCACACGCCAACTCCTACACATGGGGCTTTAATTGAAGAGTTATTGACTTTAGGGATCCATGTTTTTGTGGACAAACCTGTGAGTGAAGACTATCAGGAAGTTGCTGATTTGCACCGATTAGCGGAAGAGCGTGGCTTGATTTTAATGACCGGTTTTAACCGTCGATTTGCCCCCCTTAACCAGCAATTGAAAGCTGTGCCAGCTAAAAATCTGATTATTGCTCAAAAAAATCGCATGAAACCGAAAGGTCAAGTTAAATTTGAAATTTTTGACATGCTGATTCATGTGGTCGATACGGCCTTATATTTATTGGACGATGATATTATTGATGTTCGTTACCAATTAAGGGCTGAGAAAGGGATATTAAAGCGGGCGATGATTACTTTTGAAACAGCCACAACAACGGCGATTGCATCTACTAATATGGAGGCTGGAGCCCACACGGAGACTGTGGAAATTCAAGCCCTTGGGGGAACCTACAGCGTGTCCAATCTCGATCAGCTAACAAAAAATGAACTGGGGTATTTATCCTTTGAAGGGTTTGGCGACTGGGAGGGGACGCTGACCAAACGAGGCTTTAAACACTTGGTTGAGGCCTTTGTTCAGTGCGTTAAAAGCGGCCAGCCGTCGAAGGTGGTGACCCCAGCTTCATCTTTGGCCTCACATTATTATATTGCTCAACTGTGGGCGTATTACAAGAAGGATTAATCTTTTTTTATCTGATTGACGACTAATTGCTGAAAATAGCGATCCATTTCTTCTGCTGAGATGGGTTGGCTGTTTTTGGCTTGCCAGTGGCTTAAGGTGAAGATGGCTGAAACGTGAAATTCCGCCAATAAATCAAGTGGTACACTGACCGTTGTTTCGATCTGTTGGTAGGCTGTTAAAACGTCTTCTTTCATCATGGCGATGGAATAATTTTTTAGTAAATCAAAAAAGACCTCATCTTTTTTTTGAGCGTTTAACAAGACTTGAGCAGCAGAATTCTCAAAAAAAGCAGCTGCCCAAGTAAAAGGTTTTTCGGCTTTTTTAATTGCTGAAATAGCCTTGTAGTCAGCGAAAATCTGTGATAAGCCAAACTCTAATAGGGCGTACTTATCTTCGAAGTGCTTGTAAAAGGTTGAGCGATGAACCATGGCTTTCTCGCAAATTTGATTAATCGTCGTGCGGGAAAAAGGTTCTCCTTCAGTCATTAAATCAAAAAAAGCTTTCCAGATAAAGGTTTTTGAGCGTTGGGTTCGAATGTCCATAGGGGACCTCCTGATTCAGTTATTTTGAGAGGGAGTTCTCCGACAGTTTTACTGACTTGTCGGCTAACTGTCTATTGGTAAAAAGTTGTCTCTATGTTTGCCTGCTGAAACGTACTATAATAAGGTGTTGAGTTTAGTATAACATGCTTTTATGGGGACGTTAATAGGTTCAATGGCTAGACTCGATAGGTTAATTAATGGAGGGAAGTTCAATGACACGTAAGGTGATTTTGTTTATAGCAACTAGTATTGATGGATATATTGCGGATCAAGATGGAGGCGTTGGGTGGTTGGAGACAGCTACTGAGATGGTCGAGGAAGATAATAGCTACGAATTTTTTTATCAAGAGGTGGATACGGTGATTTTAGGTCGTACGACCTATGATCAGGTTGTGAATGAACTGTCTCCTGGGAATTATCCCTATAGTGATGTCACATCTTATGTTTTAACATCTCGAGAAACTGCAGATGTTGACAGTGTTCATTTCACTAGTCAATCGGTTGTCGACTTGGTGAAGAAGTTAAAAGTAGAAGACGGCGGGAATATTTGGATTGTTGGCGGTAGCACTGTGGTAATGCCGCTAGTCGAAGAAAACTTGATTGATGAGTATCAGTTATCTACGATGCCAGTTATTCTAGGTCAGGGGATTTCCTTGTTTCAGAAGATGCCTGAGTCGGTCAGTCTTAGGACAGGAAATATTCGTTTGAAAAATGGGATTGTTGCCACGACTTATTATAAGAAATAACTAGAAAAGACTGTCAATAGACGGTCTTTTCTTTTTGACTATTTCTGAAAATGAATGATATACTTACATAGAATAAAGCATTAGGTTTCATGAGAAGAGAAAGTAGGGAGTCCATGAATTTTGTTTTCGATTTAGATGGGACGATTTGTTACGATGGCCGAACCATTGACACTAATTTAACCACTTTAATGAACGAAAAAATAAATCAGTCAGCCGAGCATCAGTTAGTTTTCGCTTCAGCCAGACCGGTGCGGGACATATTGCCGGTCTTGCCTGAGAGCCTTCATCAGTGTTTTTTGATTGGCGGCAACGGCACGATGATGTACCATCAAAAAGAGGCCAAGTGGCTCAATCCTTTAGACTCAGCTGATGTGAGCTTTATCTTTGATTATATTGCCACAAACCAGCTAGATTATATGATTGATGAGGACTGGAATTATTCCTTTAAAGGAACCACCTTAGAGGAGTTACGTCGAAAGGTAGACGTCTTACAGACAGCTGTTAACTTGCCCATTGATCAAGTGACCAAACCGTTGAAAATTTTAGTCAGCAATTATCAGAATGAAGCGAAAGTTATTCAGGATTTCACTCACTTAACCGTTGATTGTATTCCCTATCCGAAAGAAAATTGCCTGGATTTAACTCGTCGTGGTGTTAATAAGGCCAGCGCCTTAGGTCGGATCTTGTTAAAACAGGATTACATCGCTTTTGGTAATGACCGCAATGATTTGGAGATGTTGCAAGGGGCTAAGCACAGTGTCTGTGTAGGTGACAGCCAGGTGATTCAGGAAGTCAGTCATCAAAAGGTGGCAGAAGACCCTCAACAAATTATGGCGGTCATTGAAGAATGGCTTTAAAAGTAGATTAACTAACAGTCGACTTATAACATTTGGTATCAGTTTTTTGACGAGGCAACTCTTCTTGAGGGATTGACTAGTGGAGGCTTCAGCTTGTTTAAAAAGTTTAGTGATGTGATGGGAAAGCCCTATTCGGAAATCAGTCAAACAATTGCCGTAGTTGCCGAAAAATGAGGAATTTACTTTAGCAGGAATTGTCATTGAGAGGTTTTTGTGCTATATTAAAACAATAAGTTGATACGAGATAGTTGGCACTAAAAACTATCGTGGTGATGGTGTTCGCCTTTAACTATTTATGAAAATAAATTAATGACGCCTACTACAAGAGGATGAATCTGTCCTTTTGTAGTAGGTGGTTTTTTGTGCCTAATAATGAATATAATCTGTTGGAGGAATGAGAATGACTGGGATTACCTTGAAAAATGGTGGGAAGTGGTTAGGAGTGACGTTATTAATTGGGATTGGCAGTGGCAGTCTGTCGGCTTTTTTCTTAACTAGCTTAAGTGTGGTGACGAAAGTGAGGGAGGCGAACAGTTGGCTGATTTTGTTTTTACCTGTAGCTGGGTTAATCGTGACTTGGCTTTATATTCGATTTGGTGGGGAAGCCTGTCATGGAAACAATCTCGTGATTGACCAGGCGAACGGGGGAAGTGAGTCAGTTCCTTGGCAAATGATGCCTTTGACCCTTTTTGGAACAATTAGCAGCCATCTTTTTGGCGGTTCTGTTGGCCGTGAAGGAACGGCGGTTCAAATGGGGGGAGTGGTTGCGGAATATGTCGGCAAGTTATGGCAGATTACAAAAGCTGATCGGTATCTGTTAATGATGTGTGGGATAAGTGGTGGATTTAGTTCGGTTTTCGGGACACCTCTTGCAGGGACTGTTTTTTCATTGGAAGTGTTGGCCATTGGTAAATTATCAACGAAAGGATTAGTTCCCAGTTTAATGACAGCTTTGATTGCCAATCACGTGACAACGCTCTGGGGCGTAAGGCATACTCGTTATGAGATGGGGGTCGTGCCAGACACAACATTCCGCTTAATTTTTCTGATTTGTTTATTTGCCATAATCTTTGGACTGGTCAGTCGTTTGTTTAGTCGCTCAATTGTTTGGCTAAAAGAGATCTATTTAATATTTATTCCTAATCCATTATGGCGGGTAGTTGTGGGCAGTGTTATGATTTTAATTCTCGTAGCTTTTTTCCAGACGTCTCGTTATTTAGGTTTGAGTTTACCGCTGTTGACAGATGCCTTTAATGGCCAGCAACAGACCTTTGATTTTATCAATAAATTAGTTTTCACAGTATTTTCTTTAGGTGCTGGCTTTCAAGGGGGAGAGGTGACACCTTTATTTGAAATTGGCGCAACATTGGGCAGCAGTCTGGCACAAATGACGGCATTACCGATTGGTTTTGTGGCCGCTCTAGGGTTTGTTGGCGTTTTTTCTGGTGCAACCAACACGCCACTGGCTTGTTTTGTGATGGGGATTGAACTGTTTGGCAGTGGTGGAGCTGTCTGGTTTTTAGTGGTTTGTGTCATTAGTTTTCTCTTTTCAGGTCAAGAAGGAATTTACAGTGCCCAGCTAAAAGATGATAAAGTGACAAACTTGTTATGAGAAAAATGGTGATTATTTATAAAATGTGTTTGGTTATTTAATGAAATATGCTAAAATGAATCAAGATGTTTTTTTAGGAGGAGTTTCAAGTGAATAAGACAAGTTCAGAGTTAAAGGCAGAAGCCAAGGGAATCTTAAGTGGTCGTTGGAAAGATGCAGTGTTATTGAATATTGTACCGTCATTATTAAAAATATTGGCAGTATGGAGTGTTATTGTGGTGACAATTATTGCACTAATTGCGATGGTGACTATTTTTGCTAATTTTGAGTCTAATAGTAGCAGTTTTCGAAGTCAGCAAGTGGGAGATACCTTTGATGACAGTGATTTGGATGAGTGGGGCGATGAGCTTGACGAAATCGAAGATTACAATTATTCTGTGAATAGTGATGATATTTTGAATAACCTAGGGGCGAATACAACCTACAGCTTCATGCCAAACGGTAGTTCGATCTTTAGCTGGCTTTTTTCACTGGTTATTAGTTTTATGACTATCGGTATCTCATTTACATTCTTGGAAGTTTTCAGAAATCCAAATCGTAAAATCCAACCGAAAAATGATCAGTTTAGAATGTTTAACGGCAAGGATTTTGTGCCATTATTATTGGTTCAAATTTTAATTTCAGTCTTTACTTCTTTATGGTCGTTGTTGTTTGTTATACCAGGTATCATTAAAGGGTACGCCTATTCACAGTCCTTTTATATTTACAAGGATCTTTCAGAGCACACTGATACTCAGAGCTTATCTGCTAATAATTATATTACTGAAAGTAAATTATTGATGGAGGGTAACAAAGGTCGTCTATTCTACATTGATTTAAGTTTTCTTGGATGGGAATTGGTGTCAGTCCTTACGTTAGGAATTGGTTACTTATTCTTAGAGCCTTATAAAAATGCGACGAAAGCTGCTTTTTATCGCGATATTTCAAAAGATCGTTACTTAGGGGAAACAGAGGAGTTTGAAGAAATCGACCTTGGGTCAACTGAAGAAGATGAGTGGACTAGTTTTTAAAATGAGTTTTTTCTCATGGAACTATTAGGTTTAATTCATAGAAGTGTCAGAATTATGTTATCTTAATTGCGTATACTGTTTGTATGCCAGTTATCCCGAATTGGTTTTCATACTTACTCCTACTAGAGTAAATAACAACCTTCATTTCCACCGCCAAGCTTGCGGTGGTTTTTTTTTACCAAAATGTGATCTAAGTGGGCAATAAAGAAGTATTTTATTTATAAGTAGGGCTTTGCTATAATGAAAGGAATCAACATACCGTGGATCAATGATGAAAGGTTAGTGTGACTCTTGAACAAATGTGAAATGATGAGCAAGGTTTTTGTTTACGTGCTAATGATACTGTTATTATTTTTGTCTTTCAATCAACGAAGTTATGCATTATCAGATACTCAAGCGGATTCAATTCAAAAGTTGTTGGATGACGCTAGTGCCATATCAGGTGTTCCTGGTATGTCACTTTCCGTTATTGTTGAAGAGGATGTTTTTTATTTTTCTTCGGGGTTTGCAGATCGAGAGACAGGAATGTCCGCAAGCGAAAATACATTATATGAATTGGCTTCAGTGAGTAAAGCCTTTACAGGTGCAGGAATTTTATTGTTAGAAGAGCAGGGATTATTATCAATGTCAGATCCTATCACGAATTATTTACCGTGGTTTACTCTGGTTTACCAAGGAGAAATGGTGGATAAACGAGAATTGACACTTAATAATTTTCTTCACCATACTAGCGGTTTAACCAATCCCAAGCACACTAAAAATATCCCGCAAGGTAACGGATCACATCTATTAAGAAAAACAGTTGAGATGCTAGTAGGTGAAGAATTGGCTTTTCCTCCAGGTGAAAGATATGAGTATGGAACTGTTAATTATGATGTACTAGGATTGGTGATTCAACAAGTATCGGGACAGAGTTATGAAGAATTTATGGAAAAGCAATTATTTCGGCCACTTGGACTATATCATACCTATGTTTGCAAAAAAGAGGCTAAGGCAGCTGGGCAACTAGCACAAGGCTATCGGTCCTCCTTTTTCTTGACTAGTCCCTATGATGCTCCAGAATATGATGGAAATAAACCGGCGGGCTATCTTATTTCGAGTGCAAAAGACATGGCTCGTTGGATGAGGATCCAACTAGGAGAAATTGATGATCTTCCAGAGGAGTACCAGACTGTTGTCGAGAGATCGCAGCAGGGGAATCAATCAGTTTCAGCAGTAGGTAACCGCTATTACGCTGGAGGATGGTTAGTTAATGCTGACCAGACAATTATCGAACACTCTGGTGGAAATCCTAATTTTAGAACGGAAGTTATTCTATTGCCGTATGAGCGAACAGCAGTTTGTTTGTTGACCAATGGAGCAAATACAAACGGTAATGTCGTGAAAAAAATGACCGAGATATTAAAGGGAGATCTAAATCAAACATATAATATCAGTGGCACACAAACTTTAGACCGTATATTATCCTCATTAACCCTTCTTTTTTGTCTGCTAGCCCTCTTGTTCCTTTTTTTAGGGTTTCGAATCAGATCAAGAACTAAAGGTAGAAAGCTATCTAAAAAAAGGCTCATGGTCATTTTTTGCCTACTGACCGTTGCGTTTGTTATCGTATCTATAATGGCAATCATTGGAAAAGATTGGTTTACGATAGTTGTTTGGGAAACGTATAGCATTGTGACAGTGCTTATCTCGTCTAGTTTCCTATTAATTACGGTGGCATGGTATATATTTGTTCGACGATAGAGTGTCTATCTCGCCTTAGCTAAATTTAAATTAATCCAAAAGACACCAGATAAGCGATCATCTGGTGTCTTTTGGATTAAATGATGTAATATTTTTAATGTTTGGCATGAGGATAGGGGCTGCTTTGATAAAAGTACTGGATACTTGACAGGCCAATCACCGTGTATTTTCTTAAGATGAACTGGTGACGCTGATTAAAATAACCATATGCGGCAATGGTTGATTGATCTTCGACATCTGCAAGAAAGTTCAAGGCGTCTTGATGGATTAAACAATTAATAGGTTTACCTTGATCGGTGGTTAAGGTAAAACGGACAAGAGGCTGCTCAGCGTAAGAGATAATTTTAATTTTTGAGACGGTACCAGTAAATGTTTCCATAATAAACCCTCGTTTCGACTGTATTTGATGTCTCTATTATACGAATGTATGTTCGTTTTTGTCAAGAGGAATCTCTTGATTTACGACACTAAAATATGTTATACTAAAATAAATTTTATTAAAGAGGTGCTATTCATGAATTTAATAGATATTTATTTACAGCGTCATCAAATAACTCGCTACGATGTGTCTCAACGAAGTGGTATATCGCAACAAACACTTTATAGTGCTAATAAGAAAGATGCCAAATCTTATAGCGGTAAGGTACTAATTGCATTAGGACAGGCTACAGGGGATACCGCTGGAGAAGTATTGGATGCTCTACTGACGATTGAACGAGAAGGCGCATTATTGCAAGTCTTTACTTTTGCTGAGTTAAAAGAGGCTGTCGACTCTCAGAGTCCTCGATTTTTAGTTGTAGGGCCATTTTTAGAAACAGTTAAAGCTTATAAAAAGTCTCAGTTAAGCGAAGCAGATCGATTGGGATTTGATTTAGGTAGTGCTGGTTCAGGAGGTCTGTTTGAATTTTTAATCAATCTATTGTGGATTATTTTGGACAAAAACCCTGATAAAGCCAGCTTGCGCTTGCAAGATAAAGTGGTAAAGCTCTATGATATAAAGCTGATCAATAAGCAAACTGCTGAACTAAGTTTAAGGAGTTTAAATTACTAAAAAAGCCGCTTAGAAGACCTAAGCGGCTTTTGTTAATCTTTTTTATTGCGGATAACGAGAACATTACAGGTGGCGTGGTTGACAACGTAATTTGTTGTAGAGCCAATCCAAAGTTTATCTAAACCTGTTTTCCCCGTGGCACCGACGACTAATAAATCGATGTTTTCTCGTTCAGGAACTTTATTGGTAATGATGTCTCTGGGTTGACCTTGTTTAACTAGCGGATACACTTCGCCAACCCCATACTCTTTTGCTAAATCGGCTAGTTCATTCATGTCTCGCTTGGCTTCCTCAAGTTGTTCCTCAATAACGCCTTCAATTACATAAGGGGCAAAAGGATCGATTCGTGTGTCGACTACTCTTAGGATATAGAGATTTGCTTGGTTTCGTTTGGCAATTTCAACGGCTTCTTTAAAGGCTAATAAAGAGTTTTCTGAGCCATCATTTGCAACTAAGACACGTTGATAATTTGGTAACATCATCGTCAACCTCCCATACTTTTATTAACTATATTATAACATAGGACAGTTGAATTAGTGATTTTAAAGACTAAATATGTTTTTTTAAGTCGTCACTAATGTAAGCAAATTTTTTTAATAGTTCGTAATTTTTTGCCGTTATGCTCACTCGTTTTGTCAGTGCGTGAACTTTAATACTGCTGACTTGGTCATACAGTTCAAGGTCAATAAAGGATTGAACATCGGGGGCATATTTATATGACCGAGCAAAATTTGATTTATTATTAAGTTCTGACCAATAAAATTCAAGAAATTTAAGTTTATTTTTCATTTCGGTGTAATCATCAATTGCGATTTTTACTTTTTTCATTCATTTCAGCCCTCAACTTTCTAAAATATCTCTTCGCCATATTACTATTATAATATTTTTTCCTGAAATAGCACGTATAATCGGTGTCTTTTAAGAGAAATTAAAGGAATAAATGAAATTAACCTTGAAAACGAACGTAATAAAAACAAGTGGAAAAGAAAAACAGACAGATTGCTTAAAAAGCAATCTGCCTGTTGATTAGGCTAAATCAGCGCCGTTTGTGGCAATGACTTGTTTGTACCAATCAAATGATTTTTTCTTGCTGCGAGTGAGAGTACCTTGACCGTTATTATCGCGGTCAACGTAGATAAAACCGTAACGTTTGCTCATTTCACCTGAACCGGCACTGACTAAGTCAATACAGCCCCAAGTCGTATAGCCAAGACATTCAACGCCGTCTTCAATCGCTTCGCCCATTTCACGGACATGTTCTCGTAAATAATCAATTCGGTAATCGTCAATGATGCTGCCGTCACTTTCGACTTTATCAATCGCGCCCAGGCCATTTTCAACCACAAAGAGAGGTTTTTGGTAACGGTCGTAAATTTGATTCATCGTCGTTCTTAAACCAAGTGGGTCTATTTGCCAACCCCATTCACTGGCTTTTAAGTAAGGATTTTTTAAAGAGGCAAAGACATTGCCTTCTGTTTTGCTGTTGACTTTTTCATCGGCACTAGTCAAACGAGAAGAGTAGTAACTGAATGAGATGAAGTCAACGGTATTTTCTTTTAGGACTGCTAAGTCGCCTTCTGCAATCTCTAATTCAATGCTGTTTTCTTTGAAAAAACGTTTGCTGTAGCTTGGATAATAACCACGAGCTTGAACGTCAATAAAGAAGTAACCTTCACGATCAGCTTCTAATGCTTTCCAGACGTCTTCTGGGGCACATGTATTTGGATAGGTAGCACCAGCAGCTAACATACAGCCGATTTGGAAATCAGGGTTAATCTCGTGACCTAATTTAGTTGCCATTGCTGAGGCCACTAACTGATGGTGAGCACTTTGATATTTGACTTGTTCAGGGTTGTCTTCTTTGCTGACATCAAGACCGCCACCGAAGAAGGGAATATGCAAAATCATGTTGATTTCGTTAAATGTTAACCAATATTTAACCGTATCTTTGTAACGGTTGAATACTACTTCACAGTAATTTAAATAAAAATCAATCAATTTGCGATTTTTCCAACCACCGTAGTTGGTCATTAAGGCTACCGGTGTATCAAAATGTTGAATAGTGACTAAGGGTTCCATGCCAAGTCGTTGGCATTCGTTAAATAGATCATCATAGAATTTAAGACCAGCTTCATTTGGTTCCGTTTCGTCACCATTTGGGAAAATACGAGCCCAACAAATCGAAGTTCTAAATGTTTTAAAGCCCATTTCTGCCATTAAGGCTAAATCTTCTTTATAGTGGTGGTAAAAGTCGATTGATTCATGGCTAGGGTAGAAGCCATAATTCTTTTCTAAAGCCTCTGTTGGGTTCATTAGAGCTTCCCAACGGCCATGGTGAACATCAGGTAAGATATCAACTGGTGATAAGCCTTTACCGTCTACATTATAAGCACCTTCACATTGATTGGCCGCAACGGCGCCACCCCATAAAAAATCCTTTGGAAATTTACTAGTTACCATTTGTTCGTCTCCTTTATAAACGTATTTTGTTGTCCATGCCTAATTAGTTTAGCATAATCTAGCGGGACTCATCAGTTGAGAATGGACATTAATTAATTGTTTTTACGAAAAAAACAAAAAAACCTAAACTCATCCCAGTGATTATGGCGAAAAGGCCAAAATGACTCGCATGAATCTAGGTTATGCCTGCCAGAACAGTAACATTCCATCTCAATTCTCCCTAAATATAGCATAAGAAAAGACTGCTCGCAAGGGTGTTTGTTAACAAAAATAACAGAAGTGAAAGAATAAGGTGAAATCTTGGCTGAAAATAGGTATAATTTGACTAGGCCTTTTGCCAAACTAATATTTTTTCAACTAGTCTAAGTGAGTGTGAGTGAAAGTAGGGAAGTGTAGTGAAAAACAATGCAACTTTTGCAGTTGTTGATATAGAAACAACCGGCACCAATCCCACAACCGATCGGATTATCCAGTTTGGCTGTGTCTTTGTGAAAAATAACCAGATTGTGTCGCGATTCGCTACCGATGTCAATCCTAAAATGAAAATAACCAAACAAATTGAGAATTTAACGGGAATAACCAATGAACAGGTTGCCAGAGCCCCTTATTTTGAAGATGTTGCCTCTGAAATTGCCAATTTATTAGCAGATTGTGTGTTTGTGGCACACAATATTTATTTTGACTACCAGTTTCTAAGTAAGGAACTAACCCGTTGTGGTGTACCAGAATTAACGATTGCTGGAATTGACACTGTTGAGTTGGCGCAGATTTTTTTGCCAACCTCTGCCAGTTTTCGCTTGTCGGATTTAGCGGAACAATACGGGATTAGCCATGACCGGCCTCATCAAGCGGATAGTGATGCGGAAGTGACGGCGGAATTAATGCTGGTGATCGAAGAGCGCATGCGTTCTTTACCCCTAGTGACCATGGAAAAATTAGTGGTTTTAGCCAGTGAATGTGGGATGGAGACAGCCCAGTACATCGAAATGGTTTATCAGGAGATGCTGGTAGCTATTGGTCCCTTGACGAAAGGTCTTCAATTGGTCAACGGATTGGCTCTGCAGAAAAAAGAAGTCACTTATTTCGTTTATGACAAAGAACATGAATCTGACTACCCTCATTCTAAAGTGGAGAAGGAAGTACTCTATCAAGATTTATTTGATTATCGGGAAACCCAGGGGAAAATGATGAACCTTGTATATGATTTTTTTTCCACCCCAGTGTCGACTGAAGATGGTAAGTTAGGTCATAAAAACTTCGCCCTTGAGGCATCTACTGGTAGTGGGAAAACCTTTGGCTACCTCCTGCCCTTAAGTTATTTGGCAACGCCAGAAAAGCCCGTTATTATCAGCACGGTATCCTTGTTACTGGAGAGTCAAATAGTGGAAAAAGACCTGCCGTTAGTCAATCAAATTCGACCTGGTAGTTTGGTAGCTACCTTAGTCAAAAGCCATCGCCACTTTATTGATATTGATCGGTTTGCTAGTACGCTGATCAATCCGGTTAAACAAAAGCAATACGCTTTATACCAAATGGGAATCTTAGTTTGGTTAACAGAAACCAAAACCGGTGATTTAGATGAATTAAATTTGACGACCTATAATCACATTTTTTTTAAGCAAATCAAACATCAAGGTACGGCGTTCCTGTCAAAAAAATCACCTTTCTATGAGGATGATTTTTGGCGTCATTTGCAACGGAAAATTAAACAGTCTAATGTGATTGTGATTAACCACGCTTTTCTTTGTCAGGAAAATTATCGGGATGAGCCCCTGTTACCTCCTAGTCCTTTTTTGATCATTGATGAAGCTCATCATTTACCAGAAATTGCGCAACGGGCTGGTTTTATGCAAATCTCTGATTATCAAATTACCAGGCAATTGATGCAACTAACGAATGGTGATAATCACCCGGCCGCCTTAAGTAAATTGTGGAAACACGATGACTGGCATCGGGAGGTAAAATCTTTGCGAACAATTTTGTATGAGGCGGTGGATGTGTTTGAAACGGTGAAAGAAGATATTATTGAAGCGGTCTTAATCGATCATGGTCATACCTATGACGAGGAAGTTTTAATCAGTAATGACACATTGGTGGAAATGCCGATTTACATGAAAAAGAATCTTAATCAATTTAATATTTTGCTGAAAGAGGGTCGTCAACTTTATCAACGAATCGAGCAGATTTTTCTGGGTGAAATTGATAAATGGACGGCTTCGGAGAAGTTTTTAATGACAGAGTGGTTAAGTGACCTAGCTCAATTTGCTGAGTTTTCGCAATTTTTTGATGATTATATTCAGCCGGTCTCAAGTGATGTCATTAAATGGTTGCGAATAAAAGAAAAGAATCAGCAGATTACGGCTAGCTACAGTGATTTTTCTGCTTCGATTGTGTCTCATAGTCGCTGGTATCCGCGGTATGATAAAATCCTTTACACTGGGGGAACTATTCGTGTAGGAAAAGACACTCAGTATCTAGGCAGGACCTTGGGAATTGACTATGTGCCCTTTAAGTCTTTGCCCTCAACTTATGATTACAGCAAGCAGGCCAGGTTATACGTTCCGACTGAGGCCAATGATTATCGAGAGTTGAGCTCACCGGAGTATATCGACTTTGTCAGCCAGACTCTTAAAAAAATCGCCAGACAAGAAAAACGCTCCTTGTTAGTGTTGTTTACCTCTCATGATATGTTGCAAAAAGTGTATCAAAAAATTCACTATGAACTGTTGATGGAAGGTGTCGAAGTCTTGGCACAAGGTTTATCGGGTTCCAGAGAAAAAATCGTCAAACGTTTTTCTCACTCTGCTCATACGATACTACTGGGAACTGATTCATTTTGGGAAGGGGTCGATTTGCCTGGAGAGGCTTTGGAAATTATCATTGTCACTCGTCTGCCATTTGAATCACCAGAACGTCCTTTTATTAAGGAAAAATATCAGTATTTAAAAGATAACGGAATTGATTCTTTTAATAAATATGCGTTGCCGAAAGCGGCTTTAAGATTAAGGCAAGGACTCGGCCGACTGATACGTTCAGACCAGGATAAAGGGGTCTTGCTAGTTCTCGACAGACGGTTAATAAAGGCTAAATACGGAGCCCGAATGATTCGGGCCTTGCCGAATGATCTACCATTAGTAGAAGAAAGTTTGGATGAGATCTTAAAAGACCTTAAAGAATTTCTCTAAAGTCGCCAGATTCCAAGTACAATCCGAACAAATTCTGGTATAATAAGAAAAGCTTTGGGAGCAGATAGGCTTCAAGCAAATCAGCGAATTATGGTGAAGATGAAGGTTATCTTTGCTGTTAATAAAAGGCACCAGATGAGTTAGAGGGGAACAACTAGATGAGAAAAAAAATTCTAATCGGCGTAAGCTTGATCTTAGCCACATTGATTTTTAGCTCTATTTTCTTTTTTGTTAGAGCAAACAGGCCCATGAGCCGAGCTAAAAAGGAAGCGATTGAGATTGCCAGAGAACATACTGATTTGGAGCGAGTGGATCGTTTTTATTGGTATACTCGGGAAGAAAGTTATTTTACTTTAGTTGGAACGGATGCTAAAGACAAAGGGATTATCGTGATTATTCCCCAATCAGGCAGTAAGGTCACGGTGTTAAATCAGGAAGATGGTTTAACGGAGGAAGAGGCTTTGCAAAAAGTGTACGAAGCCGAAAACCCTAATAAAGTTATCAAGATGAATTTGGGCATGCATGAGGGCCAACCGACTTGGGAAGTCGTGGCTGAAAACGCCGAAAATAGTTTGGATTATTATTTAGTCGATTTCAAAACGGGAGAAATCGTCAGTAGTATTAAAAATATTTAATAAAAAAATGGAGATGAGGGATAGTATGGTATTATCAAACAGGGCACAACAATTAGAGCCGTCAGTGACGTTGGCAGCGGCGGCGAAAGCAAAAGAATTAAAGGCAGCCGGTCTTGATATTTTGAGTTTGACTCTTGGGGAACCTGATTTCATCACACCAGAAAATATTCGCCAAGCAGCGATTGATGCCATTACAACGGGGCAAGCTAGTTTTTATACACCGGCTGCGGGAATACCGGCTTTAAAACAAGCCATTGTTGAACGGACAAAAGCGGATTACGGTTTAACCTATGATGTCAATCAAGTGGTGGCGACCGATGGGGCCAAGTTTGGCCTGTATGCCTTGTTTCAAGCGCTCATTAATCTGGCTGATGAAGTAATTATTCCAGTTCCATACTGGGTCAGTTATGCCGAACAAGTTAAGTTGGCTCAAGGAACACCGGTTTTTGTTGAGGCGACTCAGAACAACGACTTCAAAGTAACGGTGGATCAACTGGAAGCAGTCCGAACAGACAAGACTAAGGCAGTTATTATTAACTCACCTTCTAATCCAACAGGCTCCATTTACTCGAAAGATGAATTGTTAGCTATTGGTGAATGGGCAGTGGCTCATGACTTGTGGATTATTGCAGATGATATTTACGGTCGTTTGGTTTATAATGGGCATGAGTTTACTCCGATTGCCACCTTATCAGAAGCGATTCGCCAGAAGACATTAATCATCAATGGGGTATCCAAGAGTTACTCTATGACTGGTTGGCGGATTGGCTATGTCATTGGCGATGCTGAGATTATTAAAGCCATCACATCGATTGCTTCTCAAGCCACAAGTAACTGTTCGGCAGCCAGTCAGTATGCGGCAATTGAAGCCTTGACGGGTGATCAGAGTTCTGTGGAAGTGATGCGTCAAGCTTTTGAAGAACGCTTAAACATTCTATACTCTCAAGTGGCGTCTTTACCAGGGGTTAGCTTGCAAAAACCTCAAGGAGCCTTTTATTTATTCCCGAATGTCAAGGGAACGATGGACTTGTGTGGCTATACGGATGTGAATGTTTTTGTGGAGGATTTATTAATGGAGGCCCATGTTGCGGTTGTAACAGGTGCAGGTTTTGGTGCGCCAGAGAACATTCGAATGAGTTATGCAACGGATTTAGAGACATTAGAAGAAGCGGTCAAACGACTTGCTGCTTTTATTGATAAAAAGAAACAATAATTTCTATACCTGTGTTAAAATAGAAAATTAGTTGAAATTTAGAATGGAGAGACATGCATGGAAAGAATTCGTATTATTGATTCAAAAAATCATGTGGGAGAGACAGTGCAAATTGGTGGTTGGATTGCCAACAAACGTTCAAGTGGCAAAATCGCTTTCTTACAATTAAGAGATGGGTCAGCTTATTTCCAAGGAATCGTAGTGAAAGCTGAAGTTCCAGAAGAAGTATTTGAAACAGCTAAGTCATTAAATCAGGAAACATCTGTTATTATTACGGGAGAAATTCGGGAAGATACCCGTTCGAAGTTCGGCTATGAAATTGGTGTCAGTGGGATTGAAGTAGTTGGTGAGAGCCATGATTACCCGATTACGCCAAAAGAGCACGGGACTGACTTTTTAATGGATCACCGTCATTTATGGTTGCGTTCAACGAAACAACACGCAATAATGCAAATTCGTAACGAATTAATTCGTGCGACTTATGAATTTTTTAATACACGAGGGTTTATTAAAATTGACCCACCTATCCTAACTAGTAGTGCCCCAGAAGGGACCACAGAGCTGTTTAAGACGGATTATTTTGGCCAAGAAGCGTACTTATCACAAACCGGTCAATTGTATTTGGAAGCTGCTGCTATGGCTTTTGGGAAAGTCTTCTCATTTGGACCGACTTTCAGAGCCGAAAAATCAAAAACTCGTCGTCATTTAACGGAATTTTGGATGATGGAGCCAGAGATGGCTTTTGTCGAACATGACGAGAGTTTAGAAATTCAAGAACAATATGTGGCTTTTATGGTTCAGTCTTGTTTGGATAATTGTGATTACGCCTTAGATGTCTTAGGTCGTGATAAAGAATTATTAAAAACATACACTGAAACACCATATCCTCGTATTTCATACGATGATGCTGTGACCTTATTACAAGAAAATGGCTTTGACGATGTGAAATGGGGCGATGATTTTGGCTCGCCACATGAAACTTTTATTGCCAATAACTTTAATAAGCCTGTCTTTATTTTGAACTATCCTAAATCAATGAGTCCTTTCTATATGAAACCTCATCCAGATCGTGATGATGTGGTGATTCGTGCCGATTTAATCGCACCAGAAGGTTACGGTGAAATTATCGGAGGTAGTCAACGTGCTGTTGGTTATGATTATTTATTGGAACAAATTGAAAAAGATGGTCTGAATGAAGAAGATTATGCTTGGTATTTAGACCTACAAAAATATGGATCCGTGCCACATTCAGGCTTTGGTCTTGGCTTAGAACGGACAGTTACTTGGATTTCAGGAACTGAACACGTTCGTGAAGCTAGTCCATTTCCACGTTTGTTACACCGTATCTACCCATAAAAAGAAAAAAGGTGATTGGAAGAGACTTCCAATCACCTTTTTTAGGCTTGGCAACAAGCGAAATAGCGACCTTCATTATCAGCGAAGTTAAAACTCAGGCTGTCTCCGTGTTGGCTGATGTCATTAACAAAGGTAGTTCCCGTTTTAAGTTTTTGATGGACGGCTTCCAGGTTATCCACATGGAGCATTAGGGAAGGGGTCTCAAGGGAAACTTCTGGTGAGACTTGCTTAATAAATTCGATGTCAAAGAGTTGTATAGCAAAGGCTTGATCGTTACCTAAAATAACAGAAGTAGATGTGCCTAAATCCAACTCTGTCTGGCGCTTAAAGTCTAGGTAAGTTTCCCAAAAAGCGGCGGTTTCTTCGACATTTTTTACGTAGAGCATAAGGGTTAATTGTTTAATCATGAGTTTGATCTCCATTCGGTTTGATAGCCTAAATTCTAGGCTAACTGGGTCATAATGTAAATGGATTTGCTTGCAACTGGATAAAGTAAAAAAGCAGTGTGAGAGGTCTCACACTGCTTTAACGAATTTAAAGGACTGACATCCCCGTAATCATTGCTAAAATAAGTACTAATAGAAAAAAGACAGCTGGAATCGCCGTGATTAATAAAGCTAAGCCATTTAGCATGCGGCCATCGTCTCGTTTAATGGCTGCTGTTGTACGCAATACCACCATAGAAGTGACAAATATTTCTGCGACTACTAAATTGGGGCTAAAGTGGAGCCAATTACAAACAAATAAAAATAAACTAGTAGCTGCAAATACTAAGGATACGGTTGTTGCTAACGAACATTGATTATTGCGGCTTAATAACATAGACAATTCTCCTTTTTATGGACCGGCTATTTTGCGGAATCGAGTGAACAGCGGTACTCCTTTTAACATAAGTGTTAGATTTTTAATTTAACGGTTAATAGAATGTTTGTTATTTTTAAGCAAACATCTAATTCTATCTTTAGTATAGAGTAGGTGAGGCGAAATTGGAATCGGTCTAAAGCCTTAATTATCTGATTCTTAATAGTTGAGACCGATCATCATAAGTTCCTAAGTAATCGACAAGGTAGTGAAAATTCTTATTGTCATGTTTTCACCTTAATAAAGCCGAAAGTATCACTCTGTTCTGATGATTAAGCGAATAATCGATTGGAACGATCGGTTTGATCAGTTATATCATTTAAAAAGTTTCAAAAAAGATAAACCTTACTGTTGACAAAATGTAACTACAGATGTAAACTATAAATATCAAGTCGATTACAAACGTAAATTTAATATTAGGAGTGAAACAAATGGAGAAAGCACAAGTTAAAATTAGCGATGCAGAATGGGAAGTTATGCGTGTAGTATGGACCTTAGGTGAAACCACTAGCCCAGAAATTATTTTGATCTTACAGGAAAAGATGGGATGGAAGCCGCCGACAATTAAGACGTTGATTGGGCGTCTCGTTAAAAAGGAAGTCCTTAGTACCGAAAATTTTGGAAAAAAATATATTTATCGGCCGTTGGTATCAGAAGAGGATACTGTTAAAAGTGCCACAGAAAGTCTTTTTGCTCATATATGTGCTAAAAAAATTGGCTCGACTATTACAGATTTGATTGATGAAGCAGAATTAACTCATGACGATATTGCAATGATTATGAAAGAGTTAGAGGCTAAAAAAGCCACAGCAGTTGACAACATCGCCTGTAATTGTGTACCAGGTCAATGTGAATGTGCCAATCATAATTAAAAAGGGAAGAAGGAAAAGAAAATGAAAAAAGAATTTAACGTAACTGGGATGACATGTAATCATTGTGTGGCTTCAATTGAAAATGGCTTGAATGAGTTAGCAGGTGTCGAAAAAGTTAAAGTTAACTTAAAAAAAGGAAAAGCAACAGTCAAATACGATGAAACGAACGTATCCTCTAATCAAATTGTCAATAAAATAAAAGAGGTTGGATACGAGGCCGAGGTGATTTAGATGGAACAAACTGGACATATTGAAGTTGAAACATTAGCTATAAGCGGGATGACATGTGCCAATTGTTCCGCTAGAATTGAAAAAGAACTTAACAACCAACCAGGCGTCAAAAATGCCAATGTTAATTTAGCAACAGAACGAGCAACTGTTCAATATGAAGACAGTGCCACCGATGTTGATAAATTAATTGCCAGTGTGGAAAGCATTGGCTATGGCGCAATTTTATTCGACGAGGAGCATAAACGTCAAATAGAAGAAATTAAGCAAGCTGAAATCCGCAAAATGAAGCGAGATTTAATCATCAGTGCTCTGTTAAGTGCGCCGATGATCTTGGCGATGATTATGATGCTGTTGAAGATTCACAATCCAGTGTCTGATTTTCTTCATCAGCCACTGGTTCAATTAGCTTTGGCAACACCTGTTCAATTTTGGATTGGTGCCCGTTTTTACCGAGGGGCTTACCATGCCATTAAAACAAAGGCGCCAAACATGGATGTTCTTGTGGCAATTGGGACCTCAGCAGCCTATCTACTAAGTATTTACAATGGTTTCATGAGTGGTCATCCGATGGATTTGTATTTTGAAACCAGTGCTGTTATTATTACCTTGATTTTGCTTGGTAAATACTTGGAACAAAATGCGAAAAATCGGACTAGCGGTGCCATTAAACAGTTGATGGCACTACAAGCAAAGACGGCTACGGTGATTCGTGAGGGCGTTGAGAAAGTTATTCCAACAGAAGAGGTTCTCTTGAATGATGTGGTCCGTGTCCGCCCTGGAGAACAAGTGCCAGTGGACGGTGTTATTTTGGAGGGGACCACAACAATCGATGAAAGTATGTTAACAGGTGAAAGTTTGCCGGTTGAAAAAAGTAGGGATGATGGGGTTTTTGGCGGGACGATTAACGCGAATGGCGCGATTACCTTTAAGGCGACTCAAATTGGTTCTGAAACAGCTCTATCACGAATTATTCGTATGGTAGAAGAAGCTCAAGGAAGTAAAGCGCCTATTCAAGCAGTGGCTGATAAAATATCTGCGATCTTTGTGCCAATTGTCTTAGTTATTGCCTTGCTGACACTGATTGTTTCAGGTTTGGTTCTAGGTAACTGGGAAGTTGCTTTGCTGCACAGTGTGGCTGTTTTAGTTATTGCTTGTCCTTGTGCCCTAGGTTTAGCCACCCCAACAGCGATTATGGTCGGAACTGGTTTAGGTGCTAAAAATGGAATCTTAATTAAAGGTGGCGAATCTCTTGAACGAGCGTCTCACATTAATGCGATTGTAGTCGATAAAACAGGAACAATTACGAAAGGGAAACCAAGTGTGACTAATTTTTATTTGGCGGACGATAGTTTTCTTAAACCAAAAGAAGTCTTAAGTATTTTAGGTTCGTTGGAAAGTAGCTCTGAACATCCTTTAGCTAAAGCGATTGTTCACTACGCTCAAATGGAAAAGGCCTCTACTAATAAAGTGGTAGATGATTTCAACGCTTTAGTTGGCGCTGGGATCAGCGGCGTCGTTGATAACAAAATTTATTATGTGGGGACAAAACGTCTTCTAAGTGAAAATGATATTCCTTTTTATGCTGATGATGAATTAGTATTGAAGATGGAAGGGGAAGGCAAAACCGTGATGTATTTGGCAGATCAGCACGCTGTTCTCGGCGTCATTGCGGTTGCTGATGAAGTGAAAGAAACTTCGGCAGAAGCAATCAAGGAATTACAACAACAAGGTATCCAGGTTTATATGATGACTGGTGATAATAGACGGACAGCCGAATTTATTGGTTCTCAAGTGAATTTAGACAGCAAACATATCTTTGCTGAGGTATTACCTGAAGATAAAGCTAATTATGTTAAAAAACTTCAGGAGGAAGGTAAGTTTGTTGCCATGGTTGGTGATGGCATCAATGATGCTCCAGCAATTGCCATGGCAGATGTTGGGATCGCCATGGGAACTGGGACCGATATTGCAATGGAAACAGCAGATGTTACTTTAATGAATGGTGATTTGTTGAATTTATCTAAAACGACAACACTGTCTCATTTGACCATGCGTAAAATTAAGCAAAATCTATTCTGGGCTTTTATCTATAACACAATTGGTATTCCATTTGCAGCAATTGGTTTTTTAAATCCGATAATTGCTGGTGGCGCAATGGCTTTTAGTTCTGTCAGCGTTCTGTTAAACTCCTTAAGTTTAAATCGAAAAAAATTATAAATTAGAATAATATTAGACTAAAAGGTAGGTAAATCCTTTTAGTCTTTTTCATTGTCTTTTTTCTATTTTCTCTATAGTCGAAATGTGGTATGGTGTTAATAACCCCCTTTTTAATAAAAAAACGTTCGTTTTGATTGTCTTTTTGCGGGAAGGGGAAGGTAGTCTCAAATACGATATGAAAAGATGTTGAAAGGGGACAGTTGACTTGTATTATAAATTAACAAAGCAATTACAGCGAATGTATGATTTGTTGAATGCGCTAATAGATGCGAATAAACCCATATCAAAGCAGGAGGCCTCGCAACAAACAAAGTGTTCCCGTCCAACTCTGGATAACACGATAGACGATGCTAACCGTTTAATCAGTGGATTTACTCAAATAGAGTATGTGGACAATGGGTTGTTTTTAAGCAAAAATGGTTATTTGAATAAGCGGCAAGTCAGCGCACTTATCAGTAACCAAACATTTATGGTTCAATTTCTTTCGGATTTATTATTAGGTAAGGTTGAAACTCTTGAGAGTTGGGCAGCCAAGTATTATTACAGTATCTCAGTTGCTTACCGTCACAGCCGTAAGCTAACCGCCTATTTGGCTCGAATTGGTATTCAATTAATAAATGAAAATAACTATTGGTATTTAAGAGGTGATAGTTGGCAGATTCGTTTTTTTTATTTACAAATGTTAAAAGAGAAAGCTGTCGTTGATGATCTCTGGATCTTTCAAGAGTTGGATTATCAAGTGTTAAATAAATTCGTCAAACTGGTGACTCAAGAATTAGAGCTTTTTTTAACGCCGCCAGTCGAGTATTTTTATACACTGATTACGGCGGTTCATCTGTCAATGACAGAAAATCCCTATGCAATAGAATCAATTGATGATGAAAAATTTAAATTTTTATTAGAAGACCATGCCTTTGATAAACCGTTATCACTGTTAGAAAAGTACCTTGGTCGTGCCTTAACTAGTAATGAAAAGGCCATGTTAATCAGTTCAATTGAGTTGTTCCCAGTTAAATACCTTTCTGAGGCCGCGATGCATCGACGTCTTATTCACTCTAGTATGACAGATCATGATGTGTATCAATTGGCAATGGTTGCCTGTGATGTTTTTTATCCTGAAAACAGTAACTTAAGAATGACGGTCAATTTCATCGATATATTTTCTCCATTGCAACTTCTTGATAGCTATCATGAATTTAATTATAATCAAAATTATTATAACCAAATTAGAAAATTCAACAAGATGGTAGGAAGTGATTTTATAGGCAAAATCAGGGAGTTGAAAGAACGCATTAAAGATAAAAAGTATGGTAACCATTATTTTCGAAATGAAGATGTCTTAAATCAACAGCTGTATGTTCTTTACAAGGCATTTTCTCGGGAAAATTTGTTAGAGCCAATTAGGGTCACTTTTTTATCAGAAAAAGGTTTTGTTCAAGAACAGTTTTATCGTCAGCAATTTTTGAGTCTCTTTGCTGATGATCGTTTGGAGTATATTAGTGCTCAGGAAGTTCATCAAAATAATTTATGGTCTGGAATCGATTTGATCGTGACAGACTTTACTTTAGCTCGATATGACTACGTGGGTCGGGTTGTCTATATTAATGAAATGGTCACGCCAGATAACTTAAAAAAGATTGAAGCTATTATTGTTGATTTGGAAATCACAAAAATGTTAAAATAAGTGTTACTATTTCTAGATTAAGCGCTGACAATTTTGAATAAACAAACTGTTGCGAGGAAATTTTGCAGCAGTTTGTTTATATATTCTGAAAATTACATTAATTCAAGAAAAAAATAGTGAAAATGGAAGATTTACAATAAATACTGTGATACTATGGTAAAAAGGAAAAGGAGCGCCTTAACTCTAGCAAGGTGACTTGCGTAGAAGTTTAGGACAGCGGACCTAAAAGGAAAAGGATCGCCTTAACTCTAGCAAGGTAACTTGCGTAGAAGTTTAGGACAGCGGACCTAAAAGGAAAAGGAGCGATGTTGATGTCAGTATTTACGCCACGTTTTAATCAGCAATTAGGGAGGATTACCCCATCACCCATTAGACAATTTGATGAAGATTGCACCAGTATTGAGGGGATTATTAAATTAACTTTAGGTGAACCGGATTTTAATACGCCTGAGCATGTCAAAGAAGCAGGAATTGCGGCTATTCAAGAGGATTTTTCTCATTATACGGTTAATTCGGGTTTAATTGAACTAAGGGAAGCAGTTCGAGATTTTTTTCAAAAAAAATACCAAGTGAGCTATGATCCTCAATCGGAAATTTTGGTGACAGTGGGAGCGACAGAAGCGTACAGCGCGAGTTTGTTGGCGATTTTAAACCCAGGGGATAAAGTCTTGATTCCGACACCGGCTTTTCCAGGCTACGAACCAGTCATCACTTTAGCTGGGGCAGAGTCAATTGAAATTGACACTTCGGATAATGGATTTGTATTAAGTCCAGAGATGATTGAAGCGGCTATGGCGGAACACGGAGATAAGGTAAAAGCTATTATTCTTAATTATCCAAGTAATCCAACGGGCGTTACTTATACCCGCCGTGAAGTGGTGGCGATTGCCGACTCGTTAAAAAAATACAATGTTTTTGTTTTGTCCGATGAAATATATAGTGAGTTATCTTATGATGCCCACCATGTTTCAATCGCTGAATTTTTACCAGAACAAACCATTTTAATCAGTGGTTTATCCAAGTCTCATGCGATGACTGGCTGGCGGATTGGGTTTGTTTTAACACGAACTGAGATCGCCCGTGAAATCGCCAAAACCCATCAATTTTTAGTGACAGCGGCTACGACAGTTGCTCAAAAGGCAGCAGTTAATGCCTTAACCGTCGGGATTGATGATGGCATGATTATGAAAGAGGCCTACCGAGAGCGACGGGATTTCGTTTATAAAGAAATGACCGCCTTAGGGTTTGAGATTGCTAAACCGTCAGGTGCTTTTTATATCTTTGCTAAAATACCTGCTGGATTTCCTCAGGATTCATTGGCATTTTGTCAAGAATTAGCCAATCAATATCGTGTGGCAATTGTTCCAGGAAGTGCTTTTGGTTTAGCTGGACAGGGGTATGTCCGCATTAGTTATGCGGCAGATATGGACAAATTAGTGGAAGCAATAAAACGAATTAAAGCTTACATTGAATCAAAATAAACATGCAAAAAAGTGGTAGTGATTGACCTAAGTCAATCGCTACCACTTTTTTCTCTCCTACTCACCTTCCACAAAGTGTTAATAGTAGGATGGAACTCCTAAATCGAGTTCTGTCGCCTCATCGCATGTAAATGAGTATAACACAGCCGCTTTTAAATTACTAGTCTCTTTTCATAAAACAATGAAAATGACTGAAAGTATGATATAATTAATAACTTGAAAGCCTTGTAAATGGAGTGATTCGATGATTGGGATAAGCGCATGTCTAGGTGGTATTGCTTGTCGTTACGATGGTGGTAGCCAAACAATAGATGAGTTAGTTCAGTTGGTCAATGAGGGGCGTGCCTTGATGATTTGCCCGGAAGTGGCAGGTGGCTTGCCGATACCACGAAATCCTGCTGAAATTGTCGGTGGAGATGGTCGGGATGTGTGGCTAGGTAAAGCAAAAGTAGTGGATGATCAAGGCTGTGATGTGACGGCAGTCTATCAAGCTGGTGCAAGAGAAGCTTATAAGCAGTTGGATGAAAAAGGGGTAAAGAGCTTAATCTTGAAAGAAAAAAGTCCGTCTTGTGGCGCTCATCAGATTTATGATGGTTCTTTCAGTGGTCATAAAGTAACTGGTGTTGGCGTAGCGACTGCCTTTTTTATGGCTCAAGGAATTGCAATCTATGCCGATACGGAATGGGAAAAAGCTAAAATTAGTTTAGATAAAGCTAGCGTCTTGTGAGTGAGAGTAATCAGGCTTACGAGCCAGTGGTGGTGAGAAGGTGTCTTTAGGCGTGTCTATTTAGATTCTATCAATTGGCTAATTTTATTAATGGGGAACCAATAGTTTTTCCAAAAGGTGCCTTATTATGAGTACTTGTTTATTGAAATGCAGAAAAAGTTACTTAAAACCTGATTTTTGATTGACTATTTAGGCTGAAATAGGTAACCTAGAACTGGATATAGATAGAGTGGTAACTTGGCTGAGATAAAGGTATAATATAATAGAAGTAGTGAATGTGTGGGTTTCTCAGAAATCTGGCTTTATCCGTTAGACAGTAAAGAAAAGTAGCAGTGGTCTGTCAAACTAAAGAGCCTTTCAAACAAGAGGAGGTACGAAATGGCTATTGAAAAAACAAATCGCATGAACGCGCTATTTGAGTTTTATTCAACACTTTTGACAGAAAAACAGATGAACTACATCGAGTTATATTATGCCGATGATTTTTCTTTAGGTGAAATTGCTGAAGAGTACGGTGTCAGCCGCCAAGCTGTTTATGATAATATTAAGCGGACCGATAAAATTTTAGAGAACTACGAACGCAAGCTTCACTTGTATTCTAATTTTATTGTTCGGGAAGAATTGATTAACAAGATGCAAAATCATGTCAATGAAAATTATCCAGATGATCAGGTATTACTAGGTTTAATTAAGAATATTCAAGAGATAGAAGAATAGGAGAAAATAAGTATGGCATTTGAAAGTTTAACAGATCGTTTGCAGAATGCGATGAGCAAACTACGTCGTAAAGGAAAGGTTTCTGCATCTGATGTTAAAGAAATGATGAGAGAAATTCGTCTGGCCTTATTGGAAGCCGACGTCAATTTTAACGTTGTAAAGGATTTTACTAAACGGGTTAGTGATCGTGCAGTAGGAGTTGAAGTTTTAGAAAGTTTATCGCCAGCTCAACAAATCGTTAAAATCGTTGATGAAGAGCTGACAGAAACTTTAGGAACGGCAGCTGTACCGTTAAATAAATCACCGAAAATCCCGACTATTATCATGATGTCAGGTCTTCAAGGGGCTGGTAAAACAACCTTTGTAGGGAAGATGGCCAATCATTTAAAGAAAACTGAAAATGCTCGACCTCTATTAATCGCAGGTGACGTTTACCGTCCAGCGGCGATCGAACAGTTAAAAGTATTAGGTCAACAAATTGATGTGCCAGTCTTTGATATGGGAACAGATGTCAGTCCAGTTGAAATCGTCTGTCAAGGGTTAGAACAAGCCTATGCCAATAAAAATGATTATGTTTTTATTGATACGGCAGGTCGTTTGCATATTGATGAACTCTTAATGGAAGAGTTAAAACAAATTAAAGAGTTAGCCAATCCTGATGAAATTCTCTTAGTAGTCGATGCGATGACGGGTCAAGATGCGGTAAATGTCGCAGAGAGCTTTAACGAACAATTGGAAATCACTGGAGTTATCGTCACTAAACTGGATGGCGATACTCGTGGTGGTGCGGCGCTTTCTATTCGTGCTGTAACTGGTAAACCGATTAAATTTGTCGGAACAGGTGAAAAATTAACTGACTTGGAAGTATTCCATCCGGATCGTATGTCCAGTCGTATTCTTGGCATGGGTGACATGTTAACCTTAATCGAGAAAGCTCAAGGCGATTACGATGAGAAAAAAGCCGAAGAATTAGCGACGAAGATGAAGGAAAATACCTTTGATTTTAATGATTTTATCGAGCAAATGGATCAAGTCATGGGAATGGGACCTTTGGAGGATATCCTGAAAATGATTCCGGGAATGAATAATATTCCTGGTATGGATCAAATTCAAGTGGATCCTAAAGATGTGGAACGTAAAAAAGCCATGGTCTTTTCTATGACTGCCGCGGAACGTGAAAACCCTGATTTATTAACGCCAAGCCGTCGTCGACGGATTGCGGCAGGGTCAGGAAATAACGTAATTGAAGTCAATCGCATGATTAAGCAGTTTAATGAATCTCGTAAGATGATGCAACAAATGAGTAAAGGTAAGATGCCAGCGGGAATGGATCAAATGTTTGGCTCAGGCATCAAAGGGAAAATGGGCAAGATGGCCATGAACTCAATGGTTAAGAAAAATCGTAAAAAGAAAATGCGTAAAAAGAAAAAATAATGACCGAAAGACCAGATTAATTTCTGGTCTTTTTTGATTGACAAGTTGGCAATAAAGAGGTATATTTTAATTGTGAACCAAACTATAAAAAAATTCACAGAAGAGGTGAAGAGATGGCAAAAGGTCCTAAAGGCTTTTCAGAAGATGAAAAAGAACTCTTAAGAAGCAAGTTGCGTCTTAAATGTGAAGAGAGTTGGGCCCTTCATGGCTACAAAAAAACTAGCATCAGCGAGTTGACAGCAAGCATTGGTATTTCAACGGGGGCATTTTATTTGTTATACCCTTCTAAAGAGGAGTTGTTTTGCGAAACATTGGCACGAGTTCAAGAACAGTTAACGACGACTCTAAGGCAAGTCATCAAAGAGGTTGGTGGCCTCGAAGGATTTCGTCAGGCCATGATTTGGCACTTTGACGAGTACGATAAACGGCCATTTTTGTATGATTTTAACTCACCGGATTTCTTGGCATTTATCAATAAATTACCTCAAGTAAAAATCGACTTGCTTAAGTTTGACAGTGTGGCATCTTTTGAGGAGATGATTCAATTGACGGGTTTGACCTTAGCTATTAGTCAGGAAAAAGCCTTTGCGGCCTTAAGCTCTCTCTTATATACGGTGACTAATAAAGAGCGAGTTTCTTATGATCATCGTGAGGTCTTTAGTTTTTTGTTAGATGGCTTATTGTTACAACTATTTACACAGTAACTACCTGTTTAACCGTGGTAATTGAGTCTGATTTGCCACTGTTTGCCGGTTAAAATCATGGAGGAGGACAACAAATGAGTAGTATATTTAGAAACATTATTGACTTTTTAGTGCTATCAGCCCCAGTATCGATTATGACAAACATAGGATTAGGTGTAATCTTGTTAATAATTGGTGTTAGTTTGGCCGTCACCAAAAAAACAAAAGGGAAAAAAATTGGGGCAATAACTTGCCTAACACTTTCAGGTTTAGCTTTTGTAGGATCGGCTTCAACGTGGTTTGTTTCAACTTTCATTTTTTAGAAATAGCAAAGGAGGAAGACGATGATTAAAGCAATATATTCAGTTATTGACGGTGTTTGCCAAGTAACAGATGAGGTGACAGGCGTTAAAATCAAGATTCCAAAACCGAGTAAAGGCGCATTAAAATCGAGTTGTCTGACAAATGGCGTAACTGGTGCAAGCCTAGTCGTATTTGGTTTGCTGACTCCGTATAAATGGACCATTATTTTAGGTGGTTTGAGCGTAGCGTCAAGCTTAGCCATGAGGGAAGAAATCAAGCATCTGTAATAAGAAAAAAGCTATAGTGTTTCTCGAAACTAAATCGAGACACTATAGCTTTTATTATGGAAGAATAGCAAAACTGCGAGCAGTAAAACCAGGGGCGTCTTTAATTTTGGGAACACTGGTAAGAATAATTGCTCCCTTTGCTGGTAATTTTGTTAAATGGGCCATGACTTCTACTTGATAAATATCTTGAGAGAGGACGTAGTATTCCGCTTCGAGAGCACCGTTTTTTTGATAATCCAAGGCACAATCAGTATCTAAGGTTTCGTGTCCAATGGCGGCAATATGTCGTTCTTCGCACAGGTATTTTAGGGCTTCTAGAGACCAGCCTGGCGTGTGATTGTTTCCTAGATTGTCCTTGTTATCAAAGGCAACTTGATCTGGCCATCGCTGACTCCAACCAGTTGCTAAGGCAACAAAACTGTTCGGCGTAATCTTTCCATTTTCGACCTCAAAGGCTAAAATATCGTCTTTAGTCACGGCATAATCAGGATTTATTTCGACTTGATCTTCAATGTGAATGACAAACAAGGGAAGGATCATCTCTTTCAAGCTTAAATCGTGAAGCAGCCGTTTACCTTCAACGAAGTGGGCTGGTGCATCAACATGGGTACCGTATTGAGTAGGCAAGATGTACTCTTTAGCGTAAAAACCATCTTTATAACCAAATAAAGTAGTTTCTTGTGAAGCTTTAAAGGCTGAAAACTTTGGGATAGTAGCTGTCACCTCGTGAGTTAAATCAATCCATTCCTTTTCTTTTAGCTGAGTTAATAAGTTTATTAATTCCATCCTTCATCCTCCAATTTCTATCATTGTTTACACATCATAATTTAATCATAGCGTTATTATTTATTCAGTCAAGTTAAAATTGATTATTTATTTCAAAGGATAAATCTAGTAATATTTTTTGAAATAGTTATAATGAAAAGTAGATAGGTTAAAAAGGGGGGATCGGGAACTAGTATGGTTACGTTAACAGATGTAGCTAAAAAGGCGAATGTCTCGAAAATGACAGTCTCTCGGGTGATTAATCATCCTGAGCAAGTGACAGATGAATTAAAAGAATTAGTCTTTCAAGCCATGAAAGAATTGGATTATAAACCTAATGTGGCGGCTAAAGCCTTGGCTAATAATCGAACGCAAGTGGTTAAAATGTTCATTTTAGAAGAAATGGACACAACAGAACCTTATTATATGAACTTATTGATGGGTATTTCAAAAGAATTGGATAAGCACCAGTATTCCTTGCAATTAGTAACGGAAAATAGTTTTGATGTGGGCTTGTCAGATGGGTATATTATTACTGGAATGCGCGATAAAGATTATGAGTGGATAGGACGAATTGAAAAACCGTTGATTCTTTTCGGAGAAAACCGTTATGGTTATGACTTTGTCGATACGGATAATAAACAAGGGACCACTTTATCCACGGAACATGCAATTGAGATGGGCTATGAACGAATCGTTTTTATTGGCATCGATGTTAAGGAAACATTTGAGTTCTCTCGTGAAGCAGGTTACATCAACACGATGCAAAAGCACCAGCGCCTGCCTGAAATTCATCGATTTGATAATCGTTCTCGCTATTCGGCATCGTTTATAGAAGATAACTTTTATGAGTTTAATAGAAAAACAGCCTTTGTTTGCAGTTCAGACCGGTTGGCAATTGGTATTGAACGAGGCTTGTTAAATAGAAAAGCTAGCATTCCCGAAGATTATGGGGTTATTGGGTTTGACGGTGTCTTCCTTGATCAAATTGCTTACCCCCGTTTAACCACAGTCAAACAATCAGTAATTGAAATGGGCCAAGCCTGTGGCAGAATGTTGCTGAACAAAATAGAACAAAAAGGGGCCCCTCAAGGCAATGAATTTTTTGAACCAGAATTAATTGTTCGCGAAAGTACGAAAATAAATGATTAGTAATCTAACAGCGAGTTTCCTTAGGAAACTCGCTGTTTTTATATATTAGCATCTTGTTACCGGTAACAGCTTTTATGCGGTTGCTGTTACTTGTAACATTTCGTATGCTTGTGATGACTTATGAAGGAGGCGACTACATGGCAACGAAATGGTGGCAAGAAGCAATTATTTATCAAATATACCCAAAAAGTTTTAAAGACAGTAATAATGATAGCGTTGGCGATATTCCTGGCATCACGAGTCAGCTAGATTATATTAAAAGCATTGGTGTCAATACCTTGTGGTTAAATCCGATTTTTATTTCACCTCAAGTAGATAATGGTTATGATATTTCAAATTATTATGCGATTGATCCGCTATTTGGCACTGAAGATGAGTTAACAGAATTTATTGGCGAGGCTCACAAACGAGAGTTGAAAATTATCTTTGACTTAGTTCTCAATCATACGTCAACTCAACACCCTTGGTTTTATGAAGCATCCAAAAGTCCGGATAATATTTACCGTGACTATTATATTTGGGAAAAAGGGCGAGGAGAATTGCCGCCTAACAATTGGGCATCCTTCTTTGGTGGTTCTGTTTGGGAAAAAGACAAGGAATCAGATGATTATTATTTTCACCTTTTTGATAAGGAAATGCCTGATTTGAATTGGGAAAATCCTGAAGTTAGGCACGCGATGCTTGATATAGCCAAATACTGGTTAAGTAAGGGAATCGATGGCTTTCGCTTAGATGCCTTCATTCATTTAGATAAAGCAGATTTCTCTCTGCAAGTTCCTAATATCCCAGAAGGACAGGTGGCGATTGCCGAAGAGTATTATGCGAATTTACCAAAAGTCAAAGAATACCTGTCTTATTTTATTAGCGAATTGCGAGCAATTAAACCAGATTTATTTATTTTGGGAGAGGCTGCTTCAGCTAATGAAGTCTTGGCTAAAGAATACACAGATCCCGAGAATAACCAATGTGATACAGTAGTGAGTTTTCGTTATTTTCCTGAAGAACTGGCTAAACCAGACAGACGATTGCCACTAGCTTTGCAGCAGAAACAATTAGCTGTGAAAGACTTTAAGGCAACCATGCTTTCTTGGCAGGCTCGGTTAAATGAGGAACGATATCCTACTCTTTACTGGAACAATCATGATATGCCTCGGTTGGTTTCTCGCTTTGGTGACGTTACTGCTTATCGGGATGCAAGTGCTAAAATGTTAGCCACCTTGATGTACTTACAGCGGGGCTTGCCGATTATTTTATACGGTGAGGAATTAGGAATGAAAAATGTGGTAATTGATGACATTGAGGTTTTTCAAGATCCGGGGGCTAAAGACTATTTTAATGAAATGTTAGCTGAAGGAGTGACTAAGGAGGAGGCCTTGGAAATTATTGCTAGTGTCAATAAAGAGGCTAGTCGCGGTGCCATGCAATGGAATACCGAGGGATATGCAGGTTTTTCTGAAGTAGAACCCTGGAGTGATGTCAACGTTGAGGAAATCTATAATGTGGCGTCTCAGCTAGAGACTGCCGATAGTATCTTGAGGTATTATCAGAGGCTGATGAAGCTCAAGCAACAGCCCCTTTTTAATCAGGCAGAGTTTAGATTATTGGAAACAACCGATGATACATACGTTTATCAACGGAAGCTGGCTGACAAGAGCGGGCTAATTGCCTGTAATTTAAGTCAGGAAACAGTAGTCATTGACCTGCCAAAAAGTATGGCAGGTGGTCAAGTACTTCTTAATAGTACTCTTTATGTCCTCACAGAAAATCAACTAGAATTGCCAGCTTATGGCGCTGTAGTTATCATTAATTAATGAAAGTAGGAAACTAACAATGGAAAAAGCAGCATTATTGCACCGCCCAGACAGCGAATACGCTTATTTATATGAGAAGGACGATTTCCATATTCGTTTAAGAACAAAAAAAGGTGATGTCAAAGCAGTAAAAGTTATTAAAGGAGATCCCTATTTAATCGGTGAAGATCAGTGGTATTTGGAAGCAGAACCGATGACTTTACTGACCACTACTGAGGATTTTGATTATTGGTTTATTAAAACTAGTGCAGCTTTTAGACGATTACAATACGGATTTCAGGTAATTGGTGTAGATGGTGAAGAAATTTTTTATGGTGATCGAGGAATTTTTGACTACAGTTCCGAAGTAATCGCAAAGGCGGAGAATTATTTTAGAATGCCTTATTTTCAAGAAATCGATCGGTTTAAAGCGCCAGAGTGGGTCAAAGAAACAGTGTGGTATCAGATTTTCCCTGAACGATTTGCTAATGGTGATGCTGGCAATGACCCTGTAGGGAGCCTGCCTTGGACAAGTAAGGAGCATCCAGGTCGGGAAGACTTTTTTGGTGGTGACTTACAAGGGGTGATTGATCATTTGGATTATTTGGTGGATTTAGGGATTAATGGCATTTATTTCTGTCCCATCTTTAAAGCCCATTCCAATCACAAGTATGACACGATTGATTACTTTGAAATCGATCCGGATTTTGGTGATAAAGAAACCTTTAAAAAGTTAGTGGATGAGGCTCATCAGCGTGGCATTAAAGTTATGCTGGATGCGGTGTTCAATCACATGGGGTATCATTCACCTCAATGGCAGGATGTTATCAAAAATGAAGAAAAATCACTATACGCTGATTGGTTCCACATTCACAGTTATCCTGTTGAGTTTGGTACTAATGGTAATGAAGAAGGGGCTAAGACAGTCTCTTATGACACCTTTGCCTTTACCCCAAGAATGCCTAAGTTAAATACAGCAAATCCCGAGGTGCAAGCCTATTTGTTGGAAATTGCGACCTACTGGATCGAAGAATTTGATATTGATGCGTGGCGCTTAGATGTGGCGAATGAAGTGGATCATCATTTCTGGAAAAAATTCTATAGTGAAACAGTCGCCATTAAAGAGGACTTTTATATTTTAGGAGAAATTTGGCATTCTTCACAAAGTTGGCTAAAGGGAGATGAGTTCCACGCTGTGATGAATTACGCTTATACTGAAACCATTACTAATTTCTTTGTGGCTCAGTCCATTTCAGCTTCAAAAATGGTTAGCGGACTGAATGAGCAGTTGATGTTGTATCGTCAACAAACCAACGAAGTCATGTTTAACATGCTAGATTCTCATGATACAGCTCGCTTACTGACCATTGCTGGTGAAGATAAAGCTGTGGCACAGATGACCTTGGCCTTCACATTCTTACAACATGGTTCACCTTGTATTTACTACGGGACCGAAGTTGGTATGACCGGTGAAAATGATCCGGATTGTCGCAAAACAATGGTGTGGGAGAAAGAGCATCAAGATCAGGCATTTCTGACATTCACCAAAGAGTTGATTCAGCTGCGGAAAGAGTATCAACCGATTCTGTCACTTGGAACACTTGATTTCATACAAGCAGACGATGACCAGAAAGTTGTTGGCTTTAAGCGGGAAACAGCCACTCATGTTTTAAGTGCTTACTTTAATCGAGGGATTGAAAGTCAGTCTTATCCGAAAACAGTGAAACAAACCATCATCATGAGCCGTTTAGCCGATACAGTGATTCAGGAAAAAGGCTTTGTCGTACTACTTGAAACCAAATAAGAGTTTCAGTTATTCTTGTTAACGGTAACAGCTGTAAAGCGATTGCAATGGTACATGTAACAGATAATAATAAGGGTGTAAGCGAAAACAAAAAATATGCAGGGGGTATTCGTAATGAAGAAAAGTTTTAAGAAAGTTGGCCTGGGATTATTAGTAGCAGGAGTTGCTTTGAGCTTAGCTGCTTGTGGTGGCGCTAAAGAAAAGGCAAAGGAAGAAGCCAGTCAATCTGATGGAAAAACCTTAAATGTGTCGGTTGATAAAGGGTATATCAAGTATCTTGAAAGCATTAAAGGTGACTTTGAAAAAGAAAATGATGTGACTGTTAAATTAACTGAACGTGATATGTTTGAACAGCTAGAAGCCTTACCATTAGACGGCCCTGCCGGCAAGGCACCAGACGTGATGATGTCAGCCTATGATCGTTTAGGACCTTTGGGACAACAGGGCCACTTGGCGGAAGTTACTTTAGGGAATGAAGCGGATTACAATGATACCGACAAGTCTCAAGTCACTGTTGACGGCAAGTTCTTCGGAGAACCAGCTATTATCGAAACTCTTGTACTTTATTACAACAAAGATTTAATCGACACAGTTCCTGCAACATTTAAAGATCTAGAAGAAATTGCCAAAGATCCTAAATTTGATTTTGCCGCTGAAAAGGGTAAAAATGTTGGTTTCTTAGCGAAATGGACAGACTTCTACTCAGCCTACGGCTTGTTAGCTGGTTACGGTGGTTATGTTTTTGGAAAAGATGGTACTGATCCAAGTGATGTTGGTTTAAATTCCAAGGGAGCAGTTGAAGGAATTGAATATGCTAACACCTGGTTCCAAGGCACGTGGCCTAAAGGGATGCAAGATGTTAAGAGTGCAGGGGATTTCATTACCGATCAGTTTGTTAATGGGAAAACCGCAGCGATCATCGATGGCCCATGGGCAGCTGCTAACTATAAAGAAGCTGGTGTTAACTTTGGTGTTGCTAAGATTCCTACGTTAAATAACGGCAATGCTTATGAAGCTTTTGGTGGAGGTAAAGCTTGGGTCGTTAGTAACTATTCTAAAAATAAAGAAGTCGGTCAACAATTTATTGACTTCCTTACAACTGAAACCAATCAAACTAAATTATACGACGTTACCAATGAAGTCCCTGCGAATAATAAATCTCGTGATATAGCTGCGGCTGGTGATGATCAAATTACATCAGCTGTTATTGCCCAATATGTCGATGCTGATCCAATGCCGAATATTCCAGAAATGGGTGAAGTGTGGGCTGGTGGTGAGAACTTGATGTTTGATGCCGCTTCGGGCAAACAAACGGCTCAAGAAGCAGCAGATGCGGCAGTTAAAGTCATTAATGACGCAATCGCTCAAAAATATACGAAATAACGTTAACTGGTTTTCGGCAGGGTTCGCTCTGCCGAAATTCGTTTAAAGAGGAGAATCAAGATGAATACTGCAACCACCAAAAAAAATGTTAAAAAAGCAACTCTCTTATCTCTTATTCCTGGATTAGGCCAATTTTATAATGAACAGAAATTTAAAGGATTTATCTTTTTAGGTGTGTTTCTCTTATTTATTATTGAAATGGCAGCATTTGGGATTGGAGCGTTACATGGCTTTATTACCTTAGGAAGTGTGCCAATCGAAGATCATTCACTCTTTTTAATGATCGAAGGAACCTTGCAAATTATCATTACCGTGATTTTCTTAATTTTTTATACCATCAACCTGCGTGACGCTCGAATGGTAGCCAAACAATGGAATTCAGGAATGAAAGTAAATGTGAGTGCAAAAGAAATTATTCATAATATGTTTGACAATGGTTTTCCTTATGTTCTAACATTACCAGCTTATATTGTAATGACATTTGCTATTATTTTCCCTGTCCTGGTGACCTTGTTTATGGCTTTTACAAACTACGATTTTTACCATATACCACCAGCTAATCTTATCGATTGGGTTGGATTTAAGAATTTTTTCAGCATTTTCTTTTTAAGTTCTTACCGGGATACCTTTGGGTCAGTTTTATCATGGACCTTGATTTGGACCATGTGTGCTTCAACCCTGCAAATTACTCTTGGGGTTTTTACAGCTGTTGTGGCTAATCAGGAATTTATCAAAGGCCGTCGCTTGTTCGGCGTCATTTTCTTGTTGCCTTGGGCGGTTCCTGCTTTTATTACCATTTTAAGTTTTTCTAATATATTTAATGACAGTATCGGCGCGATTAATGCTCAAGTGATTCCATTTCTTAATCATCTGCCTTTTGTTGATATTAGTGCGATCGCTTGGAAGACTGATCCATTTTGGACAAAAGTAGCCATCATCATGATCCAAGGGTGGTTAGGCTTCCCATATATCTATGTTATGGTAACGGGGATTTTACAATCAATCCCTGCCGATTTGTATGAAGCGGCTAAAATTGATGGTGCTAACGCGATTCAGCGCTTTAGTCAAATTACTATGCCGATGATTTTGTATGTGGCGGCACCGATTTTTGTGACCCAATACACGGGTAACTTTAATAACTTCTCCATGATCTATCTCTTTAATATGGGGGGGCCCGGAAGTGTCGGTGGCGGTGCAGGTTCAACTGATATTTTGATTTCTTGGATCTACAAATTAACGACGGGTACATCGCCACAATATTCCGTTGCGGCAGCTGTTACATTGATGATTTCAGCGATTGTCATTACGGTATCATTGATTGTCTTTAAACGAACTAAAGCATTTGACATGGAGGGAATGTAATGAAAAATAAACTTCATTCGCAGAAGACCGCTCAATTTTGGACCAAGTTTTTCACCTATTTATTTATGGTCATTCTGTCCGTCATTATTATCTATCCACTACTCATTACGATTAGTTCAGCGTTTAAAGCAGGCAATGTCAATGCATTTAGTTTGAGTTTGAATGGTAAATGGACCTTGAACAACTTTCAACGATTGTTTACAGAAACCCTTTATGGCAGCTGGTATAAAAATACCTTGATCATTGCTTTCTTCACGATGGTTTGCCAAGTGGTGATTGTGACGTTAGCTGGTTATACTTATAGCCGCTATCGCTTTGTTGGGCGTAAAAGTAGTTTGAAATTCTTTTTAATCGTTCAAATGGTGCCAACAATGGCAGCTTTGACGGCCTTTTATGTCATGGCTTTTCTGCTAGATGCCTTAGACCAGTATTGGTTTTTGACGATGATTTACATCGGTGGTGGGATTCCTATGAATACTTGGTTAATGAAAGGTTACTTCGATACTGTGCCAATTGATTTAGATGAGAGTGCCAAACTTGATGGAGCAGGGCACTTTAGAATTTTCTGGCAAATAGTTTTACCACTGGTTCGTCCGATGTTGGCAGTCCAAGCATTGTGGGCTTTTATGGGACCTTTTGGTGATTTTATGTTGGCTCGATTCTTATTGCGGACACAAGAAAAATTAACGGTAGCCGTTGGGTTACAGTCATTTATAAGTAATACAAAAGATCAAAAGATCGCCTTATTTGCGGCAGGGGCGATTCTAATTGCCGTACCGATTACGACCTTGTTCTTCTTCTTACAAAAACATTTTGTATCAGGATTGGTCGCAGGGGGAACTAAAGGTTAGTTTTATGAGTCAGCTTATCGGAAAGCGTTTGATGAAGGCTAGTCTTAAAAATTAAGTATGTGACAACAAAGGATGAAAAAATTATGACTAAACTACCATTTCCATTTAGCTATTTTGTTAATATCGTGACACCAAAACGTGTTTTTTTAGGGCGGAATGCTCTAACGAAAGTGCAACTTTTCTTGATTTTTATCTTTATTACTGCCTTGGCACTAATCCCTGTAACCGTCAATATGGCAAGGTCAACTAATTTTCAATTAGCAGAAATCATGTCTGAAACCTTTAAACAAGTGGATCATAACACACTTATGGCTATTCAAGGTGCTGAATTTCAAGAAGGGCACTTGTCTGCCGAAGACAGCCAATTGATTAACAGCAATGGGACGGTCGGGTTCAATTTAAGCGAAGATGAGTTAAGCCGTTTAAAAAGTGGCATTAGTTTTGGTGAAAGGGCAATGGTCTTAAAAGATCAATCCGGTTACGAATTTACGGTTAACTACACAAGAGACTTTAATCCAGGGGCATTTACAACTATTGAGGAACTGAAACAAGGGATTAGTTCTCAATGGCTGACGCAAAATAAAGCGTTCGTAGCCTTTACAATGATGTTGATGAGTGCCTCACTGATTTTAGTGAGTAATTTAATTTTAGTAGTTGGAGGAGCCTTCTTTGTTTGGCTGACTAAAAAGAACCATCTGTCATCCATTTGCACTTATCAGGAATCTTTAAACTTGATTTTAAATGGCTTAGGTTTAAGTACCTTGTTGGGAATGGTAGTAGGATTAATTAGTTTCGATATGACACTTGTGCTAAGCATCCAATCATTTGGCTTAGTTTTAATGTTACTTGGGGTCTTTGTGACAACTCGCTTTAATGATAGTTATGCCAAAAGTAATAGAAGTAGATTGCAAAAAGCATAGATTAAGATATTTAGTTGGAAAAGAAGAGGAGTAGGTATTATGTTCAAACGATTATTTGAGATTGACCCGTGGAAAATTAAGACAACTCAGCTAGACGTTGAAAATAAACGATTGCAAGAGAGTTTAACGTCGATTGGCAATGGTTTTATGGGAATGCGAGGTAACTTTGAAGAAGGTTATTCTGGTGATAGTCATCAGGGAACTTATATTGCGGGTGTCTGGTTTCCTGATAAAACCCGTGTGGGGTGGTGGAAAAATGGCTATCCTGACTATTTTGGTAAGGTGATTAATGCCACTAATTTTATTGGTGTGGATGTCCGTATTAATGGTCAAGTAATTGACTTAGGGACGATTAAGCATCGTGATTTTTATTTGGAATTGGATATGAAGACAGGAATTTTAAACCGACATTATACAGTTGAATTAAAAGACGTTGACGCTCAGATTCGATTTGAACGCTTTGTCAGCGTAGCAACTCAAGAATTATCTTTAGTCAAAGTTGAAGTTGAGGTGTTAAAAGGTCAAGGAAAGGTTGAACTGTCACCTAATTTGGATGGCAATGTTACCAATGAAGACAGTAACTATGAAGAAGTTTTCTGGCTAGAAAAAAACCACCAATTAGGAGAATTTCCAGCAGTTACGATGGAAACTATTGAAAACCCCTTTGGCACACCCCGTTTTAGTGTGACAACGGCAATGAAAAACGTATCATCCACAACTGAGGTTAATCAAGAGGAGTCAGCTAAATTTGTTTCTGAAACCTATACTTATGAATTGAATGAAGGTCAGACTGCCCGTTTAGAAAAGTACGTAGCGGTTGTGACAAGCCGAGATGTGGCTGAGGCGGACCAATTGAGCAAGGCTGAACAATTAACGGCTGAAGCCGTTGAAACAGGTTGGGAGGCATTAAAAGAGGCTCATAGTGCAGGATGGCTCAAACGCTGGGAAAAAGCAGATGTGGTGATCAAAGGTGATGATGAAGCTCAACAAGGCATGCGTTTCAATATCTTTCAACTGTTCTCCACCTATTATGGCGAGGATGCCCGTTTAAATGTTGGTCCAAAAGGCTTTACAGGAGAAAAATACGGTGGGGCAACCTACTGGGATACGGAAGCTTACATTGTGCCGATGTATCTGTCAGTGGCAGGGAAAGAAGTCAGTGAGCAATTACTTAAATACCGTCACCAGCAATTACCTGGTGCTTTTCACAATGCGAAACAGCAGGGCTTAAAAGGTGCCTTGTATCCAATGGTAACTTTTACAGGGGTAGAGTGCCATAATGAGTGGGAGATTACCTTTGAAGAAATTCACCGCAATGGTGCCATTGCCCATGCTATTTTCAATTATACGTCTTATACCGGCGACGAAACCTATTTAATAGATGAAGGAATCGATGTTTTAGTTGGGATTTCTCGATTCTGGGAAGATCGAATTCATTATTCTGAACGTAAAGGTCAGTACATGATTCACGGTGTGACAGGTCCTAATGAATATGAAAATAACGTCAATAACAACTGGTATACCAATACAATTGCGACTTGGGTTTTGCGTTACACACTGGAAAGCTTAACAAAAATCACAACTGAAAAAAGAGCAGCTCTAGGCATTACGGGAACCGAAACCGCCAAATGGCAAGACATAATCGATAAGATGTATTTTCCGACAGATGATGAACGAGGTATTTTTGTACAGCATGATACTTTTCTAGACAAAGACCTACAGCCAGTATCGTCATTGAGTAAAGAAGACTTGCCATTGAACCAAAACTGGTCATGGGATAAAGTCTTGCGTTCGCCATTTATCAAACAAGCTGATGTGTTACAAGGGTTATATTTCTTGAATCACGAATACACAACGGAAGAGAAACAACGTAATTTTGATTTTTATGAGCCAATGACCGTTCATGAATCTTCTTTATCAGCGTGTGTTCACAGTATTTTGGCGGCAGAATTAGGCATGGAAGAAAAAGCCGTAGAATTATATGCTCGGACTGCTCGTTTAGATTTGGATAATTATAACAATGATACGGAAGACGGGTTACACATCACGTCTATGAGTGGCGGATGGTTGTCATTGGTTCATGGGTTTGCCGGTATGCGGACATTGGACGGACAATTGAGTTTTAGTCCCTTTACTCCCAAAGATTGGCAAGGTTATTCATTTAAAATCACTTATCAAGGGCATTTACTGCAAGTGACAGTCGATCATGAAGAAGTCCGATTGGTCGTTTTACAAGGAGAACCTTTGGCAGTTAAACTCTTTGGTGAAAAAGTGATAGTTGCCGATGAACATGTTGTTAAGGTAAAATAAGAAGTAGCTAAAGCGAAGCAATCAAGACTGACTTGATTGCTTTTTTGAAAGGATGAGACGAGATGACAATTAAAGGATTTATATTTGATTTAGATGGTGTAATTACAGATACGGCGGAATACCATTATCATGCCTGGAAAACTCTTGGTAAAAAAATGGGGATTGAAATTGATCGTGAGTTTAATGAAAAATTAAAGGGAATTTCACGAATGGATTCGTTGGATCGGATTCTTGTTCATGGTGGTAAAACCGATAGCTATACTGAAACTGAAAAAGAAGCTTTGGCGGCCGATAAAAATGGCGAGTATGTCAAATTGATTGAAGACATTACACCAGCTGATTTATTACCGGGCATCCCTGAGTTATTAGGGGAACTTAAAGCTGCGGGGATTAAACTTGCCCTAGCTTCTGCTAGTAAGAATGGTCCAGTTATTTTGGAACGTTTAGGGATTACTGCTGATTTCGATGAAATTGTTGATCCAAGTCTATTAGCAAAAGGAAAGCCGGATCCAGAAATTTTTATTAAAGGGGCGCACCAACTAGGATTAGAGTCATCTGAATGTATTGGTGTTGAGGATGCTGAAGCAGGGATTGATGCCATCAATGGCGCAGAGATGTTCTCAGTCGGTGTTGGCGACCCCGAGTCGATGAAAGATGCCAACTATCGGGTGGCTAATACGAGCGAATTGTCCTTAGTAAAAATTATGGCAGCAGTTGGGAATTAGAGATTAAGGACGAAATTGCTAATAAGTATCAGGTTTAAAAATGAATACATAACTAGTCATAATCGCCGTAAGCTTGTAAAAGAGACGGCGATTTCTTTCGAACTGAGAGTAATCTAACAAGAGTAGTATCAATACCTAATTGACAACGAGCTATTAGTTTAGTAATATAAAAACCGACTGTTCGTTTTTTTAAAATTACTCAATTGAAAGAAGGTAACATATGACCAAAGCAGAGGAAAAACGACGCCATATTTTAGAAAGTGCCAATCAGTTATTGGCAAGTCGTGGATTGGCTGACATTACATTAGATGAAGTCGCCAAGCAAGCAGGCTACAGTAAAGGCGGTGTGACTCATTATTTTGCCAATAAAAATGCGCTTCTTTTGAGTTTGGCAGACATGTTAAATCAAGAGTACTTGGGTCGAATCGAAGGAGCTAGTCTCAAGGAAAAAGAAAAAGTCGGTAGTTGGTCCCGAGGGATGATTAATATATCAAATCATGATTTATTATCCACTTCAGACGTTAATGTGGCCTTGGTGGCTGGTGCTTTAGCAAGTAAAGAGGTCAGTGAATCTGTTTCAGATAGCTTTGCCATCATCCAACAAAAGATGGCATCAGATGGGTATGATCCAGTTCTGGCTACAATTGTGCGTTTGGCCATTGACGGGCTCTATTATTCAGAGTTATTTAACGCGTCGGCTTTAGATGATGAAATGCGTGGCGCGGTTTTGGAGAGAGTCCGATCGTGGACTTTCAAAGAGCATGATGAAAAAAGATGAAGATAGACTAAATAAATTAGAGGTGTCACATGACAAAGGAATGGTTAAAGGTATTGTTTGCGTCAATTTTTGAACTTGTTTGGGTAAGTGGCTTAGGTCATGCAGAAACGCTTTTTCAATGGGTGTTAACAGGTGCTGGTGTAGTGATTAGCTTTATTTTATTAACAGAGGCGGCCAAGACATTGCCAATTGGGACTGTTTATGCTGTATTTGCTGGTATTGGATCAGTAGGCAGTATCATCGTAGGTGTCCTTTTCTTTGGAGAAGATGTTAGTCCATTAAAGTTGCTATTTATGGTCACCTTGATCTTGGGCATTATTGGACTGAAACTAATAGAAACGCCTGTGAAGGAGGAGAGCTAAGATGGAATGGTTAGCATTGATTGGCGCAGGCTTGATGGAAATAATTGGTGTTTGGAACATTAAACGATTGGCTGAAGGGAATAAGCGAGCTATTTTTCTGGCATTTCTCACGATGGGTAGTAGTTTGCTGATGTTATCTTTTGCCTTGCAAGTGATTCCAATGGGAACGGGTTATGCTATTTGGACAGGGATTGGGACAGTTGGAACAGCGATTGTTGGGATTGTGCTGTTTCAAGATTCCAAAGATATTAAGCGGTTATTATGTATTGCAGTAATACTGGCATCAACCGTTGCCTTAAAGTTGCTAACATAAAAAAATAGAACAAGGGCTGAGGCCTTTGTTCTGTTTTTTTGTTAGAAACCGTTTTTTTATGGGATGTAATGCCTATTACTTTTAAAGAGTGTTTAGTAAAATAAAGACAATCAACCATTGGGAGGCGTTATTCATGAAAGTAATTGAAAAAAAAGATTTTGAATCAATGAGTCAAGCTTTGGCGCAGATGATTGTGCCTTATTTAACAACAGATCAGAAAGTGAACATTTCATTAACAGCAGTCTCAACACCTTTAAGGGCCTATGAAATCATCAAAGACTTAATGGCAGTTAGCGATAGTCGTGTTTCTGACACCGTTCAGTTCTTTCAACAGGACAATCTCTATTTAAGCACCAAACCAGAGGAATATAAGCGTTTTGAGTATATTAACAAAACCTTCTTTAAAGCCAATCAAATTGGTGACGAGCAAATTACCTATTTAAATGAGGAAACCTATCCTGAGATTGATCGTTTAATCGCAGAGGCTGGCGGCCTTGATTTCGCTATTATGGGAATCGGGGCTGACGGACATATTGCTGCTAACATGCCTGGCACACCCTTTGAAAAAGAAGGGTATCGGGTACTGTTGGATGATAAATTCAAGACCATGTTAGCTGAATCAGGTGAATTTAAAGAAGAGATTGATTGCTATGTCTCCATCGGCATGAGAACCCTTATGAAGACAAAAAAGATTATTGTGATTGCTAATGGTCAAGGCAAGGCGGATATTTTAGACAGAGCCTTCAATGGGAAACTGACGCCAGATATTCCGGCTTCTATCTTGCAGTTCCATCCAGATGTGACGGTCCTGTGCGATGAACCAGCGGCCAAATTAATTAACTAGTTATCAAATAAGCAGAAGAATTTTCCTCTGCTTATTTGTCATGTGACAAAACTGTTAGGTCAGTGATAAATTCTGTAAGAACTTTCGAAGGACGATGGCCGCGTTTTAACGTAAACTAATCTCATCAGGTAGTCGAACTACTTAAAACTACCAATTAACTGGAGGCATATTATGAATAAAACAGTCTTAGAAGTGACTCATATACAGAAAGTTTATGGAAAAAAAGGTGAAAAACAACATGAAGCTCTTAAGGATATTTCTTTCGATATTCAAGAAGGAGAATTTGTGGGCATTATGGGCCCATCTGGCTCAGGTAAAACCACCTTATTAAATATTTTATCAGCTTTGGATAGCCCGACAAATGGTGATATCAAAATATCCGGTGCCACGTTAAACGGTCTGAAAGAAAGTCAATTATCCGATTTTCGTGCTAAAAATATCGGCTTTATTTTTCAGGACTTTAATTTATTAGAGAATTTAACCATGCAGCAAAATATTGGCTTACCACTGTCACTCCAAGGTGTTTCCGCCAGTAAAACCAAAAAGAAAGTCAAGGAAATTGCGAAAGTACTGGATATTGAACGAATTTTAGGAAGTTATCCGACGGAAGTATCGGGAGGTCAAAAACAACGGGTAGCTGCTGCTCGAGCCCTTGTTCATAACCCCAATTTATTGCTGGGAGATGAACCAACAGGTGCATTGGATTCTAAAAATGCTAAGAATTTGTTAGAAGCATTACGTGGGTTGAACGAGGATTATAAAACAACTATCTTGCTAGTAACCCATGATGCAGTCAGCGCTAGCTATTGCAAACGTATTTTATTTATCCAAGATGGATTAATTTACCGGGAATTACACCGTCGGGGCACTCAACAGGAATTTTATCAAGAGATTTTAGCTGTTTTGGCAGGTCTTGAAATTGACCCAGAAAGCTTGGTGTAAGTCTGATGATGTTTAAACTGTCACTCACAAGTGTTAAAAAGCGTTGGCAAGACTATCTGGTTTTAATGCTAGGCTTGATGATCGCTATTTCGATCTTTTATATGTTCCAAACGTTATCACTGAATACGAGTTTCCTAGAAGAGAATATTCCGTCAGTTTCGATGGTAGCCATTGTGTTTCAATTGGGAGCCTTCTTATTAGCCATTATTACGATTGTCTATATTTTTTATGCCAATTCATTTTTACTTTCTATGCGAAAAAAAGAATATGGCATGTACATGATGTTGGGTGCTAAAAAGAAAAAAATAGGTCAAATGATGGCTATTGAAACGCTTTTTATCGGCAGTTTTTCAATAGTTGTAGGGTTGATTATGGGAACAGTTCTGGCTAAGTTAATGGGGGACTGGTTAAGTTCGGCGATCGATTTACCATCGAATACCTATGAAGCTTTTGTGCCAAAAGCCTTGTTGATTACCTTGATTTTCTTCGGCATTTTATTTCTAATTACCACCGTTGTCAATGTCACGAAATTCATGAAAACAAGGACCTTAGATTTATTGTACAGTGAAAATCAGTCAGAACGTTCAAAAGCGAAACCATTGATGACTGTTGTTAAAATTTGTTTGTCGATGATATTGATTGGGATTGGTTACATCTGTATGGTGAATATTAAAACCTTTCAGATTATCGGAGTGGTGGTGGCAATCGTGACAATTACACCGGGAACCTTTTTATTTTTCAGTTCACTTGTGCCTGTCATCGTGAATAAACTGAAATCTTGGGAGAGTATGAGCGGCAAAAAAATTCGCATCTTTACCTTATCGCAATTAAGTTTTAAAGCATCATCACTGGCTCAAGTTTTAGGCTTAGTCACGATGTTATTAGCTTTATCATTAGGAGCTGTGACTGTTGGACAAGCCTTTAAGAACTTTGCTGCGGATTTGTTAAGTACGAATGTGAATGACGCCGTCGTGTACAATGGGACGCCAGAAATTCAAACAGTTCTTGATAAACTGGACGCTAAAGAGGTGATTACCTACCATGCAAAAATGGTTGAGAAGACAAAGTATTTTATTCAAGAAGAATTGGTTAAACAACCTTTATTGGTTCAAGATGAACAAGAGATAGGAGCACCATTTAAGGAATCAAAAGACCTTAAATTAAATCATGCCTACTCTTATCAAAATCAAGGGGAGGGAACAATCGCTCAAGGATTCAATCAAATTGCTGATGGTTATGGTAATGATGCTTTATATGAAAGCAGTTATCAAGTAGTCACTCAAGCTGAATTTGATCAATTAGCAAGTCAAGTTAGTACGATTCAAGTTATTCGTGTAAGTGATTATCAAGAACAATTACCTATTTTCAAAGAATTGCATCAGCAGGAATTAGCACGACATCCAGAGCTTGAGTATAGCAATGGCAAATATGAGATGTATCAACAGATTCAAAGCATGGCCAATGGTTTTATGTTTATGGGCTTTTTCTTAGGAATTGCTTTTCTAGCCATGTTAGCTAGCTGTTTGATGTTTAAGATATTAACGGGGGCTTACCAGGATATCGCCCGCTACGATATGTTACATAAAATTGGTGTTAGACGTCAATTACTAATGGGCTCTATTCGCAAAGAAATATTAGCGATCTTTTTGGCACCAGCTTTTCTAGGTGTTGTTCACGTCCTAGTTGGTTTAAAGATGTTTACGATTTTCATTCCTAACCCTTATGCCTATATTGCCATGCCTTTCGCTATCTATGGTTGTATATACTTGGGCTATTACTTTATAACCGTCTACTTATATAAAGACATTGTCTTACCTAAAAAATAACAATAAGACTGACTTCCTCATGAGGAGCCAGTCTTATTTAGTATTAAAGGATTGCTGATTAAAAATAAGTTCCTTCTCATGGGCGATGAGCCATGATTTGAGTGACTCCAAGACGACTAAACTACTTATGCCAAGTTTTGTTAGCTCATAGCTGACAGGAAACCCTGTTGAAGGCTGTCCCTCTTTCAAAACCAATCCAGACATTTGTAACTGAACTAAATTTTCATTAAGAACTTTTCTTGAAATACCTTCGATAGCTCGTTCTAAGTCAGCAAAACTATGGGGCTGACGAGCTAATAAAATCAAAATAAAGGGAGCCCATTTGCCTAAAAGAGGAAGGGCCAGCTCACGTAAGCGGCGATCTTGTTCGCATTGATTGTTAGTAGACACGTAAAAGTACCTTCTTTTCAAGTTTATTTTTATTCCATATACTTTTAATTATAGTAGAAGTTGAAAGGGAATGATAGAATGAAACAACATTTCTTTAAGAATGCCGAGATGGAGTTTGAAGCAACGCGATTATTGTGGTACACACCTAGTGGAGGAGCTGATTATGGGGAAGTTGCAGCAGTAACTGAAAAAATAAAAGATGGCAGCTATGAATCTTGGTATAAGGAGTGGGAGAGTTTTGCAAGTAAATTAGCCCAACGAGGAGAATCCTTTCAGGGCAAAGAAGCCCAGGGAAATGCCTTTTTAAGAGCCAGTCGTTATTATCAAGGAGCGGAATTTTTTTTACCACCGAATGATCCGCGTAAAGAAGAGGTTTACCAGCAGTCAGTTGATTTATTTTACCGAGGCTTAGCATGTAAAAATGTTGCATTTACTCAACACAATCTGAGCTATCAGAAGGTAGAATTACGGACACTTTTCTTTCGAACAGAGCAACCCTCATTGGGAATCTTATACATATGCGGTGGGTTTGATGCTTTACTGGAAGAACTTTACTTTACAAATGTGGTAAGTGCTTTGGCCAATGGCTATAATGTGATTTTATACGAAGGTCCGGGGCAGTCCAGTGTGATTCGGAACTATCAGATGCCTTTTGAAGCTGATTGGCAACAAGTCGCACGAGTAGTAGTTGATTTTTATCAAGCTCACTACCGGTTAATAGGCCCGAAAATCGGCGTGGGCATATCCTTAGGTGGCCTTTTAATAGCACGAGGGGCTAGCTTAGATGATGAGTTATTTGATAAAATTGTCTTGTATAATTATTTTCCCTCAATGATTGATTCAATAAAAAAATCATTGCCTTATTTTTTACATGGTTTTCTGGAAAAAGGCTTTCCATCTGTGTTGGAAAAGATATGTTCCATTTACATAAGACAAAATAAGTTTTTAAATTGGCAAATCGAACAGGCAAAGTGGGTATTTGGTGGGACTGGTTTAAATAATTTACTGGAAATTTGCCAGAACTTCAATGAAGAAATAGCGTATCGTCAGCTGACAACGGATTGTTTAGTATTTCTTGCTAAACATGATAATTATTACGATTATCGACATGGGCAAACATTTTTTAGTAAAATCCCTGCAGAGACTAAACAATTAATTTTATTTGATAAGGATAGGTTTTCTTCAGACTTACATTGCCAAAATGGCGCAGCATATGACAGCAATGACCAGATGTACGAATGGTTATTAAGCTAAAAAAAACTCACCTAGTGAGTTTTTTCTAATTATTTAAATGAGATAAGGCTTTTTTAGGAACATCACTTTTCTTCATTTCTTCCCAACTGACGACACCTTTGAGTCGATTGACCTTGAGTTTGAGGTAGGAATTGAGTTTAAGCGGCCGACCAATCGAGCCATTGAAGGTCAGATGACGTTCATCGCCTTTATCATTGAAAGCAGGTTGAGAGTATTCATAGTCTTTCATTTCTTCTTTTGTTTGGTCAACAATCTGCGTAATTTCTTTGCCAGAACTATTTATTTTAGTATAATAAGCACTCCCACCATAATAATAGTGATACAAACCAAGACCTGCCCCGATAATAAAGATACATACAATTGCCAAAAGTTTTTTCATGCTTTCTCTCCTAATCCATCATTTAATACTAATATCATTATGCGGTAAAACAGGGAAATCAACCATAGAAGAAACTAACGAGTGCCTAACATTTTTGTAAGGTCAAGTGAAAGTGGGATATCCGAATCAATAGGATTTCCCTAGCGGTTCATAGGGAAATCTAAAAAAAACAGGCTGATTATCATCAACCTGTTTCGCTTATTTCGAAACGAGTGAAACCCGCTCTTTATTATGCTTGCCGCTTTCAATCAAATCCAACATACCAATGGCATAATCAGCGTAGCTGATATAGCTTTCGCCTTGACTATTTAATGTCAATACCTCGCCTGCTAATTGATACTCCCCAGTTTTCGGGCCCTCAAAATCAAAATTGGCAGCAGGGCTAACGTAAATCCAATTAGTTGCTTTACTCACTCTTAATTCATCTAAGGCAGCTGCCATACTATCCGCAGTTCGCTTAAAAGATTCAGGGAAGTCAGGAGTTTCAGACAGACGTGTTGTCTTGCTAGGATCGATGTACAAACTACCAGCGCCGCCAACCACGTATAATTTTGTGTCTAAATCTTTGACAACTTTCGTAATGTGTCTCAGAGAGGTTTGATGAAGTTGCGGCATAATGGCAGGTGCGTTAAAGGCATCTACGACTGCGTCAAAACCTTCCAATTCAGTGGGTGCCAAGTCATATAATTCTTTTTCAATATAGGGTACCTCATGCTTTAACTTTCGTTGATCTCTGATCAGTGCCGTTACGTCGTGACCGCGTCGATACGCTTCGAGTAAAATTAGATTTCCCTGCTTACCAGTTGCCCCAATAATTCCAATCTTCATAAAATCCCATCCTTTCGTAATAGCCTCACCTTTAATGCTAGCGGTTATCAGTCGAAAGGTCAATGGTTATCGGAAAATAAAGTCGTTTTTTTGGCAAGTTTCTCTAAAAACATCTTAAAAAGTTAACTCATGCCAATAAATGAGCCTGCAATATACGGAATTAAGCAGACTAAAATACGGAATGACTGGAATTTTGTATTGTTTTTTTCCTCTGCTTTAAGATAAAACGATAAAGCTTAAAGTATGTGAACTTCTATCAAAGTGAGTACTGTAGCATCAACTATATAATAAAAGCTGATGTAGTTATTCTCTTGATTTAGCTATAGAATTTACAGTATCTGATTCAAAATAATTCCAAGACTTTTGAGGGATTTAGTTGTTGGAGGTGAATCAACGAAGGCTTGTTGAAAGTAAAGCCCTTCCACATAGACTAGTAAAAAGTTAGCAATGGTCTCGATCGACTCTGTGTTTATTAAGCCGGCCTTCTCACCTTGTTGTAGGACATCATAAATCTGCTGCTCCAATTCCCTGTAGACGATGTCGCTGATGGCCGTGTGATGAGCACCTTTTGCCACAAAGGTTAAGTAATCATAGGTAGCTGGTACAAGGGTGTTTTCGAGATGGGACAATCGCTCGGTCAGAAAGGTTAGAAATTGTCCCACAAACTCTGCTTTGTTTGTTGCAGTTAACATGAGCTGATAATGTGAATGGTCCGTTAGAATTTCTTCCTGTTTTAGCACGAGAAAAATATCGGAAGTATTGCTGTAATAGGAATAGACAGCGCCAAAACTTAAGCCGGAAGCTGTCACAATATCTTTCATGGTGACTGCTCGGAAACCTTTTTGCAAAAAAAGGGCTTTAGCGCTGGCTCTGATTTTTCGGCGCATCTCTTCTTTATGCGCCTCTGATACTTTTGGCATTTTAATTGGCTCCTTTATCAATGGCATTTTCGATTGATTTCAGTATAACATTACAGCTGTTGGTTGCACCACTAATGGTATCAACATCGGTACTTTGGGCATTTAAGACACGATCGATAATGTCGCGTCCTTTTTCGCCGCGATCATAGATATGCTTATCCAAGTTAATTGCTGTAAACCGATGATTCTTTACCTTGACAGTAACAGCCGCTTGGACAAAGAGTGCGTTATAAGTCCCTGAATAATTACCATCGTCGACGTTTTTAAGATCTTGGTGTGATAAGGTGATAGCTTTTACTCGCGATTGGTAAATTAGAAAGACACCTCCATATAGACAAGCACCAATTAAACAACTAGCTAGCAAAAAAGTAATTATTTTTTTCTTCATTCATGATCTCCTGCTTTCTCAAAATAAACGAGAACTCTCTCGTTTATATTAGTTTATCATTGAGAAAAGAAAAATAAGTCAGACTAGGGACTGATTTTTTATGAATTAGTGCATGAAAAAATTGCTAAATTGTTAAATAATTTTTTTTGATTTCAATTTACCTTTATGACTCTCATTCGTGATGCTAGTTGCTGGAAACGTAAAGCCTGTATGGTCCATGTTTGTTTAACTTTTGAAAGTCTAATTATCGCCATTACAGTTAAGGATGATATCGATTTTTGTGACGGCATTGAGATTGGGAAGTAAATGATTGTATTGCTTGATTTTGCTGATTACTCTCAAAAAATCACTCTAATTGTTGTGTGACAAAATCAGCTGGTCGTGTATTGTGACGAGTTGCAGGAAAAAATTATCCAACTAAGTATTGAGCATTCTGAGGAGTCAATGGTATTATTAGGTGACCGAAAGATTTACCCACGGATCTACAGTAACCTAATTAAAAATACTTTAAATCATGGCGTTGGTAATTGTTCTATCAAAGTGGAAATGACTGAGTTAGCCATCAGAATAAGTTTTAGCAACATTAACTGAATGGGGGGAGAGCTTGATTCTTTGATTGAACTTTTACGCAGGAGCAAACGAGTCATTTGTCATAGGTTTGTCGATTGTTCAACTCCTTGCTGAGATGGTTAATTGGTAGATAGAGGTCACTATTGTCGATGAGCAAAACACGTTTATTTTGGTCATCAAAGTCTCAAGGGCTTGATATGAATGGAGGAAGAGTGATGAATGGGTTTAAATGGTTAAATGAGTCAAACGTAGAGGTGATGACAGAGGATTCCTTAGAAATGACAGCGTTACCGAAGTCGGATTTCTTTGTCAATCCGGAAAATGAGGAGGTCACAGAAAATGGGGCTTTTTATTATCGAGATGTGACTGGTGACTTTGTCTTGCGAGCAAAAGTCTCACCAGATTTCAGAGGGATTTATGATGCAGGTTGTTTGTTTTTTTTGAAAGATTCCACCCTTTGGGGAAAGCTTTGTTTTGAGAAAACTGATATTGGAACTCAGTCAGTCGTCTCAGTGGTAACTAAGGGATTGTCAGATGATGCCAATGGGGTCAATATTGATGGTGGGACTGTTTATTTACAAATGGTTCGAAAAGGCGATTTATTTGGTTTTCACTATTCCTATAATGGTGAAGATTTTTTTATGGCGCGCTACTTTGGCATGGATTGTGGGCCTAGCGTAAAAGTTGGATTTGTCGCCCAGTCGCCATTAGGTGAAGGGACTAGTGTTTTATTTGAAGAAATTAGTTTGGGAGAAATCCAGGCTAAAAATGTCAGGTCGGGAGAGGTTTAAGAAAAGCGCGCATTTCTTTGTAAAAAAAGAGAGGTTACTAACTTGAGATACTGCTATCCTTGAGTTAGTAACTAATCTATTAAAGAGGAGTGTTGTGGCGTTAGAAGCAAGTTATACAACAAAAGATGGATTCGACGTCATTGGAATGAAACGTTCAATGACCAATCAACATAATATAGTGGCAGGAATTTATGATGACAGGAAAACGTTTAGAGTTAATTCCGTTAATGAATCAGGCATCTTTTGGTTTAATCGGAATGAGTGTTTATAATACGGAGGATCATAATTCTAAGGCGTTTGATTACTTGTCTCGACACGTGAAGTCCCAAAGAGGATGTGGTCTACCTAGTGCCAGTTGGAACTTGGGTGGTTTTTGTTTGCAAAAACCAAGCCGAAAGGGCACATATCTTACTCCTGATCTTGAAAACTGGCAAGTGGAATCAAGTAATAAATTACTTGATTCAGGTTCTGAAACGGCATAGATGATGGCCTCTTATTCTGATATTGAAGTCTATCCAGATCAAAATGGATCTGTTGAAATGTGAATAACTGTAGTGCAAAAATAAAGATGAAAGAAGGCGCATCGTAAAGACCTTAGAAATGAGGGGCATCGAAACTTGTGCAGTCTTTGGAGCAAAACGACTTTATGTCCCAGCTTGTTTGGTTGCATTCAAATGGAAGTAGTAGAAAATATTAGTGACAGTTAATCAGTTAATTATTTTTGGTTAATTATGCGATTGGGAGTTTTCTTTTTGATTCCGACACCTGTCATGCCGGAAAGGATTGACAGAATGGGGCAAAGGAGGCTAAAAAAGCAGAAGGGCAAGTAGGCAATGGTACTGACCCCTAATGTATTTGCCATGAATACACCACTAACTCCCCATGGAATCAAAGTGTTTAAGACGGTCCCTGAATCTTCCAGAGCTCGGGATAAGACAACCTCATCCAAGTCACTTTTATCAAAAGAAGGCTTTAGAGCTTTTCCTGGTAAAATAATCGATAAATACTGTTCACCAATCATAATATTCGCTAAGGCACCACCAATGACCGTAGCGGTCACTAAACCGGTAGCCGTGGTTAATTTGTTTGAGAGAGGTGCCATCAAACGGTGAATGAGACCAAATTTCATCAGCAATCCGCCGAGAGAGAGAGTCAGAATAATTAATGAAATAGCACCTAACATACTGCTCAGGCCTCCGCGACTTAATAATGAATCAATGTTTGAAACACCTGTCTTTGAAATAAAGCCATTCTCAATAATTTCGGCTATTGCGCTTAAGGTCACATTGGGAGATTGAGCAATAAACAGTCCTAATGACAAGGCGATATTCAACAATAAGGTGGCAATAGCTGGAACTCTTGTCAAGGAACAACCGATCATGGCGAGAATTGGAATCGTTGACCACCAACCCATGGTGAAATGCTTCTCTAAAATGTTGGTCAAATGACTGATTTCATTTTGAGACGACTGGATGCTGGCTTGACTACCCAATAGATAAAATAAAATTAATGAGATAACAAATGCTGGAATAGTCGTCCACATCATGTTGCGAATATGCTTAAATAGATCAGTACCTGCTACAGCGGCCGCAAGATTGGTTGTATCAGAAAGTGGCGACATTTTATCACCGAAGACGGATCCTGAAATGACCGCACCTGCTATTAGGGCAGGGTTAAAGCCCAGAGAGAGTCCCATTCCCATCAGTGCCAAACCAACCGTTGAAGCGGTTGTAAAGGCACTGCCGATAGAGGTGCCAATAATGGCGCAAACTAAAAAGGTAGAGGGAACAAAAATACTGACACTGACTAATTTAAAGCCAACTACCATCATTGCAGGTATGATACCTGCAGCAATCCAACTAGCAATTAGCGCTCCTATTAATAAAAAGATAAGCATCGGAATTATTCCTGTGGTAACTCCTTCTTGGATTCCCTCATGAATTTCATGCCAGGTGAATCTTCGACATTTTCCCCATATTATCAATAATCCTAAAACAAAAATAATGGGAGTAGTCGGTGAAAGACCAAAATGAATCACACTGATTCCAATGATTCCCAACATTGTAATAATGATTAACGCAGCTTCCATAAAACTTATTTTTTTTGACATAAAACGTTCCTCCATATGATTAATATCTGATAATTTGTCTAATCATTGTGGTCGATAACGAATAAGTCCACCAACACTTGTAATGCTCATTATTACCTCCTCCTTTTAAGCGACAAAAAGTCCCTGTTAGTATCAACTAACAGGGACGAATCATTCGCGGTACCACCCAATTTTTAAAAGCACGCTGCTTTTCTCTTATAGAGGATATGGGCTCTCCCCCTTCATAAAACTGTTTAAGTGTGTAATTCACTCACTCATGCTGATTGACTTCCACCAACCGTCAATTCTCTCCATTCAAACATGAGAAGCTACTGTCACTGACTATGATTAACAATATGAATCATACTATCTCATCTTTTAATTCAGCTGTCAAGCTAAAAAACTTGCTGAAGATCCACAGGAATGAAATCACCTTTATAGGTTTGGCGATACTGATTAGGACTAATATCTGTAATTTTTTTAAAAATTCGACTGAAGTAAGTTGGATCGGTATAGCCGACTTTCTCTGAAATTTCAGCCAGTTGTTTATCACTATTGCGCAATAAAAGTTTTGACTGTTCAACGCGGTACTGATTTAAGTATGTGATGTAAGTCATACCAACTTCTTTCTTAAATAACTGACAAATATAGTTCTTATTGAGATGCATAAAATCAGCTAATGAATTCAAATTTAGTTCCTGCTGGTAGTTGCTGTGAATATATTGAATCATCGGTAAAATTGTTTCATTTTGGGTGGGTAATGCGTCCACAGAGCGGTGGTCAAGCAATGAAACTTGGTTTAAAGAAATAATGGCTCGATGAATGCTGCTTAAGGCTTCACTTTCTATCAGAGGTTGAACTAAGTAATCAATGGCACCAAATCGGATGGCAGTTTGAGCATTTTTACAATTTTCTTGATTGTCGATAACGATACTTCTTAAATTAGGGTAGGAGGCTAATAAGTCACGTTGATAAGAATAAGCGTTTTCATTTTTTAGGTTTAAATCTAACATGATTATCTCTGGTTGATGATTCTTAGCGATGGCTAAGGCATCAGCCCCAGTTTTAGCATGAGGTAATATGAATACGTTTACGAAGTATTTGTTCAATAAATTCACTAATTTTCGTTTTAACTCACTGTCTGACGTTACCATTAAGATGTTGCACATAACTGTCTCCCTCGTTTCTATGTATGGTTTGCTTTGAATGGAATCCTTTTGAAAGGATTGCTATAAAAATCACTAACTGGATTAATAACTACTAGTTAAATGAAAGAAGACGAGTTAGTGAAATCATATCCAAAGCGACTGGCAAATACTAATATAACTATTATAACACAAAAAATGATTGTGAAGTATATATTTAATTATCTTAAAAATGTCCAATAAGGGCTGAAAATTATCCTACCAGTAAGTTTGTGAAATTTGCTATTATTAAGACAGAAAGAACACACACAATCATCTTTCGCAATTCTTTTGAATAGGCGGTCAGGGACTTGTATCTTTATTGCTTTCAACACAAGGACTAACTCTTATTCTAGGCTACTAAAAATCAGAAAGGGTCTTAGCATGACTCATATGTAACCAAAAGTTATAGCGTTGAGCAGGCGGGATACCCGACGGATAAGATCAAGGAGGAATAGTATGGCAAAAGAAACTAAAAAAGTTTCAAGTGTAGACACAGTTATTGATTCTCTAGCGAAAAAAGCCACAATTGCATTAAAAGAAATGGAAGCGTTTGACCAAAAGAAAGTGGACGAAATTGTTTATCAGATGTCACTTGCAGCGAACGATCAACACATGCCTTTAGCTAAATTAGCTGTTGAAGAAACGGGTCGTGGTATTTATGAGGATAAAGCGATAAAAAATATGTTTGCTTCAGAGTCGATTTGGAACAATATCAAAAATAATAAAACTGTTGGTGTTATCAGTGAAGACAAACAAAGTGGGCTCATGGAAATTGCCGCGCCAGTTGGCGTATTATGTGGCGTCACTCCTACGACCAATCCAACATCGACGACTATATTTAAAGCAATTATTGCGTTAAAAACTCGTAACCCAATTATCTTTGCTTTCCATCCGGCCGCTCAAAAATGTTCAGCAGCAGCAGCTCGTGTGGTTCGTGACGCGGCGATTAAAGCTGGTGCTCCGGAAAATTGTATTTCATGGGTAGAAGAACCATCCTTGGAAGCAACAAGTGCCTTAATGAACCATCCAAAAGTTGCAGTTGTCTTAGCCACAGGCGGTGGTGCAATGGTTAAAGCGGCTTATTCAACAGGTAAACCAGCACTAGGGGTTGGACCTGGAAATACACCTGCTTACATTGAAAAATCAGCTAAAATCAAGCGGGCAGTTAATGATTTAATTGTCTCTAAATCTTTTGATAACGGCATGATTTGTGCCTCTGAGCAAGGAATTATCGTGGACAAAGCGATTTACGATGAGGTGAAAAAAGAGTTTCAGGCCCATCAAGTCTATGTGGCTAAACCAAATGAAGTGGCAAAATTAGAAGCGGCTGTCATGAATGAAGCTAAAACAGCTGTGAATCCAGCAGTTGTTGGCAAACCTGCTTTTGAAATTGCCGAAATGGCAGGAATTAGTGTTCCCGTTGGAACCAAAATTTTAATTGCGGAATTAGAGGGAACAGGTGCTAAATATCCATTGTCATTAGAAAAATTATCCCCTGTTCTGGCGATGATTAAAGCTAAAGACCGGGAGCATGCCATGGCATTATGTGAAGGCATGTTAGAGACTGGCTTAGGACATACGGCTTGTATTCATACGGAAGATGAAGATCTTCAAGTAGACTTTGCTATTCGGATGAAAGCCTGCCGTATATTAGTTAATACCCCAACGTCACAAGGGGGAATTGGTGATATTTATAATGAAATGATTCCATCATTAACTTTAGGCTGTGGTTCATACGGTAAAAACTCCATTTCCAGAAACGTCTCAGCAGTCAATCTATTGAACATTAAAACAGTCGCGAAACGGAGGAAAAATATGCAGTGGTTTAGACTTCCATCACGAATTTTCTTTGAGAAAAACTCTATTCAGTATTTAAGAGCAATGGAAAAAGTAGAGCGTGTGTTCCTTGTGTGTGATCCTGGTATGGTTCAGTTCGGTTATGCCGATATTGTTATGGATGAGTTACGCAAACGGGATAATGACGTGAAGATTGCTGTCTTTTCTGATGTCGAACCGAATCCATCAACGAACACGGTTTACAAAGGAACGGAACAAATCGTTGACTTCCAACCTGATACGATTATTGCTTTAGGTGGTGGTTCAGCCATGGATGCAGCTAAAGGTATGTGGCTGTTCTATGAACATCCTGAAACAGAGTTCTTTGGCGCTAAGCAAAAATTCCTAGATATTCGCAAACGGATTTACAAATATCCGAAAGCAGAAAAATCCCAATTAGTCTGTGTGCCAACCACTTCTGGAACAGGGGCAGAGGTTACACCATTCGCTGTGATTACAGATAGTGAAACTAACGTTAAGTACCCATTAGCAGACTATGCCTTAACACCAGATGTTGCGATTATCGACGCTCAGTTTGTTCAAACGCTACCTCGCTCAATTGCAGCTGATACAGGGATGGACGTTCTGACCCATGCTTTGGAGTCATACGTCTCTGTAATGGCATCTGATTATACTCGCGGATTGAGTATTGAAGCGATTAAATTGGTTTTTGCTAATTTGGAAGAATCGGTTAAAACAGCGGACTTTGATGCTCGCGAGAAGATGCATAATGCCTCAGCTTTAGCTGGTATGGCGTTTGCCAATGCTTTCTTAGGAATTTGTCACTCGGTTGCCCATAAAATTGGTGGTGAGTATCACATCCCTCATGGTCGAACCAATGCGATTTTATTACCGCATATCATTCGTTATAATGCTAAAGATCCACAAAAACATGCGATGTTCCCTAAATATGAGTACTTTAGAGCTCATGAAGATTATGCGGAAATCGCTCGCACATTAGGTTTGAAAGGTAAAACCACAGAGGAATTAGTCGAAAGTTTGGTTCAAGAAGTGATTAAATTAGGCAAAGCTGTCGGCATTGAGATGAGCTTGAAATCTCAAGGTGTCACTCAGGAAGTCCTAGACAGTACCGTTGATCGAATGGCTGAGCTGGCTTATGAAGATCAGTGTACAACTGCCAATCCAAAAGAACCTCTTATTAGCGAGTTGAAACAAATTATTATTGATTCATTTGAAGGTGTTTAAACCAACTAGTTAGACTGTAACTAGTGTTATGGATAAACGACGTGTAGCGTGATGGCTACACGTCGTTTATTTGTTATTAAGTGACATATTTGGTTTAACTAAAGCCAGTTAATTCGCCTTTTTATATCATCTCATGTTTTTAGTTAGCCAAAGGATGTGGCGCAGAGGGATACCCTTTAGGAGTCCATTTAAAGCTGGCTATCGAGAGACGCGTGATAGGATTAAATCAGCAATATAAAGCCTCTAAGCGCTCGCTATGGCTCTGAGTAAAGTGTGGAAGGGCTAGGACTTAGGCTCAATCGTTTTTTGGGACAGCACATTAGTTAGTCGAGCACATCAGCAAATTCACCGATTTCTTTAAGTGAGTCAGAACGTGAAGAAACAGTAGATATAAGTGGATCCACATTGGCCAAGTGCTCTTAGAGTCAGAGTGAATGGTCTAATCAGGAGCAAATAGTCTATTTTTTGGAGATAGGCGTTGAGTCAGATTGGAAATATAGGGATGGAAATGCTAATAGTAGCTGTCACCAAGTGATATGACCACATTATTTGGAGGAAGTCTTTAGAAGAATTAGCTAACGTAGTTAAGACTTTGATGAATGAAATTTATTGCTATATATGCCTAAGATTAGCCAAAATTTGATTGACAAACCCAGTTAAACAAAAGAAATTTTAAGCTGTAAAGAAAAAACACTTTACATCTCTTTTGAAAACTGGTAAACTAACATTTGTAATAAGTTAATGGAGGTGGAAATATACATGTCAGTTAAAATTCGTTTAAAACGTATGGGTTCTAAGAAAAACCCTTTTTACCGTATCGTTGTTGCAGATTCTCGTTCTCCTCGTGATGGACGTTTCATCGAAACTGTTGGAACTTACAATCCTTTGAAAGATCCTGCGGAAGTAGTCTTAAAAGAAGATTTAGTGTTGGACTGGTTATCAAAAGGTGCGCAACCTTCAGATACAGTACGTAACATCCTTTCTGGTGAAGGTGTTATGAAAAAACATCACGAAGCTAAATACGTTAAAAAATAAGGAGGGCTGAAAAATGACAGATGTAAAAGAGTTAGTCTTGACAATTGTGCGTCCGTTAGTCAGTCATCCTGAGCAGATAAAGTTGGAAATTGAAGAGTCGGAAGATTTTTTTGAATACAATTTATCTGTTGATCCCGAAGATATTGGGCGGATTATCGGTAAACAAGGTCGAGTTGCGAAAGCTATTCGCACGATTGTTTACAGTGTTCGGTTAGATGGACCCAAGAAAGTTCGCTTGAATATATTAGACGGAAATTAAATACACGTATTGGGCCCTGAAGCAAAAGCTTTAGGGCTTTTTTTTACTAAAAAAACCAACCTTTTTACACCTTGATACGTCTAATAGATAAAGGAGGTTAGTATGAAAAAGAAGTTAATGATAATGGGGCTAAGTCTTATGTCCTTTTTATTGGTAAGTTGTGGTGAACCAGGGAAGCAAGTTATTTTATCAGAAGGCACGAAGGAAAAGACTTATTCAAGTATCTCAGGAGCTGACAGTTTTAATCAGTTCGCCGCTACTAGTGGGAGTATAATTTTACAGGAAGTAGGTAATCCGTTATATGGACCAATCGGACCTTTTCAATTGTTAGGCTTATTAAGTGAAGGGGCAGCAGGGAAGAGTAAAGAGGATATTTATGGGGTACTATTTACCAATTCAGAAGAATATCCTTCACTAAAAGTATTTAACCAGGAATTATTAGGTGTTTATCAGGATAAAGAGGTAGCCAGTCTGGCTAATTCTATTTGGGTGGATCAAGAGTTCAACGTAAGACCCGCATTTGAAAAAGTGGCCAAGGAAACTTATTCAGCTAGTGTAAATACGGTTCCTTTCGCCAAATCCCCAAGGAAAGCGGCAAAAAAGGTCACCGACTGGGTTGAAAAGCAATTAGGAACTGATTTATTTGATCAAAAAGAAGTGACTGAAGAGACCCGTTTAGTGTTACTCAACACGGTTCGTTTACATTTAGCCTGGATTGATAAATTTGAAACATCCCAAACAGACAAACAGCTTTTTTATGGGGAACAGGATCTAAGGACAGATTTTATGCATCAGCAGCAAGAGAACCATCCCTATGCTCATGGTGTTAATTTTGTGGCCAGTTCATTGGCTTTGGAAAATGACCATCAGTTGTTGTTTATTTTGCCCGACGAAGATGTTCCAGTTAATCAATTAATTGAGGCTCCCGAAAAACTTCATGAGTTAATTAATTTGGAAGAGACTGAAATAGCTGATGTTAATTTTGCTATTCCTAAGTTTGAGCTGACGACTGATATCGATTTGATTGAAGTGATGAAACAACTGGGGTTAACCAGTATTTTCGATAATACTAAAGCTGATTTAAGCCAGTTAATCGATAGCGAGCCGCTAGTTATCAATTCGTTTAAACAAACGAATCAACTGAAAATAGATGAGGAAAAAGTGAAAGTTGAAAGTGTTACCTCCATGGGGGCGGCAACAGCAGCGGCAAGACCAATGGAAACTAAACAACTAGATCTAACCCTTTATCTTTATTATTCAGGGGAAGGACAAATTACCATTGTTTATGGGCGTAATTAGAAATCCAATAGTCACGAATTAGTTGAGAACAGTAAGTTAGATGAGAACGTCTCAGAAGACTTACTGTTTTTTGTGCAATAAATCTGTTTTTATGTTTAAAATTGTGATATCATAACAATATAATGAATACGCTTTAGTATTATAAATTTATTGAAAAGGTGGATGTGTAGTGAAAAAGAAAAGACGTGAGTTCAGTTTAAGATCCTTTATTATTGTTTTGATTGGTATTTTAATGATGAGTATGGCTGCTGTAGGTGTCGGGAGTTTGACAGGCTATGGGGCAAGTCAAGAAACGTATCGCAGTATCATGTATTACGGAGATTGGTCAATTGAAGACAGTGAAGGGAATTTTATGCCAAAAGATATCCCGGCAGATCAGCTAACTCACCTGAATTTTGCTTTTCTAGATTTTGATGAAAAAGGCAATTTAGAATTTACCGATGAATTTGCGGCTGTTACCTCAAGTATTGGTAATGGCGCAGCAGCAGAAGGCAAGGCCTATGCTGGTATCTTGAATGGCTTGACAGATTTAAAGGAGAAAAATCCTAATTTAAACGTTGGTGTATCTTTAGGTGGCTGGACTAAGTCAGGTGACTTTAGTCAACTGGCAGAAAAACCAGAGACCCGTCAAGTATTTATTGATAATGTCTTAAAATTTATCACCTACACAAATATGGATTTTGTTGACATTGATTGGGAATACCCAAATATGCCACGTGACGGTGATCTAGTGGACAGTGCTAAAGATGAAGGGACTCCTTATGCAAAGCCAGAAGACAAAGAAAATTATGTGACACTGCTAAAAGAGTTTCGAGCAGCTCTTGATAAACAGGGCAAGCTTCTAGGGAAAACCTATGAACTATCCGTTGCCTTGCCAGCTGGTGGCTGGGCATTGGGCCAAGGAATTGATGTTGCTGGTATTTTTGACGTCGTAGATTTTGCCAATATGATGACGTATGATATTCACGGTGCCTGGGAGGCCCAATCGAACCATCATACGGCTCTTTATACAAATCCAGAAGCCAACAATCCTGAGAAGGGGATTTGGGCATGGAGTACAAACGACACGGTTAATTATTTGCTTAAAAATGGTGCGTCTGCCAATAAAATAAGTATCGGGTCAGCATTTTATGGGCGAGGTTGGGGCAACGTGGAAGTGGGTACAAATGCTGAATTACCAGGATTGTTTCAAAAAGCCGACTTTGCTTCCGTTGACGCAGATGGTAGCAAAAGCCGCGGGGCATCCAATGAAAAACCGTTAATTAATGGGGATGGTGGGCGAAATGGTGGGATTTGGGCTTTCCGTTCGTTGGATAAATTAAAAGCCCAAGTACCAGATTTGACCGAGTACTGGGATGATGTAGCTAAAGCACCATACCTTTACAGCAAAGAAAAGAAGCAATTTTATACCTTTGAGAATGAACGTTCGATTAAGGCTAAAACAGATTATATTAAAGAAAAACAGTTAGGTGGAATGATTGTTTGGATGCAGTCTCAAGATAAAGCGACTGTTGAAAGTAGTCAACGGCGTGATCAATTAACCACTGCCGTCAAACAAGGCTTATTTGGCGATAAAGAATTGACGAGACAAGCCATCCATTACCCGTCTCAACAAATTAAGGCTGAGCTAAAAGGGATAGCAGTTGCTCAAGAAGACCTCTATCAGTTGACTCTTAAGAACGAGGAAGTTCTAAGCGAAACGGGTCCCGTTTTAAAGCAGTTGGAACTAAGCGCTAAAACAGTAAAATTACCAGTGTTAACCATCGAAACAGTCACTGGAGAAGTTCTCTCACCAATTAATGAGAAAAGAGAAAAAACATCAGGTAACAAGCAAATCAATCTATTAGATGCTGGAATTGAGACGATTGCTCCAGGAGAGTCTGTAACGATTCGTCTAAGTACCTCATCTGTAGTAGCAGATGTCAATCAAATTTTGGCGATTACCTTGAGTCAACGAATGGGGGAAACAGCTAGTTTATTAGGAAATCAGGCCCTCTATACAAAAGCCGGTGATATTGAGACAACTGGTACTGTCAAGGTTCATTTCCAGGATGGAAATGGCCAAGAATTGGCTCGAAGTACAACCTTGGAAGGAAAGATTGGTGAAAGTTATCAAGCAAAAGCTATTGAACTAAAAGGATATACATTACGTGAAACGCCAGACAATAAGGAAGGGCTTTACCATCATTATGAGCAAGAGGTTATCTTTGTTTACGTGGCTCAAGAGACTACTAATTCAACAACAGAATCCAGTTCTTCTGAGAAAGTTAAAGAAAAAGAAGCTGACACACAAGGGTCTAAAAAGAAAATCGAGACTCTGCCGAAAACAGGCAGTCATACCCAACTGTGGCTAACCTTAAGTGGTCTGATTCTCTTAATTAGCTTAATAGGCGTGAAGCGTTTGAAAGAAGAGTAAAGGTTAGAGAATGTGGAACTCCCGCATTCTCTTTTTTTTGGTAAACTAAAAGCATACGTCCTGTTAACAGAAAGGGATGAATGAGAAGAAATGAGGTGGTTAAGTGTTAGTTGAATTAAAGTCAGATCAGGAGTTAGGGCTAGGCTATGAGGTTGTTAAAGAGTTGCGTCAAGCCTTAACTTTAGCTGAGTTTACAGAAAAAGTAACGGATTGCCAAAGGCGAGGGAAGTATCGCTTATTTGCCTGGGAAGTTGAGGGGAAATTAGTCGCTTGTTGTGGCGTTATGCCGATGCCAACGTTATATTACACCGATTGCTTATGGGTAGCGGAATTAATAGTCAGAGAGGGGTTTCGAGGCCAAGGGATAGGCGGACAATTTTTAAGGATCATGGAAAAATGGGCAAAAGCAGAGGGGTATCAGGAAATGGCACTTTCATCAGGGATTCAACGAACAGAGGCTCATCGTTTTTATCAGGAAAAGGCCGATTATCAATTAGTTAGTCATCAATTTCAAAAGAAACTTTGAGCTAACTGGTGCCGATGCCTTATAGGTGACTAAATAGACTTTTGGGTAATTCTAGTGACAAGTTGGAAATTGGCTGTGTAGGGACATAAAGGGAGGTAGTCGATTTACAACAAATTGACTGTCTCCCTTTTGTTAAAATGACTAAAGTTATTGTGATAACAGTAACTAATGAGTTGATGTTATTCCGTATGTATTAACTAAAACCTATATTAAAGATATATTTCGGGTAGGAAAGAATGTGAATAAAGTATCAAACGTGTTATAATACAGGTATCAAATACAGATGGGGGAAATAATATGAAAAAGTTGAAATTAGGTATAATTGCAGTTGCAGCTGTATTGTTTGTGGCAGGATGTAAAGCCGATGATAAAAACGGAACCGCTTCATCTTTAAGTAGCGAGACAGAAGCCACCAAAGCTTCATCAGGTGAGACAGAATCAGGTGCCTCTGAATCAGTCGCTCTGGAGGTGCCAGCCGGAACCTTGGCTATACGTCAATTATACACGGCGCCTCATGGTGATAAGTCTTTTGGGGTAACAACAGTTGTGATGGATGGCGACAAGATTTCAGCAGCATCAACGGATGAATTTTAGTATGTGGCCAAAGCAGATTTTAAAGGTGTGACAAGCTCGGACGGTGGTTTTGGAGAGAACTATCCAACAGACTTAGTGCTGGCGTCTAAGCTGGAAAATGATGAAGCTTACAGTAAAATGATGGCAGAAAAGGGCCAAGCAACGAAGAAATACTCTGAATCAATGACCGCTTTGATGGATTTCGCAGCTGGAAAAACAATTGCAGAGTTGGAAAAAGAATTGGCTGATAATGAAAAAATTACAGACGTGGTAACAGGTGCAACCTTTTCTGATGGCAATGGTTACTTGCAAGCAGTTATAGATACGGCTAAAAATGGTTTTGGCGTTGCCGGAATAAAAGCCACCGATGGAGAGATTGAATTAACTCATACCTATGCAGCACCACATGGGGATAAGGCATTTGCTATCATCAGTTTAGCAAAGGTAGGGGATAAAATCGGTGCAGCTTATGTGGATGAATTCCAATTCCTAGATAAAGGTGATGTACAAGGGGTGCCAAACTCAGATGGCGGTTTTGGTGAAAACTTTGAAGAAGGAACTGTTTTGATTTCTAAGATGACAAACAACGGAGCATACAGCAAGATGATGGCTGACAAAGGCCAAGCAACACAAGACTATGCTGAATCAATGAATGCGATTTTGGCATATGTGACAGGTAAAACAGCTGCAGATATTGATAAAGATGTCAGTGATAATGAAAATATGGTAGATGTCGTGACAGGTGCCACATTTAGCGATACAACTGGTTATGTCAAAGCCATTGCAGATGCAGCAAAATAAACAAAGAATTAAGAAAAATCAAAAAACACACCTCATTTTGAGAAGCTGCTGAAAAACTCATAAAATAACAAAATAGAAAAAACAGGAAAATTCAGTTCCCAAAATAGATTGAAATAAGCGTTCCCAGTGGAAATGAACCTTCACATTCTATTAGTATTTACTACACTAGTGGGAAAAAATAAAAAGTCCAAATTTTCGGTTAAGAAAATTTGGACTTTTTCAGCATCCTCCATTTTGAGGCGTGTTTTTTGATTCTGTTGCTAGTTAGTACTATTTTTGATTAAATGTGCTTAGAAGAGAATCCAGAATAAATGATTCTGCGTGAGAGTAGTTTTTTTTCTTCAACCGAGCCAAGATAACCTGCCAAACTACTGGTTTTTCAATCGGGCAACAGGTGACACCTTCAACGTGATATAACTCATGAATGGGCTTAGGTAAAATTGTGGCAATCTCCTTGTTGATGCGTGTAGCATTTAACATATAGTCCCATGAGCCTGAAGTCAAGATAATGTTAGGGTGAACCTGTTGTCTGCCAAAGGCTTCTGACAATAAATGATGAATCATAAAGGAGTTGTCAAAAATAGCCAGATTTTGGTTGTTGAAATCTTGCCACTGAATGGCCTTCTTTTTTGCCAAAGGATGTTCGCTGGAAAAGAAGGCTGCTAACTCCGATTGCTGAATGTCGTAAGTTTCCACTAGGTGGCTGTTAAATCCAGCGGGCGCCAACAAGACTGCCAAATCAACATTTCCCAGTAACAACTCATCTTTTAATTGATAAGCCCCTATCTCCTTAACGTCAATGGTTATTTTCGGGTTTTTAAGAATTAATTCAGGCATGATAGTCGAAAAAACAACGGCTAATACTAGAGGGGGAATGCCAATGGTAATGGATCCCTCGCTTTCTGCTTGACTGTCATGAAGATGAGTAAACATCTCATCATAAAGGCTTAAGACACTAAGCGCATCCTCGTAATAACGTTCGCCGACATAAGTCAAGCCAGTGATCCGACTGCGTTCACGTTGAAATAGCTTGACGCCTTCTTTTTTTTCGAATTCGTTGACCATCATGCTTAAGGTTGGTTGTGACACATAGAGCATATTGGCAGCATGACTTAGATTGTAATTATGTTTGATAATTGCTGTAAAATAACGTAACTGTTTAATGTCCATCAATGATCACTCCCGTTGTTTTAGAAAAAGATAACTATCAAATATATTAATGATTTTCTTGTCGAGTGAATAGATAATAGTTGTTATAAAGCTGATTATAACACGAAGTATCAATTTTGTTTATACTTATCTAAAAAAAAAGTATTTCAATTAAAGGGCTTTCTTTGTTATTATGTAAATAGAAAGCGCTTTACGAAGCGGAGATGAAAGGAATCAATAACATGATTAATAAAGAAGAGATTGTCATCGTTGAGGCATTAAGAACCGCTGTAGGTTCTTTTGGTGGCGTATTTAAAAATCTGACCGCCATCGATTTAGGTAAAAGGGTATTGACTGAGATCATCACTCGAACTAAATTGGATCCAGGAGAAATTGATGAAGTCATCCTTGGTAATGTTCTTCATGCAGGTTTAGGGCAAAATGTAGCCCGTCAAGTGGCTATACAAGCTAATATTCCCAATGATAAAACAGCGTTCACCTTAGACATGGTCTGCGGGTCTGGTTTGAAAGCCATTCAATTAGCCGTTCAAAGTATTCAAACTGGGGACTCAGAAATTGTGATAGCTGGTGGTACGGAAAGTATGAGTCAAGCGCCTTATGTGCTGCCAACACTACGTTTCGGTCAACGTTTAGGAAATGGAGCGGTTGTGGACAGCCTTGTAACCGATGGCTTAACTGATGCCTTTAAGGGCTATCATATGGGAATCACAGCTGAAAATATCGCGAAAAAATTTGAGATATCAAGGGAAGAGCAAGATGAATTTGCTCAATCTAGTCAGGAAAAAGCAATCAGAGCCATCGCTCAAGGACTCTTTAAGGATGAAATAGTTCCCATGCCTGTTCCTCAAAGAAAACAAAAAGAACCTCTCTATGTGATAGAAGATGAATACCCGAAAAAAGAATCGACGATTGAAGGATTGAAGAAGTTGCGGCCAGCTTTTCAGCCAGAGGGAACTGTCACAGCTGGAAATGCCTCAGGGATAAATGATGGGGCAGCGATGGTATTGTTGATGACAAGAGAAAAAGCAGAACAGCTTGACCTGCCAATCTTAGCCTCAATTGTTAGTTATGCAAGTGCAGGTGTTGCCCCAGAGTTGATGGGAACCGGACCTATTCCAGCTAGTCAAAAAGCGCTTGAAAAGGCTCAGCTTTCCATAGAGGACATGGATTTAATCGAGGCGAATGAAGCCTTTGCCGCTCAAGCAATCAATGTGATGAACGAATTAATGCTTAACCCTGAAAAAGTTAATGTTAATGGTGGTGCAATTGCCCTAGGTCATCCAATTGGTGCCAGTGGAGCTCGAATCCTAGTGACACTTATTCACGAGCTAAAGCGTCGAGATCTATCACTTGGCCTGGCCACACTTTGTATTGGTGGAGGGCAAGGGACTAGTCTGATTATTAAAAATGAAGCAAAACTCCAATAGAAGGAAGTGAAGAACATGTGCAAAGAAATTACCATCGATGAGGCGGTTCATTATATTAAAGAAGGTGACACTATTATGGTCGGCGGCTTTATGACTAACGGAACACCAGAGTATTTAATTGACGCGCTAGTCGAAAAAGGCGTGAAAAATTTAACGTTAATTTGTAACGATGCCGGTTTTCTTGATAAGGGTGTTGGCAAAATGGTCGCGAACAAACAATTCTCTCGGATTATTGCCTCACATATTGGCCTTAACCGAGAAGCTGGCAGACAGATGACCAGTGGTGAAACACGTATTGATCTGGTTCCTCAGGGGACACTAATCGAACAAATTCGCTCAGGTGCTTTTGGGTTAGGTGGTTTTTTAACACCCACAGGCATTGGGACGTTGATTGAAGAAGGTAAACAAGTAATCCGAGTCAATGAGCGGGATTACCTGTTAGAAGAGCCATTAAAGGCCGATGTGGCCCTTATTTTTGCCCACTTAGCAGATGAAAAAGGCAATCTTCAATTTAAAGGGTCTGAAAATAATTTTAATCAAATGATGGCGGCAAATGCCAAAACGACGATTGTTGAAGCACGGAAAATTGTTAAGGCGGGGGAAATTGACCCTAATTTTATTCATACGCCAGGTATTTTCGTTGACTACTTAGTACAGGGAGGTAACTAACATGGCAGATGCAACTGAACTTTCAAAAGAGGTCATTCAATCGAGAATCGCCAAACGAGTGGCACAAGAGTTGTCAGATAATTCCTTAGTCAATTTGGGAATTGGTCTACCAACGAAGGTGGCAAATTATATTCCTGAAACAATGACAGTCACCCTTCAATCTGAAAATGGTTTTGTTGGTTTAACGGCAGCAGATCCTGAACACGATGACCCATCAATTGTGAATGCAGGGGGCCAATCAGTGGGAATCATTCCAGGAGGAGCCTTTTTTGATAGCGCTACATCATTTGGGATTATCAGAGGCGGTCACGTTGATGCTACAGTTTTAGGAGCGTTACAAGTAGATGAATCAGGTAACATTGCCAACTACTTAATTCCTGGAAAGATGGTGCCTGGTATGGGGGGAGCAATGGACTTGCTGGTAGGCGCTAAAAAAGTAATTGTTGCCATGGAGCATACGAACAAAGGCTCATTTAAAATACTTAAAGAGTGTACCTTACCGCTGACGGCATCAAAGGTGGTAGGAATGATTATCACTGAGATGGGTGTATTTGAAATTGTGGCAGAAGGACTAGCAGTCACTGAAATTCATCCTGACTACACATTTGAAGAGGTTCAAAAGGCAACTGGGGTGACCTTAATCAACCAAACAAATTAAAAAATAATGGAGGAAACAACAATGACAAACAAAAAAGAAGTGGTATTTATTACAGGAGCCGCTAGTGGAATTGGAAAGCAAATTGGCGAAACATTTTTAAAAGAAGGGAAAACAGTCATCTTTTCAGATATTAATCAGGTCAAATTAGATGAAGTAGTTGCAGAATACCGTAACCAAAACTTGGATGCGGACAGCGTACTTTGTGATGTCAGCAAAGAAAGTGCTATTAATGGTGCAATTGATACCGTGATTGACAAATACGGAAAAATCGATATCTTAGTTAATAACGCAGGTCTTCAGCATGTGTCATTAATAGAAGACTTCCCAACTGAAAAATTTGAATTTATGATTAAATTAATGCTGACAGCACCTTTTATCGCTATCAAACGAGTTTTACCTATCATGAAAAAGCAAAAACACGGTCGTATTATTAATATGGCGTCGATAAATGGTGTGATTGGTTTTGCTGGTAAATCAGCTTACAATTCAGCTAAGCATGGGTTAATAGGCTTAACAAAGGTGGCCGCCCTAGAAGCGGCGGCAGATGGTATTACCGTGAACGCCATTTGCCCAGGATATGTTGATACACCACTTGTCAGAGGACAATTTGAAGATTTATCAAAGACACGTAATATTCCCTTGGAAAATGTCCTTGAAGAAGTTTTATACCCGTTAGTTCCACAAAAACGGTTGTTGGATGTCCAGGAAATTGCTGACTATGTTTCATTTTTAGCTAGTGATAAAGCTAAAGGGGTGACTGGACAAGCTTGTCTACTTGATGGCGGTTATACAGCTCAATAAGATTGATTGATCAAGAGTTAAGACAAAAGGTCTGGCTCTTGATCGTTCTAGGAGGAACAATTATGGAAGTTATTGGATCGGTCGGCGTGTTACTGGGTGTTATTGCGATTATTTACTTTTCATTAAAAGAGATAAATATTATGGTTGCGGCACCCTTGGCCACTGCAATCGTGGTGATCATGAATCAAATGGACCCTGTTACATCGCTATTGGGGAAAGAACCCAATCAATTTATGGGAGCATTATCCACCTATATATTAAATTATTTTGCCATCTTTTTATTGGGATCCATTCTGGCAAAATTAATGGAAATAAGTGGGGCTACCACATCAATCGCCGATTATATTTTACAGAAAGTAGGGTATGACAGCCCGTTCAAAGTTTTGGTAGCCATCTTTTTAGTGAGTTCTATCCTTACTTATGGTGGGATTAGTTTGTTTGTCGTGATGTTTGCGGTTCTGCCATTAGCTAGAAGTCTGTTCAAAAAAATGAATCTGTCCTGGAACCTGATTCAAGTACCACTTTGGTTAGGGATTGCCACATTCACTATGACAATCTTGCCAGGAACACCTGCAATCCAAAATGTTATTCCGATTCAGTACTTGGACACCTCATTAACAGCGGCGGCAATTCCAAGTATTTTGGGAAGTATTGGTTGTGTGGCATTTGGATTAGTTTATATGAAACGTTGTTTGACTAAAAGTTTAGCAAAAGGTGAGACTTATGGGACCTATACAACTGACTCTCACGAGGAAGTCACTGAAAAAGAACTTCCTAATTTTTTTCCAAGTATTGCGCCACTTCTGCTATTAATTGTTCTGGCGTTGACAGGTAGTATATTTGGGAATGAATTTATGAAAAAAAATGTTATTTATATCGCCTTATTATCGGCTATCATTTTAGGGTTGCTTCTGTTTCACCGATTTACACCAGATAAAATTAGAGTGTTGAACTTAGGCGCAACTGGAGCAATCGGCCCGATATTTGCAACAGCATCTGCCGTGGCCTTTGGAGCAGTGGTGATGATTGCCCCGGGATTTAAAATTTTCTCTGATATTATCATGAATATTCCTGGAAACCCATTAATCAGTTTGACGGTCTTAACTTCTTCGATGTCAGCTATTACAGGTTCATCTTCTGGAGCACTAGGCATCGTCATGCCAAACTTCGCTGATTATTATTTAAGTAAAGGGCTTGATCCGCAAATGATTCACCGAGTAGCGGCAGTTGCTTCAAATATTTTGACAATTGTCCCTCAAAGTGGCGTTTTTCTAACCTTTCTTAGCTTGACGGGGTTAACTCACAAAAATGCGTTCAAAGAGACCTTTATCACTGTTTCCGTAAGCACCTTAATCGCTGTGATTATCATTATTATTTCAGGGTCATTTTTCTATTAATTGAGAATGGACCGTCTATTAAAAAAGAGCAACTATCTTCATAAGTCGCTCTTTTTTTTGTTGCTCACTTTGTCAGATTTTATAGCTTGAGCCATAAAGCGGGGCGCACACCGCCGGTACATTTTCCATCTGCAATATTACGTTTAAGGATATTATTCCCTTGAATACCTATATTTCCATCGATTCCGTGAATAAACGCCGCCTTGAGACTGACACGTCCTGGTGATCGGAGCCACCACCAGCACCATTCTTTTTTTGTGGCAAGTGCTGCTAGGCGCCGTCTGTTATTGTTATCTTTTCTCTCAAACCGATAGCGTTGATTTTTTCCAGGGTGATATAATTTTGCCGAACTATCACCAAAATAACGACAAGCAACATCTTCAAGACTTAATAAAAATAAGTGGTCCGTGGTGTCAGGCCCTCCAGCAGTGCCATACCATTGATTATCTGGATTTTTATTGATGACAGGCAGAATTTTTGCTTTAGCACTATCGCTAAAGCGGTCATAAAACTCACCGTTTAAATACCCTCTTAAGGCGCTAGCAGCCCAGTTGATAGTTGAATAGGTATCGTGGTAAGATCGTTGTTCAATAATCCTCTCGGTAATCAACAGCCTATCTGGCTGATTATCAAGTACACGGCAGTCATAGCCACCAAATGAGAGAATTGCACCAGTTTCATAGTTATCCATAATAACCTCCATCTTTGTTATTACGTTTCTTTTATAGGAAATAATAAATCAAGTTGCAGATAGTTCATTTCCGAGTGATGGGTCTGGACAAAGTTGTAGAAATTTAGGGTTTCTTCGAAGCCTTGTCCAAAAACCGTTTCAGCAGAGTTCCAACGTGGTGATCCCCAATCATTATCATACTGCTCACTTTCCTCAACCCATTCTTTTAGCCAGCGCCAATCTGCAAAATCCCAGGCCCGCAGTACATGGGCAGCGTATAAGCCACCTTTAAACTGTCGTTTCACCAGAGGAGAAGGGACCTCCATGTCCTTGGGAATAGATACCCAACTTTCATAAATTTGTGAGTTTTCACCAATGCTGACGGCTTCTTCTGAGCAATCAAAGCCGAAGCTGCGAGCATCTGGTTTGATTGCCAGGAGGTTGGTTTCAGTGACAAAATGGCTGATAATAGCAATGGTCTGACTTTCACATCCTTCTCCAGAAGCATAGGCAGCGGCGATCGTCATCGGGGGTAAATAAATAATTCGCACATCTTTATCTGTTAACTTGTTTAAATCGTCACTTGCTTTAGTTAATTCATTCATGGTCACATTCTCCTTTGTCTCTTTGATTTGGTTATCAGAAAAAGGAAGAGCGTTTATCACGGAAAACAATGCCTCGTCGCCTAGTAAATTCAAGCTAACATTAGTCATGGCACTAATTTCTTCTGCAAAGCGTATCAGTATGGATTTGACTGTTGATAATGCGGTTAGTTCGGTATCAAGTTGTTCGATAGTTTGCCTGAAGATTTCAACAATTTGACTAGCATCTGAATGATCAAGAATCCGAATGATTTGTTTGACTGGAATCCGTAATTTACGTAAGATGATGATTTGGCGTAAACGAATCAAAGCTGTCTCATTATAGACTCGATACGCATAATCTGGTTTTCGCAAGCTTTCAATAAGCCCGACTTGCTCATAATAACGCAACATTCGTGTAGAAATACCATAGTCATTGGCAACTTGACTGATTGTTTGAAGTTCCATTTTATCCCTCGTTTCTTTTTCTATGTACATCATGTTAAATAAGCAGACATATAATTCCATTAAATAATTTAATAGGAACTATATAGTTTAAGTTTAAAGGACGACACGGTGTCAGAGTCAACGGTTAATTAACCCCTCTATTAATAGATGGTGAAATTAAGTGAGGAAGCAATCGCTATCAACTTGTTTTTATTACAATGTTTTGCAACTAGTGTAGCATGAATAATGAACGATTTCTATCGAAAGAAGTGAGTCAAAACAGACATGACGTTAGCCATAAAGAGCTCCTTTTTTTAGCAGTAGAGTAGCTGTCTCTCAAGAGTGGCATCTGTTATAATGAAAGAAATAAAGACACGAGGAGACAAACAATGGAAATCAAAAATGTGGCATCTGAGACATTTAGTGGGGTGATTGGACTGTATCAAAAAGATCAAACGTTACTTGAAATGCCTTATGGCTTTCGCGACTTACCCAATCAGCTAGAGAATAATCGGGAGACGTTATTCGGTACAGCTTCTGCTGGTAAAGCATTTGTAGCAGTTGGGATTATGACCCTAATCGAAGCTGGCAGCATTCAGTTAACATCAACGTTAGCAGAGTTACTGCCAGATGATTTAGGGGTGGTTGATCGAGAGATTACCATTTACGAGTTATTAACTCATACGTCAACGATTCAAGATTATTTCGATGAGTCCATTATGGAAGATTACGATGAACTCTGGCAGGATTTTCCCAATTATCGAATTCGCCAGAATCATGACTTGTACCCCTTGTTTATTCATAAACCTGTCAATCCGGCCAATCGAGGAAAATTTCAATACAATAATTCAGGATTTGTGATGCTGGCATCTGTTATTGAAGCCGTCACAGACAAGCCTTTTGATGAGTACCTTCAAGTGGCAGTCTTTGAACCAGCGGGCATGACTCGGACTGGGTATTATGAACTGGATCGCCTACCTGCGAACACAGCCAGTGCCTATTGTTTTGACGAGAAAACACAAGCTTATTACACGAATATCTACAGTGTAGACGTCAAGGGCACCGGTGCAGGTGGTTGTTTGACGACAGTAGGAGATGTTCGCCGTTTTTGGCAAGCCTTGTTGAATGACAGACTGGTTAGTGCTGTTAGCCGTGAGCAGATGTTCACTCAGCAGGCAACTAATGGTGAAGAAATCTATGGACTGGGTTTTTGGTTGACTGAATTAAACGGGCAACTAGTTCCTTATTTTGAAGGAATGGACCCGGGGATTTGTTTCTTTAGTTTATATGATGTGACGCGCGAGGTGAACGTGATTGCCATAAGCAATAAAACCGATAATGTATGGCAAATAGGGATGGACTTTTTTAAGCAAGTCTAAAAAAACAGAGAACTGACTATCGTCAATTCTCTGTTTTTTATTAGATTCGTTTCTTTTTGTAAAGCAAGCCAATTGTTAGACCTAAAACTATTAGACCGAGATAAGGCAGTGAAGTTTTGACTGCTTCACCTGTTTGAGGTAATAGTCCTTTTTTAGCTGTTGAATCAAGTTCTTTTTTGTTGCTCGATGAAGGCGTTGTACCTGAGCCATTCCCCTTGTTGCTGGAAGAACTTGATGAGCTAGTGTCTGCCGATGAAGTAGAATCACTGGTAGAACTAGACGTATCACTTGATGTTGAGCTGGATGTGTCACTTGACGACGTGGTGTCGCTAGTGCTAGAGCTCTCATTGGGTAAAGCTTCCGTGTCTTTTGTGTAGACATAAGCTACGCGTTGAGGGGCGTTTGTAAATTTACCTTCTGCATTGGCAGGAACCTCTTTAAGAGTGTAACCTTTAAACGTTTTGTTTTCAGTTTGGTAATTGGCACCGACCAGACCATCCAAAACTATTTTAGGTGCTAACTCTGTTTCCGTATCGGTCATGTATGTTACTGTCACTGAGCCACTAAGCGGGTCAGGCGTTTTAATCAACGTGGCCTCAGATTCCATCCCAGCCGCATCGACTGCTGTGACGTAATAGTTTTTATCAGTAGTTCGAGTAGTTGGCAGTGGATACGTATGTGTTTTGTCAGTGCCAGCCCAAATTCGGTCCACAATGTTGTCTGCTGATTTGGTTGTTTCAGCAGCGGAACCCTCACCACTATATAACACGTAATAACGAGTGGTTTCATTAGCTGTTGCATCTGACCATTTTAAGGTGATGGCATCTTTACTGATGGCCACCGGAGCAGTCAGTGTTTCATGGGATAACCATGGTTTTTCTGGTACCAAGGTCGGCAAGTTAAAGTAGCCTTCTTTTAATAATTCGATAGAGGCATTTTTAGCCTGGTGTCTTTCTTTCAAATTTTCAGCTAAACTGTTAATGTCTGATGGCTGAATATCGTTGTAACTAAAGAGAGCACTCCCTTTAATATTGGCGTAGTTCTGATGAAATTTCAGTTGATTCGGCACTTCCTCAGGGTTTAACCAAGAGGCATCCCAGCCGCCATTGCTAACATGTTTATAGTTGGCATGACCGACATAGACTTGAGTATGACTTCCTTCAGCTGCATTATTCCACCAGCGAGTTAATTCGCCATAAGGAGCAGCAGCTTGATCAAAACTCCAATAAATTTGGGGAATCACATAGTCAAGGCTTTCTTCTTTCATCCACTTATAAGTATCCGCGTAAATACTAGACGAATAAGATTGTGAAGAACCTGTCGGTGTATTAGATCCTAGGGGATTATTTGCTTTGTGCTCCCAAATACCAAAGGGGCTAATACCGAACTGAACCGCCTTTTTATTCGTTTGATTATGTGTATCAATCACGGTTTTTAGACCGTCGACTAAGGCAGTAATATTATCACGTCGCCATGCTTCAATATCTGTGTAGCCCGCGCCATATTGTTGAAAGGTATCGGCATCTTCACCTTTATCACCAAAGATTACATTAACACCATCGACGGTTATGCGGTACGGGTAAAAGTAATCGTCAAAGTGAATCGCATCCACATCATAGTTGTGCACCACTTCAGCAATGGAGGACACAACATAATCACGAACAGCTGGAATCCCCGGGTTTAAAAATAGTTTTTCATCAAATGACAAAACATTTTCAGGATGGAGAAGGGCATAGTTATTACTTGCTAGAATGCCTGCTTTTCCTAAAGCTTTGACCTGTTCAGCAGTGCTTAAAGCCAAAATTTCTTCTTTCGTTAGGCCAGTTTTTTTCAAAATACTGTCACTAGATAGTTTGGTGTTGCTCACACGGTAAGGATTAAACCAGGCATGATATTCCATGCCTGCCTGATGGGTAGCGTCAACCATCCATTTTAAAGGATCGTAGCCAGGATCTGTCCCTTGTTGACCAGTGATAAACTCCGACCAAGGGTTTAATTCCGATGGATAATAAGCATCCAAAAGAGGGCGAACTTGGAACATCATCGCATTCATGTTCCAATCAGAAAAATCATTCAAAATTTTCAAATAATTCTCCTGGAAATTTGCCTGAGAAGTTGCCTTAGGAAAATTCAAATTACTGATGGTAGCGACCCAAGAACTCTTAAATTGATTTTTGGGTTGCTCATAAAGAGTTGGGATGGTAATAAAGTCACTCGAATTAGCATAAAAGGGAACGGGTGTCGCGGTATCATAACCTAGTGTACCGTCCGCTTTTTTCCCGAATTTATAAAGCGGCTGAGATTCCGCTAATGCTCCAACAGGCAATAGAAGCGTGCTAAGGGCTAATAATGCTGTCACTCCAAACTTTTTCTTCAACGATAAATTCCTCCATTTTTCGAAATAATTGATAACGTTATCAGTGCTTTCAATATATCATTTATGAAATAATATTTCAAGTTAATATACAAAAAAACGGAATATAATTTAACGGCGTTCGAACAATCTATCAAAGTACAACATTTTCATAGATAAATAATCCCGCCAATGATACAATATGAGAAGAATTTAGTTGTACTAAGAGGAGATTAATCATGATAGAGTATTTTAATGTAGGTAAAATTGTCAACACTCAAGGCATAAAAGGGGAAGTTCGCGTCATTTCCGTCACAGATTTTGCTGACCAACGCTATAAACCAGGCAACGTTCTGCATTTATTTCAAGATAAAAAAGCACCAATTACCTTAACGATTCGATCACATCGCAAGCATAAAAACTTTGATATTTTGGCATTTGAAGACCATCCGAATATCAATGACGTGGAAAAATATCGTGACGGCATCTTAAAAGTGACCGCAGATGTCTTAACCGAATTACCAGAAAATGAATATTATTACCATGAAATTGTCGGACTGACCGTCATCGATGAAACGGGTACAGAAATGGGTAAGATCAAAGAAATCTTATCACCAGGGGCCAACGATGTTTGGGTGGTTCAACGTCAAGGGAAAAAAGACGCCTTGATTCCTTACATTGAGTCGGTTGTAAAAGTTATTGACTTAGAAAAAGGTCAAGTTAATGTGGAAATTCCTGAGGGGTTATTAGACGATGAGAATTGATGTTTTAACCTTGTTTCCGCGGATGTTTGAAGGCCCGTTAACGGAATCAATCTTAGGGAAAGCCATTGAAAAAGAGTTGTTGGCCGTCCATGTCCATAACTTCCGCGACTTTTCAGACAATAAACACCAACAAGTCGATGATTATCCTTACGGTGGTGGTGCCGGTATGTTGCTAAAAGCACAGCCAATCCATGCCTCTTTAGAAGCAATCAATGAAGTTAGCCCGACTACTAAGAAGCGAATTGTACTATTGGATCCAGCTGGGAAAAAATTTGATCAGCCTTTAGCAGAGGAATTTGCTGAAGAGGAGCATTTGATTTTTATATGCGGCCACTACGAAGGCTACGACGAACGAATTCGCAGCTTTGTGACAGACGAAGTTTCCCTTGGGGATTACGTCTTAACCGGCGGTGAATTAGGGGCAATGGTGATGATTGATGCCACCGTTCGATTACTGCCAGAGGTATTGGGAAATGATGAATCGGCTAAAACAGATTCACACTCCACAGGCCTATTGGAACACCCTCAGTACACACGACCAGCGGAATACCTTGGCATGAAAGTGCCAGAAGTATTGCGAAATGGCAACCATAAATTGATTGCTGAGTGGCAGTTGAAGGAGTCTTTACGGCGAACTTATTTACGCCGGCCGGAGATGCTGGAACAGTTGGTATTAACTAAAGAGATGGAAACAATCTTACAGGAAATTATTCAAGAAGAAACTCAGGTAGTTGACAAAGAAAATATTTAATTATATACTGTGAAAAACGGATCGTTACTGTTAAATCAGGCGTGACCATTAGCCAGACTTAGGTGTGGTTAATTTGGTTACGTCTTTTTTTTGTGGCTGTGAAGCAAATGAAGCGGGAGAAGTGGCAGATGAAAATTGTGAAGGTATTTAATAATAATGTGTCATTAGTCTTAAACGATGACCAGGTTGAAGAAATTATTATGGGAAAAGGGGTTGGCTTTAAGAAGTATGAGGGGGATTTGATTGATCAAGGATTGATTGAAAAGCGTTTCGTTTTAGAGAGTGATCATTCTGTCAGTCAACTCCAAAGTTTATTGGATCGCATTGAAATGGATGATATTGAACTGGCCAGTGATATTATTCAACGTGCGGAACAAAAACTTGGTTACCAGCCAAATGATACCATTTTATTAACTTTAACCGATCACATTAGCTTTATGCTGGAACGTACTCGCCGTAATGAAACCTTTCGAACACCGTTGGAATGGGATATTAAGCAATTATATACGAAGGAATACGCCTTTGCCATGGAGGCAGTTCAGCTCATTCAAGAGCGAACCGGTTACGATATTCCTAAGCAAGAAGCGGCTTTTATTGCCTTGCACTTCATCAATACGTATACCTTTAATCACGATATGGAAGAAACCATCCTTTACACGAAAATTATTCAAAATGTGGTGGACATTACGAAGTATCATTACGGTAGAGAATTTGATGAGACGTCTCTTGATTTTAGTCGTTTTGTGACTCATATCCGTTATTTTATTAAACGACAGTTGCAGCAGGCTCAAGTAAGCGCTGATTCGAGCATTGTTAAGGTAGTTGCAGCGAAATACCCTCAGGATTATCAATGTGCCTTAAAGATAACCAATTTTTTAGAACAAACTTACGATTGGCAGATTGGCAAAGATGAGTTATTGTACTTATCGATTCATCTTAATCGCTTATCGACAATTAAATAATGGATCGTTACTGGTAATGCAGGCGTGACCTAAGAATTAAACACGGTTTATTTGTGTTTGTCCTTAGGTCTTTTTTGATGAAAGGAAGAGAAGAATGAAGCATTTAGAAGAAGCACAAACCATTGTAAAAAGTGTTGGCGGTGAAAAAAATATTAAGGGTCTGGTGCACTGTGCCACTCGCTTGCGATTTAGCTTAGCAGATGACAGTCAAGTCGACAAAGGGGCGGTTGAATCTCTACCAGACGTTTTATCCGTGGTGAACAGCGGAGGGCAATTCCAAGTGGTCATTGGCAGCAAGGTACCAGATTATTTTGCGGCAATTAAATCAATTGCCAAGATAAATGGCGTAAGCACTAGTCAAAAGAAAGGCAGTTTTAGTTTTAACACGGTCTTTGAAATTATTTCGGGCGCCTTTTCTCCTTTGATTCCAGCAATGGCAGGGTCTGGGATGATCAAAGCTATCTTGACAATTCTAGTGCAAGTGGGTTGGTTATCGGATGCTAGTTCTAGTTATGCCGTCATGTCAGCAGCCAGTAATGCAATCTTTTATTTCTTACCGATTTTCTTAGGTATTACCTTAACCAGTAAAATCGGTGGCAATATGTATGTGGGTGGCGTAATTGGAGCAGCTCTTTTGGAACCTAGCTTTACTGGCCTCATCGGTCAAGAAAACTTGCACTTCCTAGGAATCTCCATGAAAGCCGTTGACTATGCTACCACTATTTTCCCGATTTTTGTGGCTATTTTCATTTATTACTTTGTTGATAACTATTTGAAGAAACTTATTTTTAAAGATATTCAGCTATTTGCAGTGCCGATGTTTAGTTTGATGATCATGGTTCCTCTAACCATCTTGATTTTTGGACCTTTCGGTACAGTTGTTGGAGATGGTTTATCCCAAGGAGTGACTTGGTTAATTGAAAAAAGCAGTTTATTGTCTGGCATTGTCTTAGGTGGGGGCATGCCATTTATGGTGATGTTCGGTCTTCACTGGGGATTTTCACCGATCACCATTGATAATTTAGCTAATTTAGGTGGTGATCCAATTGAAGGGATGGCCGTGGCCGCTGTCTTTGCGCAAATTGGTATAGCGATTGGGTTTTACTTGCGTTCGAAGAAACATTCAAAAATGAGAGCTTTAACGGGACCATTAGCCTTAACTGGCCTTTTTGCTGGCGTGACAGAACCAATTGTTTACGGCTTAATTTTACGATATAAACGATTGTTGCCAATCGTGGCGATTTCAGGGGCAATTGGTGGCGCAATCTGTGGTGTAACAGGTGTTACAATGAATGCTTATGTCTTCCATAATATCTTTTCGATTCCTGTTTACACGCCTAAATTAGGCTACTTTTTAGGGGTAGGCAGTTCACTAATAGTCGGGGCCGTTTTGAGTTACTTTTTCGGCGTCAAAAAGGAAGAGGAAAGTGAATTTTTACCAGAGACAGGTTTTGAAGCAGAGTCGTTAGAGCCTGCGCCATCTGTTCAAAACAGGGATGAAACGTTGATTTTAGCTCCTGTTTCAGGTCAAGTCCTACCATTGTCAGAAGTGGACGATCAAGTTTTTGCCAGTGGTGCAGCAGGTCAAGGCGTGGCGATTCTACCAACTGATAATCAAATTGTAGCACCGTTTGACGGTGAAATCGTCGCCGTTTTTCCTTCTAAACACGCCATTGGCATCAAATCAACAAGTGGTTGCGAAATTTTAATTCATATCGGCCTTAATACGGTGATGCTGGAAGGAGAAGGGTTTGATGTCCACGTGACTCAAGGTCAATTCGTAGTAGCAGGTGAGTTGTTGATTACCTTTGATAAGGCTCTAATTGAAAAAGAAGGTTATTCTTTAGTGACACCAATTATTACGACGAATCTACCTGAAAATACGATCTTACTGCCACTATCCATGGACAGTATCAAAAACGGTGAGGCGCTTTTCACCATTACAGCAAATTAGAAAAGAGGATGACGAGATGAAAGCAGATTTTTTATGGGGCGGCGCTGTTGCCGCTCATCAGGTTGAAGGCGGTTGGAATCAAGGTGGAAAAGGACTGAGTATTGCCGATGTAATGACAGCTGGTACAAAGGATCGCCCCCGACGGATTACGGACGGTGTAATAAAAGACGCATTTTATCCTAACCACGAAGGGATTGACTTATATCACCATTATCAAGAGGACATTCAGTTATTCGCTGAAATGGGATTTAAGTGTTTTAGGACAAGTATGGCTTGGACGCGGATTTTTCCTCAAGGGAATGAGGTAGAGCCTAACGAAGCGGGCCTGGTCTTTTATGACAAGCTTATCGATGAATTACTGCGCTACAACATTGAGCCGGTAATCACTCTGTCTCACTTTGAAATGCCTTATTATTTGGTGAAGCACTATGGAGGCTGGCGCAGTCGTGAATTAATTGACTTTTTTGTTAAGTTTTCCTTGACTGTCATGGAACGTTACCGCGATAGGGTTAAGTATTGGATGACGTTTAATGAGATAAATAACCAACGGATTCTAAATAACCCAATTTATTCCTTTACTAACTCAGGGATTATTTATGAAGAAGGCGAAAATAAAGAAGAAGTCATGTATCAAGCCGCCCATTATCAATTAGTGGCAAGTGCAAAAGTTGTAGCAGAAGGCCATAAGATAAATCCTGATTTTCAAATAGGCTGTATGTTGGCAGCCACACCTAACTATCCTTACAGTAGCCGCCCGACGGATCTGCTATTGGCCCAAGGAGAAGATGAAAAGCAATTGTTTTTTACAGATGTTCATGCTAGAGGTCATTATCCCCAACGAGTCTTAAAGGAATGGGAAATCAAAGGCTATCAGATAGATCAAACAGAGGAAGACTTAGCGTGGCTGGCTCAAGGAAAAGTCGATTATATTGGACTGAGTTATTATTTAAGTAATACGGTATCTTCTTCAACAGAGGGCAAGCCCTTGGGCGATGGACTTTTAGGGGATGATGTCCTTGTGGAGAATCCTCATGTACCATCAACTGAATGGGGCTGGTCGATTGATCCTGTGGGATTAAGATATTATCTAAATCTCCTGACCAACCGTTATGAACTGCCATTATTTATAGTTGAAAATGGGTTTGGCGCTGTAGATTTAGTGACAGATGGACAAATTAATGATGAATATCGAATCGGCTATTTACGCGAGCATATTATCGAAATGAAAAAAGCCATTGAACTGGATGGAGTCGATGTATTGGGGTACACAGTCTGGGGCTGTATCGATCCGATTTCATTTACGACAGGTGAGATGAAAAAACGCTACGGTTTCATTTATATCGACCGTGAGAATGATGGCAGCGGGTCTCTAGCTCGTTCTAAAAAGCAATCGTTCTCCTGGTATCAAGAGGTGATTGCATCAAATGGTAAGAACCTGGGCTAGCTAGGAAATAAAAAGGGATGTAAAGAATTTTAACTTTACATGAGTAGTTGGCTGTGTTAAACTGATTTAGTGAGTGCAAAAGCGCTCAACTATTACGACATTCCGCTGTGCTGAAATCATATGAGTGTTTGGAATAAGGAGAAAGATAAAATGAATCCATTAATCGAAGCTATTACAAAGGAACAATTACGTAGTGACATTCCTGCTTTTCGTCCTGGAGACACTGTACGTGTTCACGCGAAAGTAGTCGAAGGTACTCGCGAACGTATCCAGTTATTTGAAGGTGTTGTTATTAAACGCCAAGGTGCTGGAATTAGCGAAACATACACTGTACGTAAAATTTCTGGTGGTGTTGGCGTGGAGCGTACGTTCCCAGTTCACACACCGCGTGTTGCTCAAATCGAAGTTATCCGCTTTGGTAAAGTTCGTCGTGCGAAACTTTATTACATCCGCGAATTACACGGAAAAGCAGCTCGTATCAAAGAAATTCGTCGTTAATAACTCGTTATATAACGGTACTAAACCCCTTGATTTCTCAAGGGGTTTTTTGTTGGCATTTTTTTAGAAAGTGATAGTATGGTTTTAATAAGTGGTCATCCTTACATATACTGTGTCCCTCTCCTCTGGCCACTGTAAAATTGCATTTTTAGCAACGATTGTATTGAGTTCTTGAGGTTAATCAATGGGGAATATATAATTACCTCCTTTATTTTGGTACGGTAATCTTTATGTTTATTTCACTTGGTGATTAAAATTGTAAGAGGATCTAATTATTTTTTATTAAAAATGAAATTCTCTAAGAAGAGGGCTTATTATGGAATTGATGAAGAGTGATATTGTAGACGAGGAGGTTTTGACTCTGTAGCTGAAAAAGCATCTCAAGCCTGCTGCTATTAAAAAATTAATGAACGAAAAAAATTGTCAAATTGGCAATATGTCACCATTCCTAGAAAAGAATCAATAATGTAAAGAAGTGATTGATCCAAAAACTATCAAAATTTTTGATATAGCAAATAGGCATAAACATTTTCAAATGATGAATGTTCTTATTGATGTTCAATAGAGTAGAATATTTGACTAGTATTTGCTAAAAAAATAGCAGAAATGAAGTCTATTTAACTCTTTACTTTCTTGTCCCGTTCTTATATGGTATAGATAGTTTCTTATAATGAAAAGGTGAAGAAGATGGAAGACAAAAAAAAGCCCTATGGAACAGTTTTAGTTAGAGCGTCGAAAATTATGGACTTTCTGGCAGCATCCACTAAAAATGAATGTCTAAAAGACATTGCCAGTGCTACGGATATGACGACCTCTACTACGTTAAAAATTTTGGATACATTACTGATGATTGGTTATGTGACCCGAGAAAAGGAGAGCAAAGAGTATTCATTGGGGCCCTCTTTGGTACGTTACGCCAACAAGTATATCAATGATTCTATCTTGGTGAAAGTGGCAACACCTCTTTTGGAAGCATTGCAGGAACAAGTAGATGAAACCATTCATTTGGGGATTTATAGTGGGAATGAAGTGATGTACTTGAGTAAATTGGAACCAAAAAAGCAGTCGATTTACATGACATCGAAAGTAGGAAACACCCGACCCTTGTACAGTTCTGCCATGGGGAAAGCGATTTTGGCGACATTTAGTGATGAAGAGCTAGCAGAGTATTTGATGAAAACCGAGATGATTCCATTTACCACTAATACGATAACGAACACGATGGCCTTAAAAGCTGAAATCAATCAGGTTAGGACCATAGGAGTCGCGTTTGATGATGAAGAAATGGAGAAAGATTGTTTTTGTATTGGTGCCATGATTCAGTTAGAGGACAATCAGTACGGTGCCTTTAGTGTTAGTATGCCGAAGTTTCGAGTGACAGCGGCTAAAAAAGAGGAGCTGAGTCGATTGATTAAAGCAACGAAAGCGGATATTGAAAAAGAGATTATGGAGTCTTGAAATGAGGATTCATTTAGTAATTATTGATAAATATAGTAGGAGTCGAGAGCATCAGGGACTTTAACACAATTAGTTGTATATAAAAAAAGGAATAACAATACTTGGTAGCCCATCTGTGGGGTACCAAGCATTTTGGTGTGGAGTTATCCAATCGAATAAAGATTTTTAAAAATATTTATTTGAATGAAAGCCCTTGATATATATTTAGATAAGCGATATACTTTAAATGTATTTCCTATAAAGAGATGAAAATTTCTTTATAGGAAAAAAGAGTGGTCGCTTCCGATTGTTGGTAATTGGAAGTGACAAAAAAGTTAATCTAAAGGAGAAGATGACAGATGAAAATGGAGACAAGATACGCAACTAACCCCGAGGCAATTAGACATCATTCAACGGCTCAGTTACGAGATGAGTTTTTAGTAGGAGAACTATTTGTACCAGGAAAAGTTTTGTTAACGTATACACACGATGACCGAATGATATTTGGTGGTGTGACACCGACAAACGCTCCTTTGGAAATTATCTTAACAAAAGAATTGGGTGTAGATTACTTCTTAGAGCGTCGCGAATTAGGTGTGATTAATATTGGCGGTCCAGGCAGTATCTCGATTGATGGCAAAGAAGAAAGGATGAAAAAGCAAGATGGTTATTATATTGGCAAGGAAACCAGGCAAGTATTATTTAAGTCAAATGATGCAAATCATCCAGCGAAATTTTATTGTGTTTCGCTTCCAGCGCATAAAATATATCCCAATGTAAAAATTAGCATCGACAAGATCACGCCAATGGAAACAGGCGAAGCGAAGACGCTAAATGAGCGTAAGATTTATCAGTACGTTCATCCAAATGTATGCGAAAGCTGTCAGTTACAGATGGGTTACACAATCCTAGTTGAAGGTTCATCTTGGAATACGATGCCTTGTCACACCCACGAGAGACGAATGGAAACCTATTTGTACTTTGATATGGAACCGGATACAAGGGTTTTCCATTTTATGGGGAAACCAGATGAAACAAAACACTTGGTCATCGCTAATGAGCAAGGGGTCATTTCACCAAGTTGGTCAATTCACACTGGGGTTGCGACGGCGGATTATACGTTTATCTGGGCAATGGGTGGAGAAAATATTACATACACTGACATGGACATGGTTGCCATGGATCAGTTAAAATAAAAGGAGGATCAGAATGACAAAACTTAAACAGAATATTTTTGATTTGACTGGTAAAGTGGCGTTAGTTACAGGAGCCATCTATGGAATTGGTTTTGGCATAGCTGAATCTTTAGCGGCAGCAGGCGCTAAAATAGTTTTTAACAGTCTGAATCAAGAATCTGTTAATCAAGGATTAACGGCTTACAAAGAGGCGGGCATTGAGGCAGATGGTTATGTTTGTGATGTGACAGATGAAGCGGGTGTTCAAGGAATGGTTAAGCAAATCGAAAAAGAGGTTGGTGTCATCGACATTTTAGTTAATAATGCAGGAATTATCAAGCGGATTCCGATGTTAGAAATGTCAGCAGATGAGTACCGTCAAGTAATCGATGTGAATTTAACAGGACAATTTATTGTGGCTAAAGCTGTTTTGCCGTCAATGATTGAAAAAGAGCAGGGGAAAATTATTAACATCTGTTCAATGATGAGTGAATTAGGTCGTGAAACCGTAAGTGCTTATGCGTCTGCCAAAGGTGGCTTGAAGATGCTGACCAAAAATATTTGTGCGGAGTTTGGCGGGCATAATATTCAGTGTAATGGTATTGGGCCAGGTTATATTGAAACCCCACAAACAGCGCCATTACGAGTGGAAGGTCATCCATTTAACAATTTTATTATTGATAAAACTCCTGCCGCACGCTGGGGGACGGTGGAAGATTTAAAAGGGCCAGCTGTATTTTTGGCATCAGATGCATCAAATTTTGTGAATGGTCATATTCTTTATGTTGATGGTGGTATTTTAGCGTCAATTGGTAAACAACCTTAAAAAATGTTAAATGAGCCTTGTGGCAAGTCTTAACCACTGATTTAGCTAGGCAGTGCGTCACATGTAATGAGTCAGAATGATTATTACATTGAGTATTTCACTGAGAAAAATCGGATCTTAGTCAAAGAGGATAGATCCGTTGTTTATGAAGATTCAGTGAAACATCACCGTAAAGAAAAAATATCTAAAAACAAGCTAGAATCCTTTAACATAAGGTTTCTGGCTTGTTTATCTTCTCTGGCGAGGTGTTGGACTAGTTCTTTTTTCGCTTTCCCAGATGGCAATTTTATGTGTGACATCTCTTAACCATTCGTCAATTTCTCCATAAGGAAATCTAGTACAATAATAGAAGCAAGTACCAACACCAGGGGGTTCAAGAAGCCTTTTGTTATTAACTGATAATTTATAGGTAGTTTTCGAACGCTTAATTATGACTATCACAGAAGAATAAAAAATCAAATGCATTAAAATTAACTGGTGATTAGCTATTGAAATCAAATAGTACTGAATTATACAGATGTGATATTCTTGCCAACGATAGTTCCAATTTTTGTATGAAAAGTCATGTATCCATCTATTATGAGTAGAACTAAGTCACTAATAAGTTCCATAATCTAACTACCTTTCCTATATTTGATAAAAATAGATAGAGAATAGAAATTAAATAAGGCTGAATACCTAGGATGATCAACAATAAAAATATTTTTTTTGCAAGCGCGATTAGTGACTGTCTTTTCTTTTACAAACAAGTTAAATCTTAATAACCATTTTCGGCTATTGTATAATGATTGTTTAAGAAAAAATAATTAAACCGCATTCATTTTTTTATTTGGTTCAATACTGTTGACAAGTTTAAATAACTGAGTTAATATCAAACAGTACTAGTTACTAACAGTGTTAGCAATTAATAGTATTAGTAATTATTTTTTTAAGAAGGAGGAATCATATGACATTCGCAGAAGAAGCTGAACGAGAGCTCATTCGTTTAATGGTCGAAAATCGTCATGGTGCGTTTAGCAGAATTGAAAAGAGCCATCAAGGTGAGACGATGGTAATCAAATTTCTTGATTTGATTGGTGAACCGACAAGCCCGAAACATTTAGCTGAATCACTTAATCTTTCCAGCGCTCGAATTGCCGTTTTGTTAGGCAGTTTAGAGAAAAAAGGTCAGGTCGCCCGCAATATGGACCCTAATGACCGCCGCCGGATTAGCGTCACCTTAACGGATTGTGGCAAGAAGGCCGCAAATGCTGAAAAGAAAGAAATGCACGATAAGATTATTAAAATTTTTAACCAAATGGGCGAAGAGGATACTAATAAGTTCGTAGAGCTGATGACGAAGTTCGTAGATTACTCCCACAAATTATCCGTGAAAGAGGAAGGTGACCAATAGTGAAGATTTTTAAACATCTTGGCAAATACTGGTACGCCGTCATCGTCGTTCTTGCGCTTTTGTTCGTACAGGCACGTAGTGAGTTAAGCCTACCAGGTTTAACATCAGATATCGTTGACGTCGGTATCCAGCAAGGAGGGCTAGAATATTCCACTCCTGAAAAAATTAGACAAACAACACTCCAAGGCATTGAAATGTTCATGACCGACACGGAGAAACAAACAATTGAAGATAACTATAAACTAGCCACTCAAACCATTGATGGTAAAAAAGTGGAAGTTTATCAATTAAAGCTTCAAGATGGCATGACAAAAGCTAAGTTAGCGGATATTTTTAATCTGCCAATGATGATGCTAGCTTCCTCCCAAGCCAAGGATTCGGCAAATGGCAGCCAAGCTAAAACTATTTTGGATAGCTACACAGCGATGTCGACTGACGGAGCGAAAGCCAAAGCGTTGGGAGAAGAAGCCAAAGCGTTAGGCGAGCAAGCACAAGCGGCTGGCCAAGCGGCTGCAACAGCAACCGATCCTGCCACCGCGGCTGCTAAAGCGGCTGAAGCTCAGACACTTGGAGCACAAGCTCAAGCAAAAGCTGAAGAGGCTCAACAGCTAGGTGAATCTGTTCAAGCCATGGCCGATGCTATGCCAGAAAAGGTAAAAGCGGCGCGTGAGGCTACGGAAAAAGAATTAGGCGATTTAGGGGCCGACTCCATGAAGACTGTGGGCATTCAACTGACACTGGCTGAATATAAAGCGTTAAAGATGGATACACAAAAAATTCAAACGGATTATATGATCAAAACAGGGACGCAAATGGTTCTCTTAACTCTAGTGGCAGCTGTTGCAGCCATTATCGTTGGATTAATTGCCTCATTGGTAGCGGCCGCCGTTGGTCGTAACTTACGGGTGGGACAATACGAGCAAACCCTTAAATTTTCGAATAAAGAGATGGAGAAATTCTCGCCAGCTTCCTTAATCACTCGTAATACCAACGATATACAACAAATGCAGATGGCGATTGTGATGATTATGAGAATCGTCTTGTATGCACCAATCCTTGGTATTGGCGGGATTTATGAGGTCTATAAAACAGGAACCGGCATGGGCTGGATACTTGGTGTGGCAGTAGGAGCCGTTCTTTTATTAGTGGGCACCTTACTGATTGTGACGATGCCTAAGTTTAAAGCATTGCAAAACTTAGTCGATCGAGTCAACTTAGTTTCCCGTGAAATTATTACTGGCTTACCCGTTATCCGCGCTTTCTCACGAGAAAAATTTGAAGAAAAACGATTTGATGGTGCTAATACTGATTTGATGAAAACTCAGTTATTTGTTAACCGTTCAATGTCTATTATGATGCCCGTTATGATGTTAATGATGAATGGTATTTCTGTTTTAATCGTCTGGGTAGGTGGTCATAATATGGATACGGGTCAACTTCAAGTCGGTGATATGATGGCCTTTATTACTTATACCATGCAAATCGTTATGTCCTTTATGATGTTGTCAATGGTTTCCATTATCCTTCCTCGTGCTAATGTGGCAGCTGGACGGGTAGAAGAAGTTCTTGAAACAGTGCCAACAATTGAAGATCCTGCGCAACCTCAAGACGATCATGACTTTAAAGGTGAGGTTAAATTTGAAGCTGTTAAATTCCGTTATGGAGACGCTGATGAAGATGTTTTGCATCACATCAATTTCACGGCTAAACCTGGCCAAACGACTGCTCTAATCGGCTCAACAGGTTCAGGGAAGTCAACCATTGCTAACTTGGTTCCCCGTCTCTTTGATGTAACAGGTGGACGGATTACCATTGATGGTGTTGACGTTCGTGAGATGAGTTTGCATAAACTACACGAAATCATCGGATTTGTGCCACAAAAAGGAGTACTGTTTACAGGAGATATAGCCTCAAATATTAAATTTGGTGATGCTAATATTACTGATGAACAAATGAGAAAAGCGGCGAAAATTGCCCAAGCAGAAGAATTTATTAATTCCAATGAAAAAGGGTATGAGCGCGAAATTTCTCAAGGTGGTACCAATGTCTCAGGCGGGCAAAAACAACGTTTATCAATTGCCAGAGCACTAGCAAAGAATCCTAAAATCCTGATTTTTGATGATTCATTCTCAGCCCTGGATAATAAAACAGATGTAGCTTTACGTAAAGCCTTATCTGAAAATGTTAAAGACGCTACACAAATAATTGTTGCCCAAAAGATTTCCACGATTCTTAATGCGGATAATATTATCGTACTAGATCGCGGACGTGTTGTGGATCAAGGGACACATGAAGAGTTAATGCAATCATCAACTGTCTATCAAGAAATTGCTCAATCACAATTAAGCAATGCTGAATTAGGCATAGAAGAAGCCGAATAAGGAGGAGCGAACATAATGCCAGAAAGAAAACAAAATCGCCCTCGTGGCGGCGGACCTGGACAGATTGCGCCAGTAGAAAAAGCGAAAGACTTCAAAGGAACGATCAAAAAACTAGTATCGTACATCGGTGCTTACAAAATTCCTTTGTTCTTCGTGATTATCTTTGCAATAGCATCGACAATTTTTAATATTTGGGGTCCTAAAATATTATCACAAGCCATTACAGAACTATTTAATGGTTTAATTAAAAAATATCAAGGTACCGGTGGTATTGATTTTGAAAAAGTCGGCGGTATCCTGTTATTCATGCTTGGTTTGTACGTTGTAGCGTCACTCTTTGGGATTATCCAAGGATGGATTATGTCGACGATTTCGCAAAAAATCACTTACCGTATGCGGAAAGAGATTTCTGAAAAAATTAACCGGATGCCGATGAACTACTTTGAGAGCCGGACAACCGGTGAAGTATTGTCACGTATTACCAATGACGTTGACACTCTAGGTCAATCTTTAAACCAATCGATTACACAGCTGATTACCTCGGTCTTTACGATTATCGGGGTCATCGTTATGATGTTATCAATCTCCGTTAAGATGACGGGAATTGCAGTATTGATTGTGCCAATTTCCTTTATTTTGATTATGATTGTAGTAAAAAATTCTCAAAAATACTTTAAGACACAACAAGAATACCTTGGGGTGATCAATGGTAAAGTGGAAGAAACCATCGGTGGATACAACATCGTTCGGTTGTTTAACGAAGAAGAAAACTCGCTTAACGAATTTAAAGAACAAAATAATATCTTGTTTAAGTCAGCATGGAAATCTCAATTTCTTTCAGGTTTAATGCAACCGATCATGAACTTTGTCGGGAACTTAGGTTATGTAGCAGTGGCGATTGTTGGTGGGATTATGGCATATAACGGTTCGATTACCGTTGGGGATATCCAAGCCTTTATCCAATATGTTAGAAACTTAACACAACCGATTGCGCAACTGGCTCAAGTTTCCAATATGTTACAATCAATGGCAGCGGCAGCCGAACGTGTTTTTGAATTCCTCGGTGAAGATGAAGAAGAACAAATGGCTGAAAATCCAGTAATCATTGATAAAGCCAAAGGAATGGTCGATTTTGAGCACGTTCATTTCGGTTACACACCGGATAAAATCATCATCAATGACTTTAGCTCACACATTGAACCTGGTCAAATGGTAGCCATTGTAGGACCAACTGGTGCGGGGAAAACAACGATGGTTAAACTCCTCATGCGCTTTTACGATGTGAACTCAGGTGCCATCAAAATTGATGGTTATGACATTAAAGATTTTAATCGTGCGGATCTTCGGAAAAATATTGGGATGGTCCTTCAAGATACCTGGTTATTTAAGGGGACCATTATGGAGAACCTTCGTTATGGACGCTTAAATGCCACTGATGAAGAGGTTTACGAAGCAGCCAAAGCAGCTCACGTTCATCACTTTATCCAAACCTTGCCTGGTGGCTATAATATGGAGTTAAACGAAGAGTCATCTAATATTTCTCAAGGTCAAAAACAATTACTAACAATTGCTCGGGCAATTTTAGCAGAAAAACCAATTTTGATTTTAGATGAAGCCACTTCTTCCGTTGATACTAGGACAGAAGGCTTGATTCAAGAAGCCATGAACAATTTAATGGCTGGCCGAACTTCGTTTGTTATTGCTCACCGTCTATCGACGATTAAAGATGCAGATAAGATACTTTATATGCAAGATGGTGATATTAAAGAACAAGGAACACATGAAGAACTTCTTGCTGAAGGTGGCTACTATGCTTCCCTTTACAATTCTCAATTTGAAGAAGTCGACGAATAACCAACAAATTGATTATAGTTGATCCGCGACTTAGGCCGTGGATCGGCTTTTTTTTACTATATTTTTAAATAACATTCGTATATGAGCGTATCTTAAGAATATTTACTTGATTTGAGGTATAATTTATTAGGCAAATAATGTCCTAATTAAAACGGAAAATCGAATCCGAACGAAATGCAGTAAGGCAAGTCTATGAGGGGAAAGGATTTGAAAAACGTTCATTATTAGGTGGGCGATGGACATAACTTTCGTTCAGATTTGGATTAAAAAAACATTTATGGGGGATTAACAATGAATAGCACTATTTTAGCGAAAGTACCTGAAGAAACGCTTTTAGAAATATACACGGAAAAAATTAGTAAACAAGTTAATAGTTGTTACCTAATTGGCTTTGACGAGATGGTGTATGTCACACAAACCTTTACTAAAGAAGGCGCAAACAATGGTTTTCTAATTGGTAGGATTAAGGATATCACTAAAATAAGATATGACACGCTGTATCTCTCCAGATTTGATTCACCAAGAATTAATCATTTGAGTTCTTTTGAAAAAGACATCTATTTGGATTTTGATAAGTTGCTAAGGTATTACTTGGAAAAGGATCGCTTTTTAGGTTTGGAAATTGGGGGAGAGAGTAGAGTATACGGAAGAATTCAACATGTAGAAGAGGACTACGTTTTTCTCAATGAATATTCAAGCGACTATTTTAATAATGGCACAGCCATATTTTTGAAAAAAGACATTAAACTGATTGAAATCGAAAGTTCAGAAATAGACTTACTTGAAAAGTTAAAGTACGAGGATTAGAAGTTGGGTATAAGGCGCTACTTCTAAATAGTTAAACAAAGAAGTCACTTGTGGCTTCTTTGTTTAAGAGGGCCGTTAAAGTCCCGGTGATACGTAAATTGTGGCTGCTCCATCAAATCATAGGAATCAATGGTCAGGCACTTTTTTTTTGCGAAAGTCATTTTGACAATCCAAGGCATAATCCCTTTAATGGCAGTAAAAGCCTCGAAGCCAAAGTCTTGATCGTAGTGGTTGATTAGGGTTGAGAGTGCTGTTCCGTGGGTGCCAATCACAAGCATTTTTCCTTGATATTCAGTCAGCAAATGGTTAATTGTTTGGGTAGTTCTAGCCTGAACCTCTTGAAGAGATTCGCCTTTTTCAAGTTTAAACGAAAAATCATGCCATTGATTGTAGGCAAAGGTTGAAAAATCTGCCAGCCAGTCATCTGATACTTTGCGTTCTCTGAGATTTTCCATCGTGGTAATTGTCATGGCTCGAGATTGAGCAAGGGGCAGAATGGTATCATAGGACCGTTTAAAAGGGCTGGTTAAGAATTGATCGATGGGGATTTGTTGGAAGAAAGTTTGAATCTTTTGGCAATCTTCCTGACCTTCCGGGCTTAGAGGACGACTGCTATCATCATGAACAGAAAGATCTGGTCGACTATGCCTGACGAAATAAATAGTTGTCACGTTTTATTCTCCTTTAGAGTTAAACTTATTGCGTTGGCGCCACAGCAAAAAAGACTAAGTCGCTCTGACCCTCGTTAGCGATACTATGGGTATTGCCTTTGGGACAATAATGGCATTGACCTTTTGCAATGTATTCGGTCTCACCATTAAAAACAATCGTGGCACTGCCTTCCAAAATATAAATGATTTCACTTTGTTCATCGTGATGGTGAGAACCGACCGAGGCTCCTGGTTCAAGCGTTACTAGCATGATGCGGTTTGCGTCATCCATAAATAGTTGGGCGTTCATTTCTTTGGTGCCATCGTAAAAATGAGGAAAGGTTTTGATTGGAAGTGTCTCAAAATCAATAATCATGGTATGTCTCCTTTAGGTTATCTTTATTTTAATTCTTACTGATATTATATAATAAAGGAAGTGAATAGTCATTTATTAGCTATTTATCTTATTATTGACTACTTGGAGACTTGACTGTGACCATGGGATTATAAAAAAATTTAGGTTTAAATTGACATATTTTATTTTTGTAGTATACTTTAAAAAATAGTTAAAAACTTTGAATAGTTATGCATGGAAGAGAAGAGTAGCTGAAGGATGTTAAGAAAGAGAACCCGGGATGGTGAGAAAGGGGCTTAACAGATTGAGTGAAGATGAGCTCTGAGCAACTAGGAGGTTCACGCCTTCTGGTCGGTAGCAACCGTTATTTTGCCGAGTTTCAACAGGAACTGTCGAGATGTTATTTGTGAGAATAACATGAATAAGGGTGGTAACGCGAAATTATTTCGCCCCTTTGTATTTGCGTATAATGCGCAGATTCAAAGGGGCTTTTTGTGTGCTAAACCGAAGAACAGGCTAACTAGTCAAAGGTATGAAAAAAATAAAGATGAAGAGGAGCGAGTTATTATGGCAGAGGTAGAAAGTTTTACATTAGATCACAACAAGGTGATTGCCCCTTATGTTCGAGTGATTGCAACAGAAGAGGGACCAAAAGGCGATATCATTACAAATTACGATTTACGTTTTGCGCAACCGAATAAAGCCGAAATTCCAACAGGAGCGATTCATACGTTGGAGCACGTCTTAGCCGCTTCTTTACGGGACCGTTTATCTGGTATTATTGATGTCTCACCTTTTGGTTGCCGAACCGGCTTCCACTTAATTGTTTGGGGTGAAATTTCAGCAACTGAGGTGGCCGTTGCACTGAAAGAAACTTTAAGAGAAATCGTCGAAGACATCGAATGGTCAGATGTTCAGGGGACAGATGCCAAGAGTTGTGGAAATTACAAGGATCATTCTTTATTCTCAGCCAAAGAATGGGCGAAGTTAGTCTTAGAACAAGGCATTAGCGATTTACCATTTGAACGTCACACAGTATAGGAGTGAGGCCATGGTATTTTCAGAATTAAAAGGAAAAGTGGTCTTAATCGTTGGAGGCGCCCAAGGAATTGGGGCAGCCATTCGCGAACGGTTTATTCAGGAAAAGGCCGTTGTTTTGGATGCCGACATTCAATATCAGCTTGGGCTGACAGAGGCAGAGGATGGCGCCTTGGAAACTAAGGTAAATGTAGCAGATGAGGCATCAGTCAAAGTCTTAGTAGAGACGATTAGAGCTGAGGGATTAATTCCAGATGTCTTTGTTGATGTAGCTGGGATTTCGACGATGGATTTTTTACTGGAAAGCCAAACCACGGATTTCGATAAAGTATTTGCCATTAATACTCGAGGTGTTTACTTATTATGTAAATACATTGTCCGAGAGATGAAAGCATCTGGGAAAGCTGGTCGTGTTATTTTATTAGCGTCTCAAGCAGGTAAAAACGGTTATAAAGGGATGTCTGCTTATGTGGCCTCGAAACATGCTGTTCTTGGCTTAACCAAAACCTTGGCGATTGAAGTCGCAGCGGATGGTATATTGGTTAACGCCGTTTGCCCAGGTATTATTGAAACCGAGATGAAATGGCGAGAGCGAGTTGAAGGTGGTCGGTTAAGAGGTCTGTCGGCAGAAGCCATAGCTGCTGAAGATCGTTCTCAAGTTCCTTTAGGACGAACAGGTCAGCCAGCAGATGTGGCCAATGTGGTTTTATTTTTAGCAAGTCCTTTAGCTAGTTATTTAACGGGTCAGGCAATTAATGTAACAGGTGGTATGACAATGCATTAGAAAGAGGGAATTAGTATGAAAAAAAGACTTTTCGGGATAATGGTCTTAGGAACTGTCGCACTGCTGGCTGCTTGTGGCAACCAAACAAAAGAAAAAAAAGTAGAGGAGGCGACAGATCCGAAAGACAAGGTGGTAATTGGATCGGTTGGTGGTGATGCGGAAATATGGAAGTTCATTGCAGAATCAGAATTAGCTAAGGAAGCGGGATTGGCTATTGAGGTGAAAGTGATTGATGGCGGCCCCTTATTAAACACGGCAACAGTCGAAGAACAAGTAGATGTCAATGCCTTTCAATCATTGGGTTATTTGGTAAGTTTTAACAATGACAGTCAGGAGAAACTTGTTCCGATTGCCACGACTTATATTGAGCCAATGGGGATTTATTCGGATAAATTTAAAGCAATTGACGACGTGGAAGACGGGGCGATTGTGGCAGTCGCAGACAATCCTGCAAATACAGCTCGTGGCCTCCGTTTGCTGGAGGCATCTGGTTTAATTAAATTAGCTGATGACTTTGATAATGGCACGGGAACACCCTCCGATGTGACTGAAAACCCTAAAAATTTGGCGTTTAAGCTAATCGATGATACAACTGGACCGCGGATCTTACAAGATGTTGGCTTGGCATTAATTAGTAATACGGTTGCCTTTGAAGGTGGCTTAAATGTCTTGGATGATGCGATTTTTAAAGAAGAGGTGGATGAAAACACCAAATCAAGTATTAATGTTTTGGCCACAAGGGAAGATCGTCAAGAGGATAAAGAGCTGCAAAAACTGGCGACTTTGTTCCATAGTGAGGAAGTTAAGACCTATATCAAAGAGAACTTTGGTGGAACGAAGATTGACGTTCAAGAAGAGATTACGCCTTTGTGGGAGGCTGTTCAATGAAAATTGCAATAGCCGCAGCCATGGTGGAAGAGCTGAGCCCTTTTCGCTCTTTTTATCAAGCAACCACTTGTTTTCACAGAGGAAAAATTAAAATTGAAGAAGTTAGTGACACTCAAGGGTATCAGCTATTTTTAGTTGAAACAGGGATTGGTAAAGTCAATGCTGGTAGCACAGCCGCCATTTTATGTGAACAAATCGGACCGGATATTATTATTAATACCGGTTCGGCTGGTGGATTTTCTAACCGCTTGGCAGTAGGGGACGTGGTAGTTGGCTCGTCTTTTCGTTACAGTGATGTCGATGCAACAGGCTTTGATTATGAATTAGGGCAAGTACCTCAGATGCCGGCCAGTTATGAGGTCAGTCAGGAATGGTTAAAGCAAATAGAGGGCTTGCCCCAGCCTGAGGGATATCAGCGGCTTAATGGGCTAGTGGTAACTGCTGACTCTTTTATGAGCAACCTGTCTCAGGTGACTCAGATTAAGACGTTATTTCCAGGGGCATTAGCTTCGGATATGGAGGGCACAGCAATTGCTCAAGTGGCCAGTTTTTATGATATTCCGGTGTTAAATATTCGGGGAATCTCTGATATCGCAGGGAAAGATGCCCCTCAAGCATTTGATGATAACATTGAGTTAGCCGCTAAACACGCCTTTGAACAAACGGTTCTGTTGATTCGAAATTTAGTAGCATCACTGAAAAATGAGTCATAAATTAGTCAAGGGCTGTTATCAGTTCCTTGGCTATTTTTGGGTTAAAGGGAGTCGCCATTTAGGAGATTGGTCGTAAATGTAGCCTTTCAGAAAGTCAGTAGTTTTATCTGAGAGACTTAATCGTGTATAATGAAGTATCAACCTGTTAGTGACGCTACTGACAGATACAAGGGGCTAACGCTATGAACATTCAACAACTTAAGTACATGGATTCGATTGTTAAATACGGGACCATCAATGAAGCAGCTAAAGGGCTTTTTGTGGCACCCTCAACGATTTCGACGGCGATTAAAGAGTTGGAAGAGGAGATTGATTTAGCGATCTTTACTCGCTCCAAGCGAGGTATGAAACCGACTCTTGAAGGAGCAGAATTTATTGAATACGGGCGACAACTTCTTGCTCAGTTAACTCTTATTGAAGAAACCTATGTCAATCGTAAATCGCGAAAAAATCGTTTTTCAGTTTCCAGTCAACATTATGATTTCGCTTCAGAGGCTTTTGCGAAATTGATCAATGAATCCACATCAGAGAGTTTTTCTTACCGTTTTTTAGAAACAGACACAAAAAAAGTCATTGAAGATGTGGCCAACAATATTAGTGAGATGGGCATCGTTTATATTAGTGAGTTTAATTCAAAGGTTCTATATCGGCTGTTTGAGCGCGAAAACCTTGTGTCAACTAGCTTATTGGATTTTCAGCCACATGTCTATGTAGGGAAATCTCATCCTTTGGCCAAGGAGAAGTTAGTGACTTATCAGCAATTAAGCGACTATCCTGCCATCACTTTTGAACAAGCAGAGGATACCGGTAGTCAGTTTGCCGAAGAGCCCCTCGAGTTACAGAATCACGCCAAAAAAGTCATCGTCAGCGACCGAACTAGCGCCATTAATATATTAATTGGCTCAAAGAGTTATCTGACTGGTTCAGGGATTATGAGTAGTTCAATTACTAGAGACGTACTGGTTTCTATTCCAATTGACAGCATTCAACAGCATCAAATCGTATGGATTCAAAAGCAAGAGGGAGGTCTATCTGAGTTAGGCCACCGTTATATCACCTTACTTGAAATGACATTAGCGGACAGAACAACTGTTTAAAAGAATTGAAACTAAGTCCCGTATAGCCACAAAAAACAGATAAGAAATTGTCTGTTTTTTTTTTTCTCAGAGTCTAGTGCGCCAAGGCTTTACATTTGAATAGGAACTTACAGATTTGTGAATGCCTTCGTTTTTTTGAAAAAAGTTTGATTTATACAGTTTGACGGTATATAGTTTAGTTGTACAGTTCAACTATATAGAGAGGATGATGTTATATGAGTTTAAATAAATTATTACCACTAACAGAAACAACCTTCTTCATAATGGTCTCACTAATTGAGCCATCTCATGGATATGCAGTGATGCAAAGAGTCGAGGAATTAAGTTACGGAAGAGTACGTATTGCGGCTGGGACAATGTATGGAGCAACTGAAAACTTATTAAAACAGAAGTTGATTCGTGAAGTGCCAGGCGATGATAAGAGGAGACGAGTATACCAATTAACTGATAATGGAAAAGAAGTGTTGCAATTTGAAACAGAACGATTAAAACAATTAGTCGTCATTGCTGATAAACTATTAGGGGAGAATGATATAAATGAAACAATTTAGAACAATCATTGATATGAAGAAAGAAGAGCACTATTTAAAAGAGATGGCAGAACAAGGGTGGGGATTAGTTAATTATAATTCATGGGATAGGTATACCTTTGAGACAATCAACCCAGAAGCAAGAAATTATAGAATTGATTATCAGACATTTAAAAGGAAAGCCGACTATATTGCTTATTTAACGTTGTTTGAAGACAGCGGCTGGCAACACGTCAGTGGTAGTCAAAGAAGTGGCATTCACATTTTTTTACCAGTGGCTAATATGAAACACGATTCAGATATTTTTTCCGATGATACATCAAGAAATGCTCGCTACAAGCGTCTTTATAAACGAGCCTTAGCAACAGGAATCCTAGGAATTATTTATGTCATGATTCTTCAGCCATCATATAAAGGGATTTTTTCTTGGTACTTGGCACCAACCATTTGGGATTACAAAGGCCTACAACTTGTCGGAATGGTTGTCATGGAAACCTTTTTCCTGATTTTACCATTAATACCACTTTTCTACCTGATGATCAGTGCAGTCTATTATATTGTCGTTGGGACTCAAGCAAAAAAACTCATGACTAATGAAGAGAATAGGTAAAGTCATGTCAATCATGGCGATTGACTATTCTTGATATGCCAAAATAAGAGGCAATTGTCTATGGATATTGAAATCGAATAGAGGCTGGGACAATAGACCCAGCCTCCGATATTTTTACGAACAGTGTGCCATCGACGCGCTCCAGAAGCCTACTCTCTTCGATGACCCCTGTCTCTACGAATTAAAATGCTCGAACAACGGCAGCGTTTAGCGATTGATCAGATCAAAGAAAGTTGAGGTATCGAAGCTTGCGTAGTGCTCCGAGCATGTGTTTATCTGGGGTCCAACCAACTTTATATCGCAGTTTGTTTATCTTCCCAGACCAGTTCGGCCACTTCTTTAACAAAAGCGATTTTTGCCCACTGCTGAGCCTCAGTTAGAATGTTGCCTTCCTCTGTCGAAGCAAATCCGCACTGAGTACTGAGACAAAGTCGCTCAAGAGGGACATAATTGGTAGCTTCTTTGATTCGGCTAATGACCTCAGATGGTTCTTCTAGTTCACCAAGTTTAGAGGAAACCAAGCCTAATACCACGTATTTGTCATCAGAAACATGAGCCAAAGGTGAAAAATCACCGGACCGTTCCGTGTCAAACTCCAAATAATAGGCACTGACGTTTTCTCGAGCGAATAAGACATCTGCGATTGGCTCATAGCCGCCACTTGAAGCCCAAGTTGAATGATAATTTCCTCGACAAACATGAGTGGTCATGATTAAATCTTGGGGTAAATCGGCTAGGGCAGCGTTATTTACAGCTAAACATTGTTCAGCCATTAAATCGATAGCCTCGTTCCGAAGGGATGACTGTTTGCCGCAGCTACAGGTGTGGCCGTTATTCTGTAATCCATTGCTTGAGTAAGACGGATCAACCATCATCCCCCACGTGCAGTCATCCAGTTGAATATTGCGGCATCCCTGATTGTATAAATCGTGAAAAACTTGTTGATAGGCTGCAGCTATGTCAGAGATTAACTCCTCTTCGCTAGTATAGATTGCAGTTGTGGCCGCCTGATTATCAGGCCGCTGCAGTTCTTTTAAAAATTGTGCGGGGGCAGGAATCGTTTGTCTCGGCACAATCCCAGCTTCGGCAAATTGTTGAAGAAAGACAAAATGATCAACAAAAGCATGCTGCTCTCCTGAAATTTTTCCTGTTAAACGAGCGCTTTCGGCTCGGGTAACCTCGCCATTAAATTCATAGCCTTTTTCAATAGCCACTTTTTCAACACCATTTAATGCCCACATAAAGTCCAGATGCCACCAGCTACGCCGAAATTCTCCGTCGGTAATAACTTGTAGCCCGGCTTTTTTTTGTTGCTGAACAAGTTCAGCAATGGCTTGATTTTCTTGTTGTGTCAAGGTTTCTTGATCAATTTTACCAGCAGTAAAATCGGCACGCGCTTCCTTTAAGAATGCTGGTCTTAAATAACTGCCCACAACGTCATAGCGAAAAGGGGGTAGGATTCGGTTTGTCAGATTTGTTGTCAATCTCATCACTCCAATTTTAGTAGTTATCGTATTATAGCCTGAAATAACCAGTATTATGTAATATGAAATCAGGATAGCCTGTTATCGGTAAAAGAGATAACAGGCTATCCTGATTAACTGAGTTGGTCTTCAGCCAGTATGGTAGTTAGCTTAGAGATATAGAGTTCGCCTAACCGACTTAATTGCGTTTTAGCATTTCCAATCCAACCAACTTGGATCAGCTCATTGACTTTTAATGGAAGGGCCACAATATTGGTGCCGTTTAAGGCAGTGCTTAGGATACCGGTTGAAATCGTATAGCCATTTAGACCAATTAACAGGTTAAAAAGAGTGGCTCGATCGCTGACACGAATTGATTTTGGATGATCAATGGTACTTAAAATTTCTTCTGAATAATAAAATGAATTATAAACACCTTGATCAAAGGAAAGATAGGGATAGGCGGCCAAATCTTCGAGAGTGACATAATCCTGTTTAGCCAAGGGATTGACACTGCTAATAAAAACGTGAGGATGGGCTTCAAACAAAGGGTGGAAGACTAAATGATGTTCCTTTAGTAATTTTTCAATGACTTTGCGATTAAAGTCATTTTTGTAAAGAATTCCGATTTCACTCCGTTGATTTTTTACGTCATCGATGATTTCATGGGTTTTAGTCTCCCGTAAGGTGAACTCGTATTCGTCACCACCAGCAGTTTGAATGACCTCCACAAAGGCATTAACAGCAAAAGCATAATGCTGAGTTGAAACAGAAAATAGAGATTTAGCTGGTTTTTTATTTAAATAGCGTTGTTCCAGTAATTGAGTTTGTTCAACGATTTGACGGGCATAACCTAAAAATTCAATACCATCCACTGTCAAGGAAATACCAGTATTGGTGCGAATAAACAGATCGATGCCAATTTCATTTTCCAATTCTTTGATTGTTGTTGAGAGGGTTGATTGAGAGATATAGAGATGTTTAGCTGCTTTATTAAAAGAACCAGCTTGAACCACTTCAATCATGTATCGCAATTGCTGAAGTTTAATCGGAAAGACCTCCTTTTAGTTAGAAGAATGACTTGGTAAATCATTTTTTTGAGTGTACATGGTAAGTCAAGGCAGATTCGATACAAAATTTTAATTCTTTAATTGGTAAAGGTTTATCTGGGTCTAAAAGAATTCCTCGATTCCCTGTAAACATTAAACGGTCATTAAATAATCCTCTAAAGGTTTCCACCAAGGTCGTTTGACAGTGAAAAAAAAGGGCCACCTGTTCTGTGTCTGTGGTTCCTAATCGAAAGGGACTGCCCGCTTTTTTTGAAGTGGCATAAGAAGGCTGGTTCCATTTGAGACTTTCACTGATGGTACCAATCGCCGGCAGCTCGCTAGCTGTTGTAAAAATCAGTTCACGAATCGTGAGTAAAGGTTCTTGGCATTTTTCAGGAAAGTCATGAAAGGTTCTTTGAATTTGTGAATCATTAAAAGGGGTCATTGTTTACCTCCATGTTGGGTGATTAGGTTTATTATAGCAAAGAAGACTAACAGGAACAATTGTGAGAGTTAATCAGAAACAAAAGAGCGCGTTATACTAACTCTCTTGGCATGAGTTAAGCTAAGATAAAGCATATTGACGTGATGACCCCAGTCCTTGTTGCTAGTCGATCCGAGAGATAGGGCTCAACAGGCGTAGTTATCGTAAGCGTTTTACTGTAGGATAAAAGTGTAAGTGAGGGGATTGACTGATGTTTAATCACGAAATTATTTTTTTTATTGAAGCTCTACTTGCTGACGAAGGCCAGTCAGTTCGCGACATTGCTCGCAAGCACAATATGTCACGGAAAAAATTGTGGTATGAGATCAATCAATTAAATGGTGCCTTGACAACGGTCAAAGCGCCGACCTTTCAGCTTGCTGATGGGCAATTGTTGATTCCAAAAGCCTTTAAAGAAAACTGGCCGGATGTCAAACAGTCATTATCAAGAAAAGAGGTGTTTATTCGGGAAGAGCGATTGTATGTCATGATTTTGTATGTGTTTATTCGCGGAGAAGAAGTTTCTGGCCAGCATTTTCAGGACTTGTTGCAATTGAGTAAAAATTCGGTTTTAGAAGAGGTCAAGAAATTACGACGCTATGCGCAAGACTATGACTTGGTCTTTCATTATACCCGGCAAAAGGGGTATCACTTTGTAGGTGATGAGATGTCCATCCGCCAATTAACGGAACATGCGATTAGTCAATTATTGCAGTTGACCACCGGAGAATGGGCCTTGGAATTAGTTTTTAATATGTGGCAAAAGAAATTGGATATCGAAGGGATTCATCTTGAGTTACAGCATCTGACCAGACCCTTTCAAGTCAACTTTGTTGAAGAACGACTGCTGGAAATCCTTTATTTATTAGCTTTTATTAAGGAACAGGAGGTCAGGGAAAAGTTGAGTTATCCTCAAGAAACGTTGTTGGAAATAATGAACCAACCTTTGTACCAGATTGGCAAAGTGATTGCCGAGGAATTTGCCAGATCAAGTTCTGAAGAAGCAACATTTATTACAATTCGTTTGCTGGGAGCCTTACAGGGAAATTCCCACTTAGTTGACAACAGTGGGTTATGGGAGATTAACAGTCAAATTATTCAACGAGTCCAAGCTTTAATGGGAACTGAGTTTCATTCCATCACGATTGAAGAGTCTTTGTTTGAACATTTGGTCCCGGCTTATTTTCGAATTGCTTATAATATTTCCCTTGAAAATCCATATACTCCGCAAATAAAAAGCCAATACGAAGAGCTCTTTTATTTAGTGGAAAAGGGATTAGAGCCTTTTGCCACTTTCCTTGGGAAACAGATACCTGAAAATGAAGTGGCCTACTTTACGATTCATTTTGGTGGTCAATTAGAACGGTTAAAAACAGAACGACGACCGTTGCGGGCGCTGGCAATCTGTCCCAATGGTATCAGTTCATCTTTGATACTTACCAGTAATCTCAAAGAAATCTTCCCGATGATAAGTTTTCACCGTGTCCATCAAATGGACTTGGTGAGGGAAATTGAGATTGAAGACTACGACATGATTTTTTCTACTACTTATTACCAAACCGCTAAAAAATTGTATATTACCAAACCTATATTGAATTATTTAGAAGTTCAGATGCTTAAATCTAAAGTTTTGCAGGATTTTGATTTAAGCGAGTACACCCGAGAGTTAAGTGTTTACGACATTTTGGAAGTGGTCGCCAAACATGCAAGTATCACCAATGAAAAAGCTTTATTTGAAGACTTATCGGCGCGGATGTTTGGAACAAATTTGTCGCTAAATGAAGGAGGAAAAACGTTGACGGAACTATTAACTAAAGAGTTTATCACATTGACAGATCAGCACTATACCTGGAAGGAGGCTATCGCTAAAGCAACAGAACCCTTATTGCGAAAGGATTATGTCACGCTGGATTATATCGATGCAATGATTGCTAGCACGGAAAAAATGGGGCCATATATCGTGTTGGCCCCAAAAGTAGCCGTACCTCATGCTCGACCAGAGGAAGGGGTGAAACAACTGGGAATTAGTTTATTACGGTTATCTCAGCCTGTGGATTTTAATTTGAATGAACCCTTTGACGAAGAGCGATTGGTTCAACTGATTTTTGTCCTAGCGGCAGTGGATAATGTCAGTCATTTAACGGCGTTAAAGCAGTTGTCTCAGATACTGGAAGAAGAGGCCACGATTGATAATTTAATTGAGGCAACAAGCGTTGATCAACTCTATGATAGATTGACTAGTTATTTATAAACAAGAAAGAAGGTCGTTGATATGATTAAAGTCGTGACAGTATGTGGTAATGGCATTGGTAGTAGTTTGATGTTAAAAATGAAGATTGAGGAAATTGCAAAGGAGTATGGAATCGAGATTGCGGCGGAGTCGATTGACTCAAATGGAGCTGTAGGAAAAGAAGCGGACTTATTTGTGACGGTGAAGGAATTTGCAGATATTTTTAAAGGTGATCAAAAAGTGGTATTTACTCGTAGTTACATGAATAAGAAAAAAATTACGGAAGATGTGTTACCAACGTTACAAGAATTAGCTAATCAATAGAAGGAGATGATGGAAAATGTTTGTACTTGAATTCTTAAAGGACGTTCTAAGTGAACCAGCAATTCTAATGGGGTTAATTGCCATGGTAGGTCTGATCGCTTTAAAAGCACCTGGTCATAAAATTTTAACGGGAACATTAGGGCCGATTTTGGGCTATTTAATGCTGGCGGCAGGAGCTAATGTGATTTCCTCTAATTTAGATCCTTTGGCTCAAATGATTGAATTCGGTTTCAAAATAAAAGGGGTTGTGCCTAATAATGAAGCGGTGACATCGGTGGCCCAAGAGGTTTTAGGTGTGGAAACTATGACCATTTTAATTTTCGGACTGATTTTTAATGTGTTAATCGCTCGTTTCACCCGCTATAAATATGTTTTTTTAACTGGCCACCATAGTTTCTTTATGGCTTGCTTGTTATCTGCGGTTTTAGGGGCTTTAGGTTTAAGTGGTTGGCAGCTAATTGTCATCGGTGGCTTCTTCTTGGGGGCTTGGAGCGCTATTTCTCCAGCCATCGGTCAGAAGTATACACTGGAGGTCACTGACGGAGATGAAGTCGCTATGGGCCATTTTGGTAGTATTGGTTATTATTTATCGGCGGCAATTGGCAAGGTTGTTGGCAAAGGTAGTCAGAGCACCGAAGATATTAAGGTTCCTGAAAAATGGAGTTTCTTGCGGAATACAACCATTTCGACAGCTCTGACGATGGTGATCTTTTACCTTGTTTCAGCTATTGCTGCTGGGCCTGACTTTGTGTCAACCTTGGCAGGAGGCAAGTCACCTTATTTATATGCGATGATGTGTGGTTTGCAGTTTGCAGTTGGGGTAACGATTGTCTATGCTGGGGTGCGAATGATTTTAGCAGATTTAATTCCAGCCTTTCAAGGGATTGCTACAAAAGTTATTCCGAACGCTGTTCCCGCAGTCGATTGTGCTGTTTTTTTCCCTTATGCGCCAACAGCTGTTATTTTGGGCTTTGTCAGTAGTTTTATCGGGGGCTTAATTGGCATGTTTGTTTTAGGGGCTGTAGGTGGTGTGTTGATTATCCCAGGACTTGTGCCTCATTTCTTCTGCGGTGCTACGGCAGGGGGTTACGGTAACGCAACTGGTGGACGAAGAGGTGCCGTTGTTGGTTCCTTTGTTAATGGTTTGGCTTTGGCTTTTCTGCCTGCCTTATTGTTACCGGTTCTTGGTAATCTAGGGTTTGGTAATACGACATTTGGTGATGTGGATTTTGCGATTATTGGCATTCTTTTAGGGAAACTAGGAGAATGGATGGGAACGATTGGAATCTATGGTATTGTAGTGGCTATTTTGGTGGTCTTAATCTTACCAAGTATCTTGAGACCAGCTCCGTATGCTATTAATAATAAAATAGAAGATTGAAGAAAAGAGGATAACGATGACTGATTTAAACATTAAGATTTACTCAGATGGTGCAGAGTTAGAAAAAATGGTGGCTGATTATCAGAGTGGCCGAGCTGAGGGCTTTACGACCAACCCTACATTGATGAAAAAAGCAGGAGTTAAGGATTATGTGGCCTTTGCTAAGGAAGCGGTTAAGGCGATTCCTGACTTACCGATTTCCTTTGAAGTGTTTGCCGATGAATTTGCTAAAATGGAAAAAGAGGCGGCAAAAATTGCTAGTTTTGGTAAAAATGTTTACGTGAAAATTCCGATTGTTAATACCCAAGGTGAATCTGCTATTCCATTGATTACACGCCTATCCAGTCAAGGCGTTTCTCTCAATATCACAGCGATTATGACGATTGAACAAGTCAAAGAAACGGTAGGGGCTTTTTCAGAGGGAACGACAAATGTGGTGTCGGTTTTTGCTGGCCGTATTGCTGATACAGGGATTGATCCTATTCCTTTAATGAGAGAAGCTGTTACGATCTGTCGTGGAAAAGCTGGAACGGAATTGTTGTGGGCCAGTACTAGGGAACTGTTAAATATCTTCCAAGCTGATCAAGTAGGGGCAGATATTATTACTAGTCCGCCAGAAATTTTAGCAAAGATGAGCATGGTCGGTATGGATCTAAATCAATTGTCCATCGAGACGGTTAACATGTTTAAGCGTGACAGCGAGGCTTTAGGATTTAGTATACTTTAGACAAAACATATTAAGATTGGTGGGTAAAGTATTCCGTCGAATACCTTACCCATTATTTTTTATTAATAGAGTACAGCGAAGATGAAAGGAAGCAGGGATAATAGCCTCAAGGACTGCGAGTCTGTGTATAGGAAATTAGAATCTAAACGTTGTAATGAAAGTCCTTCAAATAAAAATGAAAAGAGGAAAAAGAATGACGTTTATTTTAGCTTTTGGTGTCAAAGGGAGAGCATTAAGGTATCGAAGCTTGCATAGTGCTCGGAACATTTGTTTATCTGTGAGTTGTCTAACGAGGAAACAAAAGGACTTTATGTCCCAGCTTGTTTATTTTCGTTCAGAAACAAGGAGGCCAACAATTGCTAAGCCGATTCCAATGACCATTGGCAAAGTCAATGGTTCATGTAAAATTAAGACAGAAAATGTCACGGTAACAACGGGTACTAAGTAGATGTAAACACTGGTTTTAACGGCGCCAATCACTTTGACGGCATAATTCCATGAAATAAAACAAAAAGCTGAAGCACCAATCCCGAGAAAAAGTAAGTTAGCCCAGACTACCGTTTGCGTATAATGAGCGAGCTGGGGCTTAAATCCCAGAAAGGGCATGGCCACTAGCATAAACAGAATGCCGTATGAGAAAATTCGACGAGTGGTTAATATATTGGAATACCCCAAGTTACTGATTTTTTTCGTTAAGATGGAATAAAAGCCCCAGCAAATAGAAGCTAAAACGGCCAATACATCCCCAATGGAACTAAAGCTAATCTCACCGCCACTGAAACTTAACACACAAATCCCCATCAATGAAATCAAAAAACCAATGAAATAACTCAATCGAAGTGTTTCTTCCTTTAAAAATAAGGAGGCTAAAAGAGCGGTAAAGAAGGGCGTAATAGCCACAATTACACCGACATTAGAAGCCAGGGTATACGTTAAGGCGATATTTTCCAATAAGAAATAAAGGGTGACCCCAGTTAACCCGGCTCCTACAAAGAGTAATTCTTCACGCCAATTGGTGGTTTTTAGTAATTTTGGTGCGATGACGAGCAAAACCAGCCAGCCAAGGACAAACCGGAAAACCAGTATTTCTAATGGGCTGATATAAGCTAACAGAAATTTTGTTGAGATAAAGGTGGTTCCCCAGAGAAAAATCGTAATTAAGGCAGCCATATGGCCTAGGCTAGTATGTTTGTTAATGTGGTTGGTTTCTTTCATTTGTAGTGTCTCCAATCGATAATCTTATGTATAAGTCTTCTGATAACGTTTAGGTGTGAGGCCAGTTAATTTTTTAAAGGCATTAGAAAAATGACTTTGGTCGTTATAGCCTAAGTTAAAACTAATGTCTAACAAGTTTGTTTGTTTTCTTAACAAATCTTTTGCTTTGGTAATTCGGATGGTTTCAAGGTATTGGTAGGGAGTTAAGCCGGTACCCTTAAGAAAAAGACGAATAAGGGTAAACTTATTTAGTTCACTAATATGGGCTAATTGATCCAAGGTTAATTTATTTTGACAATGGTTAGTCATATATGTCACTACCTGATTGATGGTTTTTTGTTGAACAATCGATAAAGGGGATTCAGGCTGATCTACCCGAGTGGGGAAAGTACTCAGGAGTATATAGAATAAGTCCTCTTTTGTCGCTTTGTTTTCTTCTGCTAAAATTCCTTGAAACAAGGCTTTTATCCTCTTTTTGGCAGTGCGTGAGCGAATCACATTGTCGTTAAAAATGATCTCTATTCCAGTTAATTCCTTCATTTTTTTGGGGGAAACATGCAAACATTGATAATCCAGTGGGATGGTCCCGATTTGAGCACAAGCATGTGGGTCGTAAGGGTTTAGAACAAATAAATCCCCGGGAGCTAGTTCTGAGACCTCTTGCCGACAAGTTAATTGTCTGTACCCTTTGATAATCAGGCCAATCACATAGTAATCATGACAGTGGCTAGGAAATGATTGAGGCAAGTTAATAAAGGTGCAATATTCTATTCCTAAATCACGGTCCATGTATAAATGTCGCTCTTCTAGCATTTGTTTCCTCCTTTAAGCTGTTGATTTTAATAGAATACCATAAAAAACAGACGATTAATTGTAAAATATTGACAATTTTCTTAATTGAATTAAATTCTATTATAAGTATAGCAAAAAAGTGACATTTTTTTTCAAAATAAGTGAGCTAAGGCTCATTTAGTCCTCTAGTTAATCACACATTTAATTATCTGGAATGGCCAAGCGACACTTGCTTGTGGTTGAGGTTGTTTTGGGAAGGTCTAACTGCGTTAGCTAAGCGTATTTTGATCTATTTGAGGTAAGTGGTGTCTAGCTTGAGCGAGTTGTTCTTAAAGAGTTATAATAAGCCATGAAAAAGTCATAGATTATTCCTAATTTGTTGTTTGATTCTTGGTCAAAAGACCGTTACAATTGAAGTAATAGATGAAAAGTAGGGGATTTTATGGGAAAGAGCCAACAAAAGTGGCAGTTAAAGTTAATGCAGTTTATGAGGGGGCGCTATGGTCGCTTTGATATATTGAGTAAGCACCTGTTATATGCAGCGTTTGCCTTAATAATCGTCAACCTTTTTGTGCGAAGCTCGATCATCAGTACAGTGGTCTTAATCGGAATGGTGATCGCTTATTACCGATTGTTGTCGAAAAAGATATACGTTCGCAGTAATGAAAATCAAAAATATTTGGCTTGGTGGACGAGAGTTAAAAAGCCATTTGTGCTTAGGTTCAATCAGTTTAAGTATCGTAAAGACTATCGTTATTTTAGTTGCAGTAACTGCAAGCAACATATTAGAGTGCCACGGAACCGTGGCAAAATCATGATTACTTGTCCAAGCTGTCACAGTAAATTTGAGAAAAAAACATAAAAAAAGACTCTGACTAGAGTCTTTTTTGTTTTAGTATCAAATCTCACTGGGAGCTAGTAACCCTTCGTAAAAAGGCATCGATTGAGTGAAAGTATAACTTTGGATCAAAGAGGATTGAAGAAAAGTGTGGGGCATCTTTCACCACCACTAATTCCTTGTCTTCAGTGACGGTCATATTTTTTTCTGACATTGAAAGAGGAACAAAGGTATCGGCATCACCGTGGATAAAAAGCACCGGTAAGTGATTCTTTTTTAGCTGCTCATAAGCTGATGCATCGTAAATGCTAAATCCCAATTTTTTTTGACGATAAGATTAAAAAAAGGCAAGATCGGCACCCATGAAGGTACCTTAAAAGCAGAGCTCAATAAGTAGTGGAACAGATCAGGAATAGATGTATAACCACAATCAGCTATTTTGCCATGTACAACTGGTGGAACAGATTCGCCACTGGCCATTAAAACAGTAGCTGCCCCCATTGAGTCTCCAAACCAGATAATTTCTTTTGGAGTCTGTGTCTTGATTAAAAAATCGGTCCAACTTAGGACATCCAGTCGTTCCAGCCAGCCCATGGTTAAGTAGCGGCCCTGACTATCACCGTGAGCGCGTTGGTCCACAATTAAACAATTATACCCTTGGCTGATTAAATGGCTGCTGATGAAGCCATTATCGACTTTACCACTTGTGCGGTAGCCGTGAAAACACAGGACCCATTTAGCTGTTGGTTTGCCTATAATAAGTCGTCCGTTTAACTGCAATCCATCAAAGGACTGGATTTGAACCACTTCACCTTGATTCCAATACTTTTCACCAATCTTAAGCTGGGAAGCTTCTCGTTCTTTTAATATACTGTCGAGCGCTATCGGGCCATGTATGGCAAAGTCAATCAAAGGAACCGACCGACTAAGCAAACAAAATACGATTCGCTGGAATCCATACAAAGAATCACTATTTTGAATTTCATGCTGTTTGACGATGAGTTTCCCTTAGATCATTTTGTCCTTCGTAGTAAACGAGGCAAGCGTAAATTTTTAGACGAAAAGGGAGCAGAGATACTGATTATTACGTTTTTTGAGTTAGTTAAGAAGACGAAGATGGCATCAAATGTTAATCATTGGATTGACTTTTTCGTAAAAGGAAAGGTCGGACTAGATGCCCCAGATAACATTAAAGACGACTGCGAACAAGTTCGTCGCCAAAACTTGACGAAAGTGGCCCCTACCCTTGGCGATTTATCGCTCAAGAATAATGGACACCGGAAGGGAATTGGAAATGGTCATTTTAGCAGAGAAAGCCCATGAAACCCAAAAGTGGATCTTACTTACAAGTGAGAGACGTGGAATGAAGTTGGGTTTAGAGAAAAGTAGAGAAGAAAGAATAGAACAAGGCAAACTGCAAATGGTCAGGAATTTAAAAGAAATAGGCGTACTGATTGAGCAAATGATGAAGGCCAGCGATTTAACCCGTGACGTGATTGAGAAATTGGAATAAAAAAGAGTTCAGTGAAGCATGTTTACTTCGTTGAACTCTTTTTACGAAGGCGTATAGAGATTTAACTGAATCAAGCGTTTAGTAAGGTGTTGATTTTTTATTAGAAGGGAACCTGGGAAATAACTGGGCTGACTATTTTTATAAATAGCCCTTTTTATTTTGTTTTTGCCGTGGGTGCAACATCTGTCTTTGAAGACGTTTAAAGGTCGTTTTCCTTTGGTTTTAACCTTGTGATTTTAAAAACTTTCCTAACCTTCATGGACATATCACAGTAAATCTTCATATTATCAATTCTTCCTACAAGTATTAAGTCAGATGCAAGTTATGGCCATTAGAAGGATCTACAGCCAAAATCCCGCTAATGTCAGTAACCTCAGTTGAGTTTTTTTTCGCTGAATTTCCTTGTGATAAAAGTTTGGTACTAGGGCAATTGCTTCAATGACTTGAGTAAACATCTAATTTAAGTGTTATAATGGTTGACCAAGTGCGTCATACAGTTGATAACATCTCTCAATAATATCTGAGGTTTCTATACAGATAAACCAGTCTTGTGTTACTATTAATAGAGAAGGCATGAAAGAATGGAGAGAGTGACATGGCAGAATCAAAAAAGAAAAATTGGACAACGGCTATCCTGTTAATTTGTATGGCAGCCACTTTAAATAGTTTAAGTCAGGTATTTTGGAAAATCGGCGATATGCAGAGTTTAAAGGGTATTTTGATAGTGCTTTTAGGCTTAGTCATTTCCGTAGCAGCGATGGTTTTTATGATGATTTCTTTCCGATTTGGTGAGGTTTCAATTTTACAGCCTATGATGAGTGTTGGGTTTGCTTTAACGATGGTCTTTGGTTCTCTTTTTTTTGCAGAAACCATCACGTTGAATAAACTTATCGGGACGATCTTAATTATTGTTGGAGCGGCGTTGCTTAATACTGAAGGAAAGAAAGGGGAGGGCTAATGAATTGGTTCATTGGTTTTTTCTTATTGCTTACAACGACTCTGACAGGGAGTATCGGCGCCCTTTATCTAAAGAAAGCGATGAATCAGATGTCGGAATTAAGTGTTGCCAATGTTTTACGGTCAGGGGCGGCCTATTTGGGACTTTTTTTCTACATGTTGAGTGCGGTAACAAATATTATTCTATTAGACGCCTTTGAATACTCTGTTGTTTTTCCAATGACGTCTTTATCTTATGTTTGGACTGCCATGATTTCGGTTTTTGTTTTTCGGGAACAGTTGACTCGTAATAAACTAATAGCCATTACGCTAATCATTATTGGCGTCTTTGTGTTAAGTCAATAAGTTAACGGTTATGTTCTAATGACGTTAGTCGGGGGTAAAGGAATGTGTATGAAAAGTATGGCTATCAGGAAATTCGTTCTCTTGATCGTGAGACGTAATAGCCTACTTAGTTAAGGGATAGTGAAGGAGTGGAGGGCAAAGAGATGAATCAAGAAAAGTTTTGGGCAATTATTAGAACGACAATAGAAACTTATCATCATACGATGGCGTCTTATTTGGAGGAGCTTGCCTTCCAGTTGGAGATGCTGCCAATGGAAGATGTGGCTCTTTGGGAAAATTATTTTGATGCTTATATGGAGTTAGCCAATAAGGAGAAATTATGGGCAGGGGCATTTATTTTAAACAAGGGTGAATGTAGTGATGATCATTTTGATACGTTTCGTGCGTGGCTAATTTCTATGGGAGAAGAGTATTATTTTGAAATGTTGGAACATGTGGACAATTTGGCTGATTTGGTAGTGTCACAGCCAGAACACTATGTAGCAAGATTTGAAGAAGTGATGTATGTGGGGCAGGATGTCTTAATGGCTAAAATATCTCGTCATAACAGCCAAATAGACGCAGAAGATGCCTACTTTAATTATTTGGAAGAATATTCTCTGTCCCAAGTCGAGCAAAATGTGCTGTACCATCAAATCACCTATGACCGTAATATGGATACTGAGTGGGATGAGCATACTGTTAAATACTTTAAACCAGAGTTGCCTAAACTATTTGCTAAGTATTGGAAATATCTGGATAAAAAAGCAAGTAAATGGGAGCTATCTACTCATAGTGAAGACTTTTTTAGCAATGATTTTTAGCAAAATCCACTGTTAAATGAGAAACAATGGAACAATTTCACATAAATATGAAATAATCATGTAAAAAATCAGACTTTGGTCTGGTTTTTTTATTTTGATCTAGAGGTATACTTGTCACAATAAGAAAACTAATTGTAATGAAAAAGAAATATTTAGATATATTTGTTACAGTTAAATCTTAGAATTAAAGAAGAGTCCCTATGGTTAGTACTTGAGCACTTACCGATAGTGGCCACCGGACTCATAAGTTAAAAAGGAGGAAATGGAAAATGAAAGCGAAAAAAACAACAGGGTTACTTGTCGTAGTGTTAGTTGTTATTGCTTTGATCGTTGCCAGTGTGGTGTCGTACAACGGCATTATCAGTAAAGAGGCAGAGGTTGAAAGTCAATGGGCAAATGTAGAGTCTAAGTTACAGCGTCGTTACGATTTGGTTCCTAACTTAGTGAATGCAGTAAAAGGAAGTATGGCACATGAAGAAAAAGTGCTAACCTCCATTACCGAGGCACGAACAAAAATGGCTGGGGCTAAATCAGTTAAAGATGTTTCAACTGCTAATACAGCGATGGAAGGTGCTTTATCTCAACTCTTAGTTGTCATGGAAAACTATCCTGAACTAAAATCAAATGAAAATGTTAAAACCTTAATGACACAATTAGAGGGCTCTGAAAATCGTATTTCTGTGGAACGTGATCGTTACAACACAGCAGTTAAGGAATATAACGTTACCATAAAAAAATTCCCTAAATCAATTTTTGCCAAGATGGCAGGCTTTGATCAGAAAGTCTTTTTTGAAGCTGATAAAGAGGCGGAAAGCGCACCAGTTGTTGATTTGGAAAATTAATGACTACAGCTAATTTAAGGTTTTGTAGCAAGGACGAGGAGATGAGGACAATGAAAAAGTTAACTAGATATTTACAATTGCTTGTTGTCTTGTTTGGTTTATCACTGGTAATTGGCCCCACTGTTTATGGAGAAGAAACAATCTTTGTGGAAGATAAAGCGGGGATTCTGACAGAAGATGACAAGCGTTACATACATGATTTAAATGAATCAACGTTTAAACAATTGGAGGGGCAACCCCAGTATGCAGTTGTTACCCTTAAGAAATTAAATGGCGATAGTATAGAACAGTATGCCGCAACAAAATTTCAAGAATTAGGTGTGGGGAATCAAGACTTGGATAATGGGTTTCTGTTTGTGATTTCCCTTGACGATCGTGAGTTTCGCTTAGAAACGGGATATGGTGTCGAGGCAGTAATTACAGACAGTATGAAAGAAGAGGTTATCACAGACAAGGTCAAGGACTTTCTTGATCAGGAAAATTATCGCCAAGCAGTTATGGGAGTTACTCGAAACATTGAACAACTAGTCAAAGAGCGTTACGGTAACTACGGAGCTTCAGTAGCAGCTATAGAGAACCAGAAAATTAAGAATCAACAAGTGCTAAAAGTAGTTTTACTCGGTTTTGCCAGCTTAGGTCTTGTGATTATCTTCGCAATGATAGTCTATCTGTTGCGTAAGAAAGCCATTCAACATCGTTTCGAGCGGTTTATCAGTCCCAAGTTGAACGTACGGGTTTATCGTCGACCAACAGCTGGATCAGGCTTAAGCACGATCACTGGCGAGAAGGGGATTAAAGATTACCAGCTCTCTAAATATGGGGCAACAAAATTAATTCGCAGATCAAATAGTCGTCAATTGTCAAAAGATGATGACTATTTGAAAAATATATTGGCTACATATTTGATAGAAGACGGGATTATTGGCTACTGGTCTAGTCATCAAAAAGTGGCTCATTACGACGTGGACGTCTATCTGGAGAACGCTCATATTCACCAACTAGTCAAGAGATATGGCAATCAGCTTTTTACCGCAGACCCATTGCAAAAAAATCCTTTATTAACGAATGAAGGTCATCAGTTAATTGAACCTTATATAGTTGAATTAACGGCGAAACACAAGCGTTCATTAGCTATTACGAAACGTAATAAAGGGATCGTTAAAGAGGCTGTCACTGCCTATTTACAGGGGATTAGGATTTCCTTTAAAGATGGAGTGGATGAACGGTTGATGATTGCTTTAATGACCTATTTTTTACTAGAAGGTCGTAATTTAGCTGAAGAGGATGCGGTTGACAAAGATCTTTTAAGCCAAGTCACAATGGCAAAGATGTATGAAAAAGCGAAGAAAAAGCGTCGTAGTATCGAATCCAGCTATCGCCGTCAAGCTATCTCTGATTTAGATCAAATGATGATTGGTAGTTATTACATGCAACAGGCCATGGTTTGGTCAAGTTACTCTAGTAGCAGTTCCAGTGGCGGTGGGGCGTCGTTTGGTGGAGGATCCAGCGGAGGCGGAGGCTTCTCAGGTGGCTGGTAATGAGAAGAAACGTTGTTTTGTTTCCTCGCAGGACGACTCGTCGCAGATAAACACAAGCTCTGAGTATCAAAGAAGTTATGAAGTGTTAATTCGTTCCGATTTTGATGCCCCTATTCTCTGTTTCTAAAGGCGGCCGTTATTCGCTAGAGATGAGGAACAACAAAGTAACGCAATAAGAATAAATTTCAATGTGTAGACCTTCAATTCTCTCGGGAGACACAACGTTGTCCCTTGTCTCTATGCATTCAAAACGATAGAACAAAGGTAGTCTATAGAAATTAATGAGAGTGAGGTAAGGCGAAACACGTAGTGCCTGACAGTAAAGCAAGTAAAGGTTTGGAGCGCTATCGCACAAACTTCTTGAAAACATTAACGGGTGGGACCGAGTCCCACCCTGTTGCTGTTTAAGCCACTATACGCGCCTTTATAAGAGCATTACGAACGAATAGTCCCACAAAGGCTGCTGCCACGGCTTTAATGATGCCGGGGATAATGAAGGCTGTAAAGCCACTGTTAATCGCCACGGTCCATGTCATATCCGCGGCAATTTTTAACCACATAGTACCAAAGAATAAGGTTACCAGTGCGCCTACGCTATTAGCAAGTATTGCCCAAAAAGGGGTGTAACGTGTTTTTTGCAGAATAAAACCAGTGACTAGGGTATTAAAAATAAAACCAACTAAATAACCGCCAGTAGGGCCAAATAAAATGCTGATACCAGAGCTAAAGCCAGCAAAAACAGGCAAACCGATAATTCCCATTAATAAGTAAACTAAAACAGCGATGGTACTGTTAATCGGCGATAAAATCGTTGCTACAATCCCAATGGCGAAGGTTTGGCCAGTAAGAGGGACAATCCCTAGAGGAATGGTGAACTGGGCAATAATGCCGATGACCACCGCAAATTGTGCATTGATAATTAATTGTTTTAACTGTTTGTTTCGAATGTTAACCACTCACTTTCTATTGTTAACCTCATTTTTATATAGGTTAACATTCTTTGTGACTGATTGCAAGAAAAAAGAAGACCATTAGAAAATTTCCTAATGATCTTCTTTTAATGTCCATTTTATAGGGAAGTATATGACTTTCTCTATATCGTAGTCGGTGTCTAGCTTAGCTCATCAACCACTACATAAATTTCGTTGTCCTAAACTTCTAAGCAAGCAAACCTGCAAGAGTTTAGGCTCTCCGCTTCGATCTCATCAATTTCTAAGTGCTAAAGCACTAAGAATTGAAGGTTCGGAAAGCCTCTATGCTTAATGCTTTAGCCATTATTCTTGCCAATTTATTGGCTTAGAAATAAGGGGCATCGAAGAGCATTTAGCGATAGCGGACATCGAAGCGAAGCGTAGCAGCATCATTTAAATATTTTCCTCTTTTCTTTCAAGGCTGACTTCGTTGTCCTTTGTCTCTAATTGCTAAAACAATAAGAACAACGGCAGCGATTCGCGAAGCTTTTCTGATTAACGGTAATTGGTATATTGTAACTCAATTGGTAGTTGGACGTCTTTTAACAAAGCCATAACAGCTTGTAAGTCATCACGACTTTTACCTGAGACACGAACTTTGTCGTCTTGAATCGTTGCTTTTACTTTTAAATTAGAATTTTTAATCGCCGTGGTGATTTTTTTCGTGTTATCACGGTCGATACCACTAACAAGTTCACCATATTGGCGGGCATTGCCACCAAGGGCCTTTTCGCTTTTAGTAAATTGAATGTTTTTAATGGGGACACCGTGTTTAACCAGTTTTGAAAAAAGGACATCTTTTACTTGTTCTACTTTATAGTCATCTTCCGCCACGATCAATAATTTTTCTTTTTCTAACTTGATGTCTGCAATAGACCCCTTAAAATCAAAGCGATTTTTAATTTCTTTAAGGGCGACGGCCATGCCGTTTTTTACGTCCTCAATGTTAATTTCAGAGACAATATCAAAACTTGCTTCTTTTGCCAAATAAAATTCCTCCTTGTCGTTATAAGTCAATCACTCTTTTCATTGGTAAGAAGAGATTGCTTTAAAGCTTGATGTCGGTTGACAGCGTTCTTTTAATCAATAGTATCATGAAATGATAAAACTATAAAGGAAAGACTGTAAACAAAAATGAGAGTTTAATGTGAAATTGCATCAGGCTTCTTTCAAGAAATTCAGGAATAACAAGGTCTCGTCTAAAAAGCAAAAGAATTTTCAGGAAAATGATTCAAAAGACTGTTAATCCCCTCAACAACCTGATATTCTTAGCTAGGATATATTTGAGGGGGTATGACATGAGGCGAGGCTATTCATGGTTAATGGAAAATGAGTTAATAACGAAAATTGCAGTGATTCTTTTGACAGGGGTGCTGTCAGCGATTTCTTTAAATATGTTTTTAATTCCTGCCAATGTCTTCTCAGCGGGAATGAATGGAATCTCCCAATTGGTTTCAGGCGCATTTGAGATGTATATAGGCATTCAAGTGGATACGGGCTTATTAATTTTTATTTTGAATATTCCTATTTTTATTATTAGCTGGGTAAAATTAGGTCGTTCAGCGACGATTTATAGTTTTTTAACGGTCTCATCTATTTCAATCATCACCATGTTAGTACCACAAGTTATTGTGACAGATAATGCTTTGATGAATTCAATTGTTGGTGGTGTCCTTGTGGGAATTGGCGCCGGTCTTTGCTTGAAATTTGGTTTCACCACTGGTGGTTTGGATGTGATTGCGTTGGTAATCGGCAAAACTACAGGTAAGTCAGTCGGCAGTTTAATGTTTGGTATGAACATGTTGATTATTTTAATTGCCGGTGTGATGTACAATTGGGAGAGTGCGCTCTTTACCATTATTTCAATTTATTGTTTGACGCAAGTGATTGATGTGATTCATACAGGAAGCCAAAAAGTAACTGCCATGATTATCTCCCACCAGTCGGAGTTGGTGATCAATGAATTAAAGGCGAATATTACTCGGGGCATGACCTTGTTACCAGCCCGTGGCGGGTATACTAATAAAGAGAGCACGATGATCATTATGGTTGTTAGCCGCTATGAATTATTTGAACTTGAGAAGGCTGTTTACACAACTGATCCGAATGCATTTATTAACATTATGCCAACTCAGAATGTGATGGGAATGTATTGGAATGAAGATCAGCAAAAGGCCTTTACACAGAGTCAAAAAGAACAACTCCCTAATTAATGACCTACAAGCAAGTTGAATTTTTCAATTTGCTTGTTTTTTAGGGTGTGCAAATAAATCGAACTATGCTATGATTTATAAATCAAACGATGTAAGGAAGTTGATAAGATGGAACTATTCGGGACGAGTAAAATCAAGCAAAACAATCATTTAGAAATTGGTGGTTGTGACACAGTGGAATTAGCTAAGCAATATGGAACACCACTTTTTGTTTATGATGTGGCCTTAATTAAGGAAAAAGCACGGGGGTTTAAAAAAACCTTTGAAGATTTAGAAATGAAACATCGAGTTGTCTACGCAAGCAAAGCGTTTACCTCACTGGCTTTATATAAATTACTGGCAAATGAAGGGCTGGCTTTTGATGTCGTATCGGGAGGGGAACTCCACGCAGCTCTTAAAGCAGGCGTCTCACCTGAGATGATTGAGTTTCATGGCAATAATAAAACCGCAGACGAGCTGGCCATGGCAGTCAATGTTGGCATTGGGACAATCGTCGTCGATAATTTTTACGAAATCGATTTATTAAAGTCCATTTTAAGTGACACTGGCAAGCAGCAAAAAATCTTATTGAGAGTTTCTCCTGGTGTGGATGCCCATACTCATAGCTATATATTGACTGGACAAGAAGACTCGAAGTTTGGCTTTGATGTTAAAAGTGGTCAAGCGGAAAAAGCTCTGCAACTAGTATTAGCTGATCAGGGATTTGATTTAGTTGGAATCCATTGCCATATCGGTTCACAAATTTTTGGCACAGAAGGTTTCGAAGCGGCAACTGAGAAAATGATGGCCATATTATTGGATTGGCAAAGTCGTTTTGACTATGTGGCGTCAGTGTTAAATTTAGGAGGCGGTTTTGGCGTTAAATATGCCGATGAGGATACTCCCCTTGAAGCAGCAGAGTACGTTAAACAAATTGCCACAATGGTTAAAGAGAGTGCTCAAAGTGCTGATTATCCTTTACCGGAAGTTTGGATTGAGCCGGGCCGTTCGATTGTTGCAGAGGCAGGGACAACCTTATATACAGTCGGTTCTCGGAAATCTGTCCCTGATGTCCGAAAATTTGTTTCCGTTGACGGCGGAATGGGCGACAACATTCGCCCGGCACTTTACGACGCGAAATATTCAGCTGTCGTGGCTAATCGGATGGATGCACCTTCAGAAGAAGTGGTGACGGTGACCGGTAAGTACTGTGAATCAGGTGATAAACTGATCACGGATATCCAATTGCCAGTCCTTGAAGCAATGGATATTCTGGCGATTGTAACGACAGGTGCCTACGGATATTCAATGGCTAGTGTATACAATAAAAACCCACGTCCAGCTGTTGTTTTTGTGGAAAATGGTGAGAGTAAATTGGTTCTTCGCCGTGAAACTTATGACGATTTAATCAGTTTGGATGTCGACTAAAAATAGCTTTCTAACCTGAAAAAGGGGTTAGAGAGCTTTTTTATCTGCAAAGAAAGTTTTTAATGGTTCTCCCAGAAGGTCATTATCTATGATATAACTGCCATGGTCATGGCCTTCAATAATCAGCAGTTGAGCATTGGGAATGGTTGAGGCAATCAAGGGAAACAACTCTGGTTGATAAATGTCATGTTCTGCACCGATTACCAAAGTTGGAATTTGAATTTCCTTTAGTTTTTCGACAGGAATGTTTGGCTGTTCCAACATTAATTGAAAGAGTGGGTTACCTGTATCAGCAAATTCCTGACGAACGTAGGCCATTGATTCGGTGGTAAAATCATCTGGACTGAGGTTTGGTCCCAGAACGGCCATCTGTTTAAGGCGAGGGTTTTGTGCGATGCCTAAAAGCAAGCCAATGATGCCGCCGTCGCTGAAGCCAACTAAAGAAACACCTTCTAAAGCCAGTGCTTCCATAAAATCACTAAAATCGGCACTCATGGTCTCATAAGAAAAATCTTTCGTTCCAGAACTTTTACCGTGATTACGGCTATCAATGGCATAAACGGTATAATCCTTCGCTAAAACTTTGGCCAGTTCATTGAAAATTAAGTGGTCCTCGCCATTGCCGTGAAGTAAAATCAGCGGCGCACCGAAGCCCGTTTTTTTATAGTATAACTCAATCTGATTAACGGATTGTTTCATTCTATCACCCTCATTTCATTTAGTTTCATTATAGAACGAACGTTCTCTTTATACAAGGGGAATCAGATGAGACAACCGTAAATAGTTCAAAGAATGCTAGCCTTGTGTTACAATTATTTGTATGATTAACTATTCAGGAGGTATGACATGATAGAAGTATATGATCGCGTAATTGATGGAATTCCCTTATTAGAAGTAGTAGATAGTGCCTTAAAAGATGAGAAATTGCCAACTGTTGTTTTTTATCACGGCTGGACCAATGTGAAAGAAAGTGTCTTGGTTCATGGCTTTGAAATTGCTAAAAAAGGGTTTCGAACATTATTGCCAGAAGCATTGTATCACGGTGCACGAAATGACGGTATCCCTTTAACTGATGAGCGTTTATTAGATTTTTGGACAATCATTCAAGAGAGCGTCGATGAATACCCCGTTTTGATGGATTATTACATCAAAGCCGGTTTAACAGATCCCAATCGCTTGGGCGTAACTGGTCTATCAATGGGAGGAATTACGACCTGCGCGTTATTGGCCACCTATCCTGAAATTAAGGTGGGAGATTGTTTAATGGGTTCGCCAGACGCTGTTGGTTTTACACAACAAGTATTAGCTGAGGCAGAAAAGCAGGGGATGGTATTGCCGGATGATATTAATGAGCAACTTCAAGAATTAGAAGCACTTTCTCTCGCTGAAAATCCAGAAAAAATTGCGGGACGCCCCGTTCACTTTTGGCATGGAACAAAGGATGAAACAGTCCCATACGCGCCGACCTTTGATTTCTATCAAAGGATTCAAGACGAAGAATTTGCCAAGCAGGTAAGTTTTTCGACGACTGAAGATGGGCATAAAGTTCCTTATACTATTTCTCAAGAGACAGCTAGCTTTTTTAGAAATAATTTATAAGGGAAAGATTGATAAACTTTCTCATTTACAAAGATGAATTTTACGGGTATTATATGGAAGAGGACGCGTTCTTTCTAGGAGATGCTAGAAGCGTGAGTCACCATCAATTAGACAAAAAGGAGGCATTTAGATGAGTGAACAATGGACTGAAGAAGAAATGGAAGCTATTAAAGAACGCATTGTAACAGCTTTGGAGACGGTTATTGACCCTGAGTTAGGGATTGATATTGTAAACCTTGGCTTAATTTACGAAGTCGAATTTGCTAGTAATGGCTTTTGTACAATCAAAATGACGTTAACGACAATGGGCTGCCCCTTAGCCGATGTCTTAACAGAAAATATTCATGAAGCATTAAAAGAAGTTCCCGAGGTATTGGATTCCGAAGTGAAATTAGTATGGTACCCAGCTTGGACAACGGATAAGATGAGCCGTTATGCACGGATTGCCTTGGGGATACGTTAAGAGAGATTGATTAAATGCTAAAGCAGCTTTCCTAAATTTTTAGGAAAGCTGCTTTTTTGAAGATCACTTTACAACTAGCATAAAGAAATCTGTATGCAAAAACAAACTAAGTAAGAAGAAAGATAAAGATTATCTACAGAGGAAAATTAATAATTTAAAACAAACTCGTAGTTTATCCAAGCGACAAATGTAGCAAAACTTGCAACATGCCTCAAATTTTTCAAATGGTTAAACATTTAATAAAAAAGCAGTCAAATCTTTATATCATAAGTCATTGGCAATAAACTCGTAGGCAATTGACACATAAAAATGTAGCAAAACCTGCAACATGCCTCAAATTTTTCAAATTACTAAATCTCTGTTTTAAATAATTGACATTTGAGAGTCTAGGCCTCCTTAGGCTACTAACATTTAAGTGATACCTAATGATAAAGACACTTTTTTTACGATTGTTATTTAAAAAGAAAACATCAAAACAAACATATTTTCTCGCAATAATCATACAATGAAAGCGGTTGTTTGTCAATCGGAAAAATCAAAAAAGTATGCTAATAATTAAATAATTGATTGATCTCTAAATACCTCAGTCTATAACTTTTCTATAAGAATAGTAGAAGCGTTAGTTACAAAATGACCTTTTGGCAATATCTTGATATAATGAGATGAACAAAAAAATGTGTGATGCATGAATGGAGAATTATCGTATGAAAATAATCAAACAATTAATGGTAGCCGCGCTACTGATGACAAGTTTAGTTACAGGATCAACTGCTTTAGCCGCTGGGAAAGCCAAAGATGAAGGATGGGATATTCCAAATATCGCTTTGGGAAATGGTTTGACAGAGTCAGAAAAAGAAGCAACTAAAACTTTACTGACAAAAGATTTGAATAAAGTTAGCGAATTAAAAGGGATCGATGTTACGAAAAACAATGTTTTTATTGTGGATGGGAACGATCTGGTAAAATATGTAACGGATGTGCCGGAGTTTACGAGTGAATCGAAGGCTTATTCCAGTGCCTTTATTGCGCGGACTAAGGAGGGGTCAGGTGTGACGGTTGAGATTGTCACACCTGAGACTATTACAGCCAGGACGGAAGCGATGTATCGTTCTGCTGCTATTACAAGTGGTGTTTTTGACGCTTATATTCGAATTGCTAGTGTTAGAACAATGGATGGTAGTGGTGCTTTAGCCGGAATTTACAAGATTTACGACGAAGTTGAACCAGCATCGGATCAGGCTGAACAAACAGATCGGGATGAGCAGCGAGAAGTTGCCCAGGAACAAATGCAAGTTGTATCGGCAATCGATAGTCAAAATCAAGACAATAAAGAGTATTCATCAGAAAATATTTTGGTGATGTTAGCAGATATTCAATTGGAGCTTCAAAAAATCAATGAGAAGTTAGCTGGCATGTCTAAAGATGAGGTGCAAAAAGAAGTCAGTACGATAGTCGATACGCAAATTGATAATCACGGGTTACAGGATGCCATGACTCCAGAATTACGCACTCAAGTGGTGAATAATATGGTTAGCTTTACGAGTACCAATGGGATCAATAATACAGAGATGTCGGAACAATTGTCTAACTTTAGAAACGATATTATTAAAAATGGTAAAGAGTTCAAAGATAATTTGTTGTCTGATGAAAATGTAGCGAAAGCTAAAAGTGGACTTTCAGGCGTGTGGCAAAGTGTCAAAGATTTCTTCTCCAATTTGTTTAGTTGAAAATTTTAGTAGAAAATAACAGTAGAGAATAGTCTCTACTGTTATTTTTTTGTTATATTAAAATAGAGGGGAATTAATATAGACAAGTTAAATAGGTTGAATGACAAGTGATGCTGTGGTTTAATAAGTAGAACGTATGTCAGAAAATCTGTCGATTGAGGGGACATATTGTGACTTTACGAGCAAAAAAGGGAATGGTTTTAATAGCTATAACTAGGAGACGTGAGAATGAAAAATAAGTTAAGCCAAATTAAATTGGTCTTGGGTTTGTTAATTGTGAGTTTGGTGATTGTGGGTTATTTTATGCCCCGAGTGTTTGTCTATTTACTAGTATTATCCGAGGCATTGGGGCTGCTAATTAGTTTGGAGTTATTACTTTTTGATAAGCGGGGCACGACCTCGAAAATTGCCTGGATCTTAACGATTCATTTGTTACCTTATGTGGGGATTGTACTCTTTCTCTTTTTAGGTCGTAATCCAGCAAGACGTCGTTTGGCTGATAACCAGCTGAAGGAGCAAGTCAAAATTAAAGAGGCGGTTAGAGCGATGACGACGACATCTGGTAACATTGAGCAGGAGGTTCCACAGTTTGCTCGTTATAATCAGGTTCTAAGTGGTCAAGAAGTGGTGGGAGGCAATCAATTTAAGGTTCTAACGAATGGTCGGGCAACCTATGATGCCATTTTAGCTGCTATTTCTCAAGCAGAGGATCATATTCATATGTTTTTCTTTATTTTTAAAGAAGAAGAAATCGGCAAAAAGATTATTCAATTATTAATTGAAAAAGCCACGCAAGGGGTAGAAGTTCGTTTCGCAGCAGATAGTTTAGGAACCTTAACGTTCTCATTTGAAACAGTTAAAAAGATGGAGGCTGCTGGAATTGAGGTTTTAGCCTATGATCCGGTCAATACTATTTTTACAGCCAGTCATTTAAATTGGCGTAATCACCGTAAGACTGTAGTAATTGACGGTAAGGTAGGCTTTACAGGTGGTGTAAATGTAGGGGATGAATACTTAAGTATTTCAGATCGATTTGATTTTTGGCGAGACAGTCATTTGAAAGTGGAAGGACCGCTGGTCAACTATTTACAGGAATCTTTTTTATATGATTGGATGTATATGAGTAACCAACAAGATGCTAGTGCTCCCTTTATTTCAATAGCAGGCCGAGAACGGTATTTTGCAGGGGAGAGAGTCGGTGAAGACAGTGGTCAAATTATTTATGGTGGGCCTTATGACAAAGAGCGCCTCGTTCGTGAAAGTTTTTTGAATTTTATTAGTGGAGCAAAAAAAAATGTGCGAATTGCCATGCCTTATTTTGTGCCAGATGAAGAATCATTAGCTGTGTTAAGGCGGATGGCCCTAAATGGAATTAAGGTTCAGGTGTTAATGCCAGGTAAAGGTGATCGAGGGATTTCCTTTAATGGTAGCAACCATTTTATAAAAACCATGATTGAAGCTGGGGCTGAGGTGTATCATTATCAAGAGGATTCATTTTTACATTGTAAAATCATGATTGTAGATGATCAGTATGGAACTATTGGTACGACTAATTTTGATGTCAGGAGCTTCCGTCTGAATCACGAACTATCCTTATTTTTAACCAATGCTGATCAAGCTGTGGCTCATTTAGTTTCCGATTTTGAAGCGGATTTAACGGTATCGACACCGGTAACACTGGCGACGCTAGCACAACGTCCACTGATGACGAAAATCAGAGAACAGTTAAGTTCATTGTTTGCACCAATTCTTTAGAAGATAAAATAAAAAGGCATCATGTGAACTATGAGGTTTCACGTGATGCCTACTTTGAGTTCGAACAATTATCGTCCATGTAATCACTCAATCTCCTTAGCTATTTTTTTTAAAAGCTGCTACTGCTTGCTCAATAGTTACACCATAACCGACTTTTGCTGCATCTGCTTGGTCATATGCCATAAACATTTGAGTCGTTGTATCAAGTGCGATACGGTATTGCATTGTTGTGTTACCGAATGTCATTGTAGTCATAATAATTTCTCCTCTCTATCTAGACTGAAAGGCTATTTCTATAAGACAATCCCATAACGAAATTCCATCTTTAATACTACAGCAAACGTTCAAAAATAGCAAGTAATTAAGTGTGAAAAAATAATTAAGATTAGCATAAGGGCAAGTTTTCATCCATTTTCAGTCATCTCCGGTAAGTATTTCCAAAACCGTTTAGGTAGATGAGTCTGTTGGCAAGTTGGGTTTCGCCGTTCTTCGATCGTAATGGTCTGGAAAAAGGTGCGCCATTGCTCTTGAATAGCCAGTTCTGTTGTAGATAAGGATAATTCAGGCAGCTGGTGTAAGTCGCTAAAAGTAAGTTGGCTATTCTCATAACTGCCAATCATCTGGGATTTTTTTTCGCAAATAATGAACCGTTCGTTAGGAAATCGCTGACAAAAAAAAGGCATTAAAAAGGGCAGAACACCGTGTTTAGGTTCAATCACTGCAATCAACCAGCCATCCACTTCATTAAAACGGGTAAAGCCTTGATAATGATGGATTTCAGAGTTAAGCTGACGAATGCCAATCGCGAGATCTTCGATTTCTTTGCGGTAAGTATGACGACTCAAATTATCACCGAAGTGAAGCCCGTATTCTATGGCGATGATTAAGAAGGCCTCTCGATTTTCAGTGACAGTAGCAAATCCTTTTTCGATAAATAGCCAGCTTTCAGTTGTCAGGCGTTGTTTCAGTCTTTTTTTGATCCGAGCTGCTAATACGTGGTCAGTTTTAATATAGCGGCCACTAAATAGTGTTTCTGCGATAGCCTTTGAAGAGAGGATTTGCTGGGGACGTTGTTGGTGGCGGAAGACAACGTCAACGCAAGAAAGAAAGCCATCAAAGGTTCCATCATATTCTAATAGTTCGTTATTTTCAGGCATCATTGGCCGATTCCCACCTCTCGTTGTTTTTCTCTTGCCAAGTATTCAGGATCGAAAAGGGTAAGCTGCTCACTTTCCAGTTGGGTGTTAGCTGTTTTCAGTTGTTGATAATCTTTAGCCGACATTAAGGAGGCAATCAGTCGCAGTGGGTCAGAGATAGGTTGATTGTTAGCATAGTCCTTACATGCGACAAAATACTTGGCTCGTTTCATGACAGCACCGGTTTTAGCTAAGTCGGTATAATCCAGTTGTCGATGTTTTCGCAAATTGATGATTCGTCTAGCGCTAGTAGGACCGATCCCGGGAATTCGCAGCAACTGCCCAAGTGGTGCTCGCTGAACATCAATAGGAAATTGGTCGTAATGCTGAATCGCCCAGTTAGCCTTAGGGTCAATATAGAGATTAAAGTTAGGTTGTTCAGGTGACAAGATTTCACTAGCCTCAAATTGGTAAAAGCGCATTAGCCAATCGGCTTGGTAAAGGCGGTGTTCCCTCAGTAAAGGCGGTTTTGTATCAAGAGATGGCAATAAGCTGTGAGCTACCGTGGGAATGTAAGCTGAAAAATAGACTCGTCTTAACTGGAATTTATCATAAAGTGAGGCCGTTGTTTGCAAGATTTGATAGTCGTCATCAGGGGTTGCCCCAATAATCATCTGGGTGGATTGACCAGCAGGTGCATATTGTTTTGTCTGACGATGGTGACCAATTAGTGCTAATTCTTTTTTTCGCTGAGCGATCTGCTTCATAGGCCTGACGACTGCCTGAGGGCTCTTGTCCGGTGCCAAGAGCGCCAGACTTTCTTGGCTTGGTAATTCAATATTAGAACTAAGTCGGTCAGCTAAGAAAGCCAAGCGATCGATCAAAGTGGCATCAGCGCCTGGAATTGCTTTAACGTGAATGTAGCCGGCAAAACCATAGTGATTTCGTAATAATTCCAAGGTTTTAATCATCAACTCACAGGTATAATCAGGACTTTTGATAATACTGGAACTGAGAAAAAGACCTTCAATATAATTGCGTCGATAAAAATCAATAGTTAGTCGAGCGATCTCTTCTGGGGTAAAGGTGGCGCGTCGAATGCTGTTAGATTTACGATTGACGCAGTAATGACAATCAAAAATACATACGTTTGTTAATAAAATTTTTAACAGTGAAATACAACGACCATCGGCTGAGAAAGAATGGCAGCATCCTGCCACCGCTGTGCTTCCAAGAGTACCGCCTCGCTCACCGGTAACGCCACTACTGGAACAGGATGCATCATATTTAGCTGATTCTGTCAATATTTCCAATTTCATCTCAATATCCATAAATTTCTCCCTCTCCGTTACGAACGTATGTTCTTGTTTATTTTAAGTGTATGATGTTTTAAGGCAATTGTCAATTCTAAATCTAAGTTCATAGAAATAAATCAGTCTCAAGTCCTAAGTAAAAAAGATCGAAAAGAGGTATAGTTAAAGAAATAATAGACGGGAACGAGGAAAATATCAATGAAAAAGACAATTTGTGGGATTATTCTTTTGGGGAGTTTGGCGGTGTTTGCAGGTGGCTGCGGTGTTAATAAAGCAAAGCTTGTTAACACTCAAGAGCTGTCGACCAGTGGGCTGAAGGAGATTTCAATTAACTATCATTCTGACAGTGTTAATTTTTATGAAAGTGACTCAGATAAAGTCAGGGTGGAAGAGTATTTACTAACAAATAAAGAAAATGCAAAAGCAGATATTAAAGATGAGGATAAAAGACTCTCCATCACAGGTGGAAAAAGAACGAGTTCGTGGTTCACACTAAATGACAATAGTCATATTGATATTTATTTACCAAAGGATTACCATGAAATGTTAGGGATTAATGTGACAAGCGGCTCTGTCAGAGCCAGTGAATCCTTTGAGTTAAAGGAGTTCTCAGGTAAAGCAAATAGTGGGAGCCTAAAATTAAAGAGTGTAAAGGCAGACAAAATTAAGCTAAAGAGTACGAGCGGTTCTGTCAAAGTGACTAAACTAATAGGGGATGAGACAGAACTTAAGAGTAATAGTGGTAGTATCAAAATCGACGAGATAATCAGTCAATCCATTGTTGGGGAAGCTACCAGCGGCAGTCTTAAAATAGCGAAAGTCAAAGGAGATTTAAAATTGACTGCGAATAGTGGTGATATAAAAGTGGGAGAAGCAATTGGCAGCGCCAAACTTAAAACTACTTCTGGTTCGGTTACAGCAAGTTTTAATAAAGTTAGTGGTGATATTAGTGCGGAAGCCAACAGCGGCAGTATTAAATTAACGATTCCTAAGGATTTGCAGTTTGCTTTTAATAGTAAAACAAGCAGTGGCAGCATCAGTACTGACTTTAATGATGATTTAAGCAAAGATGGTAACCATAAAACAGGTACAATTGGGACTGATCCAGAAGTGACTATTGCAACTAAGGCCACATCAGGAAGCATTAAAGTAATCCGTAATTAAATAGAATAGCTGACTTCGTGAGGGGGTCAGTTTTTTTTTTTGGTGATAAACTGGTTAATTGAGCGTCTGTGTGTTATGTATAGGTAAAGGGAGGCGATTGCCTCTAAAGGCTCGGGCAAATGGGATAATTCTAGAGATGGTGGGATTAACTGATCATATTGGAGGCGTTCTAATTGCTATCGTTACTAATCTTTAGTAAACTTAAAAAATCACTGGTAGTTAGGTACTTGGATCAAAAGTATGTAACTACTAGGTTGGCTTATTCGGAAAAAGTAGGACAACTGGGACCTTTACTCTTATGATGGAACAGTCTCCATGTCATTAGGGAGACGATTAAAGGAGGTTTTATTAATGACAACAGGGTTTATTTTGTTGATTTTAGCAGTATTTTTAGGGATTATCTACGGGTTTTATGTCTTGCAGAAGAAACATGTGAAGTTCTCCACACGAGTCTTCGCGGCATTAATCATCGGTATCGTCTTTGGCGTGGTCATTCAATTAAGTTTTGGGATTGATTCTAAAGTAACCACTACTGCCATGGATTGGATTAATATTGTGGGGAATGGGTATGTGGGTCTATTGCAAATGTTGATTATGCCTTTAGTTTTTGTTTCAATCGTTGGTGCGTTTACCCGACTTGAGGCGAATAAACAATTAGGTAAAATCAGTTTTACAGTTTTAGCCACGTTGTTGGGAACGACAGCCATTTCTGCCTTAATTGGAATAGTGTCTGTCTTTGCGTTTAATTTGCAAGGGGCTGAATTTGCCAAAGGAGCTGCTGAAACAGCTCGGATTGCCGAATTGGCGGAGCGTCAAGGGATGGTTGAAGGGGTGACTATTCCACAACAACTCTTATCTTTCCTACCAAAAAACATTTTTGCTGATTTAGCGGGCACTCGTGCAACAAGTACAATTGCTGTAGTTATTTTCTCAGCTTTTGTGGGGGTTGCCTACTTGGGCATCAAACGTAAAGCACCAGAGGAAGCTGAATTTTTTGCGAAATTAATTAATTCATTATATAAAATTGTCATGAGAATAGTGACCTTGGTCTTACGCTTAACGCCTTATGGGATCGTCGCGTTAATGACGAAAGTAACTGCCACAAGTAACTATGAAGCCATTGTCAATTTAGGGAAATTTGTGCTAGCCTCTTATACCGCCTTAATCGTGGTTTTCATCGTCCATTTGGTCCTGTTGGCTTTTGTCAAAGTCAACCCCTTAACGTATATTAAAAAAGCTTTTCCAGTTCTAAGCTTTGCGTTTACCTCACGTTCAAGCGCCGGGGCTTTGCCACTAAATATTGAAACACAGCGAAAAGCACTTGGAGTCGACGATGCGTCGGCCAACTTTGCTGCTAGTTTTGGTTTGTCAATTGGTCAAAATGGCTGTGCTGGTGTTTATCCAGCGATGTTGGCGGCAATTGTGGCACCGACTGTCGGGATCGATATTTTTAGTCCTACCTATATTTTGACAATCATCGCAGTAGTGACAATTAGTTCATTCGGTGTTGCTGGAGTTGGAGGCGGGGCAACCTTTGCTTCGTTAATTGTCTTAGGGAGCTTGAATCTACCTGTTGCCATTGTTGGCCTGGTGATTTCAGTTGAACCTTTGATTGATATGGCACGAACAGCTGTGAACGTGAGTGACAGTATGTTAGCCGGTATTATTACCAGTCGTCGCATTAAGGAACTAGATGACAGTGTCTTAAATGATGAAGAGGCAGTGGTTTCCTCGTCTATCTAAAATTGAATGAGGACTCACTAATCTATGTGATTAGTGAGTCTTTTTACATAGTCATGTTCAAATAATGATTTCATATGATAGTTTTTAAATCGTTCAGGCATATAAGTGTTATTTCTTTTTCTAAAGGAGTAAAATATGGATTGTCCCTAAGGATTAGGAGACAAATCAAATGAAAAAGAGGTAAGAATATGGAGTTAAAAAAAGGGTTAGCTGAATTAGTCGGCACGTTTGTCTTAGTTCTTTTCGGAACAGGTACAGCAGTTGTAACTGGAGGAGAAGATGTATTAACGATTGCAATGGCGTTTGGGTTATCAATCGTCGCAATGGCTTATTCAATAGGCACGATATCTGGTTGTCATGTCAATCCAGCGGTGACAATTGGCATGTGGGTTAATAAACGCATTGATACGAAAACTGCAGGAATTTACGTCATTGCTCAAGTTCTGGGTGGACTTTTAGCAACAGCAACGCTATTATTTATTTTAAACAGTGCAGGGGTGGAGACAAGTAATTTAGGTCAAAATTCAACAGCAACAGTTGGGACCTTTGCAGCAGTTGTCATTGAAATTATTTTAACATTTGTTTTTGTTACAGTGGTTATGGGTGTAACTGGTAAAAAAGGCGATGGCAAATTTGCTGGTTTGGCAATTGGCTTTGGTTTAGTACTGGTACATTTACTTGGAATTAAATTGACAGGTACGTCTGTCAATCCAGCAAGAAGTTTGGCTCCTGCGATTTTCGCTGGTGGCGATGCTTTGAAAGATGTTTGGGTCTTTATTGTTGCCCCACTTATCGGAGGTGTCTTAGCAGCTGTCTTCGCTAAACAAGTATTGGATTCAGAAAAATAATGGAAAGGCGTCCTAATAGGGCGCTTTTTTTTGAGGAAAATTTAGCATGCAAGACAGAATGAATGATTGGAAGTCTATCACTTTGTTTTAAGCTGAGGTATAATAAATGGAAATAGAGAAGGCGTTAGACAGTAGCAGCCTGATTTAGTGGAGGGAAAATATGAGCCAGGTTGTATTAGAAACGGTAAAAAAGCATCAATTTCACGCAATAAAAAAGATGATTTGCAGGTCTTTTGCTGCTGTTCAAGAGGTAGTTACTGAGGATCATATAGTTGAATCTTTGCGTGTGGAAGCTAGTTACCGAAATGATTTTGAGGTAGTGGCCCTCAAGGACGGGGATGTTGTTGGCCATGGGATGTTGAGTGAGGCAAAAGTTGGGCAACATGATAAATTTCTTGCTTTGGCCCCCTTAACGGTTGCTGTGGACCATCAGGGACAAGGACTAGGTGGCAAGCTTATTGCTGAGTTGGAAAGACGAGCACAGGCGGAAGGGTATCGGGGGATCTTAATTTTAGGTGATCCGGATTATTATCAACGCTTGGGTTATCAAGAAGCACAAATCTATGGGATTACTTGCCCCTTTGAGGTGCCTTCATGTTATTTCATGATCAAGAGCTTAACTGGTGAGCTTAAAGGGATTAGTGGTCAAGTTGTTTATTTAAAAAGTTTAACTTAAAAATGTTAGTTCCTCGATATCATCCGGAAATTTGAGGTAGGTTGTGGGAAAGCTGTATAGTAAAGGAAGAGAAAAGGGAGACGGAACAATGGGAATGTTTGATTTATTTAAGAAAAAGGAGTCGCTGGTGGCGATTGATTATCAAAAAGAGTTGGCAAAAATTATTAGCGTTTATGAAAAATACCCAGTCTTTCCTTATATTCCGTATGAGGAAGGAATCGAGGAATGGATTAAAGAGATGGTCAAGCATCCTGATTTGATGATTGGGGAAGAGTATTTGACCCCTAATGAAGATGGGTTATTGCAAGGAGAGCTTAAACTGTTGGAATGGATTAAAGGGTGTTCCTGTCAGGTCACGGAATTCCCAGCTTATTTTGAACGAACTTACGGTATAAACCCAGTGACGAAAACCGAGGAACTGTTGGTTGATGATTATTTGGATATTGATGAAAGTATCAATAATTTATTTTATTGGCCTCTAACTGAATTAAATGAGTTGCTGGAAGAACATCACCTATTACCAGGAAATAGTATTGCGGAGGCGATTAGTGTCATTAAGTTGAATTTTTCTGAGGAATTTATCGATGATTTAACTCATCCAGGCATTTATGTATTGATGCCAAAGGGGCAAGAGATGTTGGCGAAGTATGTTCTTCAGTAGTGTAAGGGAGTCGTGAACTGAAGAATCGAATTTATTTTAAATCCGGCTTACTTTTAATGAAGTGAGCTTTTTTTGTTCCGTTTTTCTCACCATTATTTAACTAATTGGGCTGTAAATCAGGTTTACCGGTTTAAACACGAACAATAAACAGAAAAAAAGTGAAAACATCTATAAAAATGTTGTATTAACAATAATTCTTGACTATAATAAGGGTATGTTGATTAAAAGGCGAATGCAATTATCATTTTATAATTTTATTGTTCGGTTTTACCGTGATTTGATTAACAAAAAACAGTGACAAGGGAGATTGGGAATATCAAATGGAAAAGTTTTTTAAATTAAAAGAGAATAACACCAATGTTAGTACGGAAGTGATGGCGGGCTTTACGACTTTCTTTGCTATGAGTTATATTTTATTTGTTAATCCAGCTATTTTATCATTATCAGGCATGCCCTTTCAGGCAGTGTTCTTAGCTACCATTATTTCAGCGGCCATAGGAACGTTAATCATGGGGCTTTTTGCTAACGTTCCTTACGCTCAAGCACCGGGTATGGGATTAAATGCTTTCTTTACATTTACAGTGGTTTTTGGATTAGGGTATTCGTGGGAGCAAGCACTTGGGATGGTTTTCCTTTGTGGGATTATCAATATTATCATCACGGTGACAAAAATTCGTAAGTTAATTATTAGAGCAATTCCAGAAAGTATGCAACATGCAATTGGTGGAGGGATTGGTATTTTTGTGGCATATGTTGGGATTAAAAACGCCAATTTATTGAGTTTTTCTGCTGATTCTAATACAATCACAAGTTCTGTAGTCGAAGGCGATGCTGCAACGAATGTGACAATGAACGGCGGGATTGTACCAGGTCTGGCTAATTTTAATAACCCGGGTGTGTTACTAGCTGTTATTGGCATTGTTCTAATGATTGTGTTAGTCATCATGAATGTTAAGGGAGCCATTTTGATTGGCATTATCGGCACAACTCTTATTGGTATTTTAATGGGAGTCGTTGATTTAAGTGCGATTGACTTCAAAACCAACTCGTTGAGCAGTTCAATCAATGAATTAGGGACGACATTTGGCGCAGCCTTTAGTTCTAAAGGGTTGCCGTCACTGTTTGCAGATACAGCTAAAATTCCTCAAGTATTGATGACTGTCTTGGCTTTTAGTTTATCGGATACCTTTGATACAATCGGTACATTTATTGGAACTGGTCGTCGGACAGGAATCTTTAGTAAAGAAGATGAAGCGGCTCTTGAAGACAGTAAAGGCTTTAAATCTAAAATGGATAAAGCTCTATTCTCTGATGCGATTGCGACGTCGATTGGGGCAATCTTTGGTACGTCTAATACGACCACATTTGTTGAAAGTGCTGCGGGGATTGGTGTAGGTGGCCGTACGGGTCTAACTTCCGTCGTGGTAGCTGGTTTATTCTTGTTAAGTAGTTTCTTTTCACCGCTGATTAGTGTGGTACCGGCACAAGCGACAGCCCCAGCTTTGATTTTAGTGGGTGTGATGATGATGGCCTCCTTTAAAGATATTAACTGGACAGATCTAGAGGACGCTGTACCTGCCTTCTTCGCGTCGGTTTTTATGGGATTATCATATAGTATTTCAAATGGGATTGCAGCAGGATTTATTTTCTTTGTTATTGTCAAGTTAGCTAAAGGCAAAACAAAAGAAATTTCACCGATTTTATGGTTAGTGACAGGTTTATTCATTCTAAACTTTATAATATTAGCGATTCTGTAAAAAAGTTTAGTTGAGAAGTAGTTGAATCAAAAAATAAAGAATAATGTCGTTATTAGACTATTGAAGCGTAAATAAGGAAGGCTCTCGCCTTCTTTATTTTGCGTATAATTTAATGATACTAAGAAGTTAAACGAGTTGTAAAAGGATATAGGCAATTGTTTTGAATGAGAAAATAGTCAAAAACAGTTGTTTTTCATGGTATAATTTCATCGTAAAAGTTAGTTGTATCAAGGTGCTTGTTAATAGACTTCCTGAAAAAACGTTTGTTTAACGATTTTTATTAGTTTTGTTTTAGGCTGATTCCTGATGGATGTGTCTTTGATTGTCCAATTATTAACTAATAACATACCTTCGATTATTTTGAGGGCGAATAGCTAGTTGAAAGTTGACTGACAAGGGAATGGTAAGTATTAATTAAAACAAATTCGTCCTGTCACTCAGTCCAAATGGTCACGTTGCTTGAATAAAAGGGAGAGAAATGATGAAAGAGGCAATTGGAATTGACATTAATCTGCAAGAAAAAGTAATAAGAGCTGCTGTCATCTCAGAAGGTGGTGCCTGTCTCTAACAAGTAACTAATCAAATAGCCAAAGAGTCTGCCGAATCAATTTGTGACAGTCTGGCTGTATCTATTAAGCAGTTTTTGAAGGGGCATAATGCTGCCATTAACGGAGCTGGCTTATAGGTTTTCAACCTTGAAAGATGAGTTTTGTCACTGAAGAGAAAGTTTAAGCTAGTCTGTAAGCTATAAAATAAGTAATAAAAATGACAAAACCTTTAGGAGGTTTTGTCATTTTTATTACTTGAGTCTTTTTGGCGAAAACTTTGAAAGAGGAAGACAAAAATACCGAAGAAAAGAGATTCACCTAATACTTCCAAAAAGCTGGAATGTTTTGCAACCCCGGTAATCAAATTTCCGCCATAGGCCACAACAGTGTATAGTAACATTCCCAGAAATGTTGTGGTCAGTCTTTTAATCATGATTGATTCCCCCTCATGTTTCGAGCTAGTTCTTGACTTAAGTTTACCACGAAATGACAAGGGAGTAAAAGGTGAGGTTTTTTTAGAAAACAGCTAGAACCTCTTTACATTTATAAGATTTAGCGATAAGATGGTTCTTAACGATTTACGACTTACTGAATAGTCAGAATATTCAATTAAGTCAGGGTTGTTGAAAGGTGGTTGCGATGGAAGAGAATTATTCAAAAGGTTATCAAAGTTTTCATGAAGGGGTCAAAGCTTGTGTGCCAACCATTTTGGGGTATTTGGGAATTGGGTTAGCAGCGGGAATTGTTGGGAAAGGATCGGGTTTATCTATCTTGGAGATTACGCTATTATCCGTGCTTGTTTACGCAGGTAGTGCGCAATTTATCATTAGTGGTATGATTTTAATGGGCAGTCCGATTGGTCCAATCGTGCTGACCACATTTTTAGTGAATTTGCGGCATTTTCTGATGAGTTTATCCGTGGCCGATTATTTTAAAAAGGAAACCATAGTGCAGTCAGTTGGTATTGGCACTTTACTAACGGATGAGTCGTATGGTGTGTTAATGACGGCTATTCAAAATGGTAAGGAAGTGACAACGAAATGGGCTCACGGGTTGAATATAACGGCTTACCTAACATGGATTATTGCCACGATGATTGGCGGATTAATTGGTGATTGGATGCCTAACCCAGAACAGTTCGGCTTAGATTTTGCTTTAACCGCTATGTTTATCGGATTGATTATTTTGCAAGTTGAATTACCGATGCGTAAGCGTACCAAACAAACGGTAGTGACTTTGCTTTCAGTGGTGTTCAGTTTGTATCTGTTAATGGGGATTTTGTCAGCGGAAATGAGTGTGATCGCGGCAACGTTAATTGGTTGCACAGTTGGGGTGGTGGTAAATCGTGACAGCAAATAAAATGATTGTGTTGACCATTGTATTATGTGGAGTAGTGACATGGGTACCGCGGATTGCTCCCTTTATTTTATCTAAAAAAATGACGTTCTCTAAAGGACTAAATGAATTTTTATCCTATTTACCAATGTGTATTTTAACAGCATTATTTGTTCAGGGGCTATTAGTGCAACAGAGCCATGGGCTACCGACCTTTAATAGTGAGAACATTTTAGCAAGCCTACCGACTATCGCTGTTGGGGTGATTAGTCGTGATTTAATGTGGACGGTGATTGTGGGGATTATTTCCATGGCGGCTTTACGTTTTTTCATGTAGTTTTCATTCTTCTGTGCTATAATAAGATAATATTTCACACGTTGCAATTGGCAGTGTAGGAGCTCGAAGTGACTTTGAACTCATGAATAAGAAGGAGATTAACATGCAAAATTTATTAGGAACAGTGTTTACTGGGTTGATTACGGATGAAAACGATCTAGCTTACTTTGTGCAAAAAGATGGGGTAACTTTTAAGCTAGCTAAAAGCGAAGGCGAACACGAATTAGGTGAAGCTGTTGAAGGGTACGGGTATGTGGATCAGAAGCAAGATAACCGTATGACCACTAATATCCCGGCAATATCTCAAGGCCATTATGGCTTCGGAGAAGTTGTGGCGACGCGTAAAGACTTAGGCGCTTTTATTGACATTGGTCTACCGGATAAAGAAATTGTCTTATCGATTGATGAATTGCCAACCATGCGGGAATTATGGCCAAAAAAAGGTGACCGTTTAATGGTAGCCGTGATCGTTGATGACAAAGACAGAATGTGGGCGACTTTAGCTGACGAAACAATGTTTAAAGCCATTAGCCGTCAGGCAAAAGACGAAGCCGAGTTTAAGAATAAGGATGTCATAGCAACGGCTTATCGCTTAAAAGTAATCGGAACTTATGTGATTACAGATGATTTTTATCTAGGCTTTTTACATCCCTCTGAACGGTACATTGAACCCCGGATTGGTGAAGTCTTGAAAGCCCGAGTGATTGGGATTGGACCAAATGGTGTACTCAATATTTCTGTCAAACCACGTGCTCACGAAGTTATCGGTGATGATGCCATGATGATTTTAACGTTCTTGGAAAAGTCAGCAGATGGTCGTATTCCCTTTACGGATAAATCAACGCCAGAAGAAATTCAATTAACTTTTGCTATTTCAAAAGGACAGTTTAAACGGGCCTTGGGGACGTTATTAAAGCAACGTAAAATTAAACAAGAGGACGGCTATACCGTCTTAATCAAAGAATAGTACAAGCTACCCTAGAATGTAGGGTAGCTTTTTTATTGTTATTTTTAAACTATCTCTTACAGGTTGATAGTTTTCTTACAATTTTGTTGGAAAAGTTGACATTTTATCAGAATGTGGAATAATAGTGTAAATGATTAATTATTCTGACTTCTGTTGAAAGGGATGACAAAAATGAACTTTAAAAAACGACTAGTAACCGAAGAAGAACTGAAGGAGTTTGCCAAAGTTCCTTTAGTTGATCCAGTTTCACAAAAACTCAGTCAGCCAAAAAATGTTACCATCGCTGAAAATGAAGGGGTTTATCTTGTCTCATTGTCAAATCAACATATCTCTTTTAGTTATGAAATGCCTCGTTATTTTGTTTTAGATTATAAGGGACTGCTGATCTTTTTTTTCGTCATTGACCATACAGAACTTAGTGATGAAGTCACTAAATCAATTTTTGCTAAGGGAATTAAAATGCCTAAAAAACTAATCAGGGAGACCTTAGAGATTCGTAAACTAATCATCAAGGCTTTATTTGTCTATTACGGTGACTATAAGATTAATCAAATTATTTTAGACGAAGTGGCGGAAATTAGTTATTATTTACGGATGGAAGAAGGAAAGTTACGTTTTACTTAAGATATATATACATCTTGTAACATAATTCAAACAGATAGCTCCACTGAGCCATTCCAAGTGGTATTTTCAGCTTTTTTTAGCTGGTGGTTTAACAGTTAATCGTCTTCGAATCTTAGTGCTTTCCTACGATGTCCCTTATCTCTAAGGAATACATTCGTAAGTATAATAACAGCAATTAGAGACAAGGCACACTCTGCTTCTTTCCAATCTCATTATTTGCTATACGCTGAAGCGTCGAGCATTGCCGTTGCTCTTAATGCCTTAGCATTTAGAAGCAAGGAACAAGGTCTTGAAGGTCGAAGAGCATTTTAAATGGGGTGAGATCGAAGCGTGGTGATTATTTAGTAGGAACCAGATAGGTGATGAGTATAGGCTCGTCTTTTTTTTATTGATAAAATCCGTTTGTTTTTGGTTGTAGTTTAATGAATAAATAGAGAGACATCTTTTTTCTATCGGTGAATTTTGGTATGATGAAGATACTTATGAGAAAGAGGGGATTCTTTGGCTACGTTGACATCAAACGGCCTGAAAAGCCGAATTTATTTATTACAAGCGTTTTATTGGATGTCTTTTTGTTCTATCTCTGGATTTGCCACCGTGTTTTTAATATCAAATACGGTGCCAAACAGTCAAATTGGGCTTATTATTGCTTTAGGGAGTCTCTTGTCTGTCTTCGCCCAGTTTATGACGGGGATATTAATTGATAAGTATCGACAGTTAACTGTTCGAAAAGTGATGATGGTTTTCTTTTTTCTTAGCGGACTGGTATCCTTGGGGACTGTGATTTTCGTGGAACAAACTCTTGTTATGGCCGTGCTCTATTGTTTATTGATTGTATTGTTGTTTAATAGCCAACCATTAGTGACTTCCCTCATTTACGATTATATCAATGATGGAGCTGACTTATCTTTTTCTTTTTCAAGAGGGTTGGGTTCGATGATGTACGCGTCATTTTCTTTTGTGATGGGACTTTGGCTGGAAATTCATTCAACGATGTGGATTCCATGGATGTCTACAGGGTTAACTATGGCTCTTCTTTTTATTATTTGGAGCTTGCCAGAACTTGGTGAATTCGTTGTTTATGAAGAAGTTGAAGCGCCAACAAGTCTTAAGGAACTTCACAAAAAATACCCAAGCTTTTTTCTGTTTTTAGTGGGAATAGCGATCATCTTTAGCTTTCACACAATAGCCAATGTTTATTTGCCTCAAATTGTCCATCATGTCGGTGGTGGCAATAAGGAGATTGGTTTTGCGATTGCCCTGGCTGGTTTTTTAGAAATACCGACGATGTTTGGCTTCAAACGATTGGAAGAAAAATTTAATGTGATTGTTTTATTGCGTATTTCAGCTGTTTTTTTCTTTATTAAAGCGATTATTTATGTATTAGCGCCAAATTTTATAGTATTGCAGAGCGCTCAGGTATTGCAGGCATTGTCTTTTGCATTAATTACACCAGCCTATGCTCATTATATTAATGAATGGATGGCGCCAAAAGACCGAGTGAAAGGCCAAACATTTATGATGGCTGGTGTCACTTTTGGCAATGTTATCGGCAGCTTAGTCGGTGGCTGGCTTTTAGATCTATCAGGTGTATTACAACTCCTGTTGTTCGGGCTTTTACAAGCTGGGCTTGGAATGGTGATTATTTTAATCAGTCTTCGTCGAAAAAAAATAGTTTAGAATAAATACTTGACTCTCCCCTAAGGTCAGCTTGTAAGCTGAGAATTGAGGTAATCAAGTTGAAAGGTGGTTAGAAATGCTAACGATTGGTGAATTTTCCAAAGTTTGTGGTGTCACAGTTAAAACCTTAAGGCATTATGATAAAATAGGTTTACTGTTACCAAGCAAAGTGGATGATCTGACTCATTATCGGTATTACAGTGAAAGTAAAATAAGTCAGATGTTGTTAATTAATCGATTGAAGCGATACGGGATGAGTTTGCAAGAGATACAAGTGGTATTAGTGTCTGAAGACGTCCTTATTCCTGCGTTAATCAATCAGAAATACATACTGGCAAAAGATATCAATCACATTCAAGCGGCCATTACTGAACTTGATGCCCATCTGAAAGACATAGAGAGGACGGGAAAAATAATGAATTATCAAAAAAATTATGAGATTAGACAAGTGGAGCGAGAGCCATTGCCAATTATTAGTGTGCGACAGCAGATGGGGATCGAACAGTTTGATCAGGCTTTTGGACAATTGTTTGAAAAAATTGGGAAACTCCAGGCTTTTCCAACGGGTCCTGCAATGGCGATTTACCATGACCCGGAGTTCGCTGCAGCAGATACGGATATTGAAGTGGCTGTTCCAGTGAAAGATAGTCAGCAGGCATCACGACTATTAGCTGGCGGTCCGCATTTAGTGACGGTTCATCGAGGAAGTTATGATAATTTATCAGAAGCTTATGCTGCAATTGTTGAGTTTATGGCAGAAAATCATTATAAAAGTCGACTGGCACCTTTTGAAGTCTACGATGAGTCTGCTATGAACAATAAACCAGTCAATGAATGGGAAACTTCTGTTTATTTTCCAGTAGAAAAGAATCAACTTGATGTAAGCTAGTTCAAGGCAACTGGCTTTAAAAGAAGTATGTCTCACCAGAAAAATGGGGAGGCATGCTTCTTTTATCTGAGCAAATATAAGAAAACTGTGTAAGTTCTTCTGTTAATTTTGGTATAAGTAAGATAAAATAAGGAATAGTTAAAGAACATCAGCCGCGTGTCACAGGTAACTTTTTTAGACTAGTTGAAATAGTCTGGAAAGTCAAACCGTTGACAAGGGAAATCAAGGGGGAAAAGTTATGGTACCGATTTATATTTGTGAGGATCAGCGCCATTATCAAGAGATGCTTGCAAAACAAATCAGTCAATACTGTCTGATTAAAGCTTATGATCTGAAGATTATCTCGATTGCCAATAGACCAGAGGAGACCTTGGATAGGTTGAAAGAGAACCCTCAGTTAGGAATTTATTTTCTTGATGTGGACTTAAAAGATAAGGCGATGGATGGGTTTCAATTAGGTGAAGCAATTCGTAAATTAGACCCACGGGGATTTATTATTTATGTGACGACTCATGGAGATTTGTCGTTTGAAACCTTTAACTATCGAATAGAAGCCATGGATTATATTTTAAAGGATGAGGTCAAAGCATTACCCCTTCGAATTAGGCAGTGCTTGGATAGCGTTGTTGAGCGCTTATATGACGATCAGACTGATGCAGGCTCATACTTTTCTATAAAGATTTTTAATGAAGTCCATCATATTCTCGTTACTGATATTTTGTATTTTGAAACGTCTTCTAATACTCATCGGATTCTATTACATGGAACGAGGAAACAGCTGGAATTTTTTGGTAAGTTATCAGAAATTGAAACCAGACTAGGTGAGTCGTTTATACGGTCCCATCGTTCTTATTTAGTTAATCGAGACTATATTAGAGCAGTAGATTACAACACTGGGCAGTTAAGGATGGCTAATGAGGGAGTTTGTTTGATGTCTCGTAAGATGAGAAAATTTTTTCAGACGACTAATCAGATAACGTCCTGTTAGCATCGTTGGTGTAACTGTTTGTTTGGAAAAATAAGGTGAAAGAGAGAAAAGCGTATATGGAATTGCTAGTTTGGTTGGTAAATTGGGGAGGGACTGTTGGGCGAATGATTCTTCTATTAAAGTTGGTATCATTTCTTAGTCATAGCCAAGTTAATCGACAAAAATTGTGTGTGTTTAGTTTAGGACTGGCAGTAATTGATAGTGTTAGTAATTATGTTTTACATCATGTTATTAATGAGCAAAGCCTTTACTGGTTCGTTTATATCACATTTAATACAATTATTTTGTTGGTTGCCATGAAATTTTTACTCAAACGAAAGTTATCATGGCTGATAGGTTTATATGGCATTGCAGGTATATTAATGACAGTTGGGACTTTTATCGTAATGGGGCTATTTAATCTCTTTTCCAATAATGAGGGATATATTGAGAGCATTTACCTGAGGTCGGGGTTGTTAGTACTCCCTGTCGTCATTTTTGGGCTACTTTCTTTTGGGTTAATGAAGATTGGCTTCGACGAATGGTTTGTAGTTATCTATAATAACCACAAGTCTCGGTCTATAGCGACCTTAATTTTTACTGGGCTCCTAGTTGGTGACTATATAATTGAGTATGTTGATCCAGATAATTTGTTGGGCAAAGGAACGATTATGTATGCCTTTTATTGGGGTGTTTTTGGACTTATGCTTGGCTTAGTGATTTACTCATGGTCTTCTCAATTAAAATTAAAATATCAAGAAATGATTATCTTAGAACAGAAAAATTATTTACATACCTTAGAGGATATTCAACGAGATATGGGTGTTCTCCAGCATGATTATAAGAACATGTTATCTGGACTATACTTACAAGCTGAAGAAGGTAAAATAGGGGAGATGCAAGCTTATTTAAGCAAGATTATTGGTCAGGTAGATGGTAAAGTGGCCACAAAAATTAAACAAACAACTCATTTAAGTCAAGTCGAGATCACAGAGCTCAAAAGCCTGCTTTTCATTAAAATCATGGAACTGGATAAAAAAAATATTCCCATAGAATTGGAAGTGGTTAAACCGGTCCAAAAAGTGGGAATGGAGATAGATAATCTCGTTCGTTGCTTAGGAATTCTGATAGATAATGCGAGTGAAGCAATAGAAGGATGTCGTGGAAGTGACAGACATGGGAAAATGACAGTGGTCTTGAGTCAAGATGAGCATAATTTAACAATCTTAGTTAAAAATCCGGTTTTGGAATTGCCTATTTTACCGAAGATATGGCAAGCAGGTTTTTCTTCAAAAGGAGATAACCGCGGATTAGGTTTGCATAGTTATCAGGAAATTATTAATCAGTATCCTAATGTTTGGAAGCAGACCATTTGCGAAGAAGGACAATTCACTCAAATATTGACGATTGCTCACCTTTGAATCATGGAAGAGAGGCACAACATATTCCCTGAGTGACTTAGTTGGCTGCTATCATTGGCACAAAGGTAATACCATCAATAGTTTGTGCTGGTTTAATTGGAGAAAAACCCAATTTTTCATATACTGGAATGGCGTAAGGCGACGAATTTACCGTGATAGAAGCAGGTTGCTTCAGGGTCTTTTTCCAGTTATTGAATAAGTCACGGGCAATTCCTTGACGATGATAGTTTTTATCAACGAAAAGCAAACAAATATGAGTTGGTTGGCGAATCCCTAAAACACCTACTAAGGAGTGATTGGTATAAGCTCCGTATAGTACCATGTCACCAGTAGATAATGATTTTTTTACGTTGGTTTCATCGATAAAGTGATAAAAGGAGTAAACGCCTTCCGGGCCATAATGGTTGGCCGATGTATCGAAAGTCTCCTTAACTAAATCTAACGCCTCTACAAGGTTGTTTTGATTAATTTCATGGAAGATGAACATTTAGCAGACCTTCTTTCTGTAATCTGTGATAAATAGCCAAGTCACCAGCATCGATGTTTAGAGTAGTTAACTCAGATGATGGAAATAAAGCTAACTTAGCCATTTCGTCACCAATCTGTTGCGTAAATGGTGTGAAATAGGTTAAATTATCTAAAAATATAGCTCGATAGCGAGTAGACTGATTAGGCTTTGAAATGGTAATCAGACCGACCAATCGCAGATTTTCAGATATGAGATGGGTTTCCTCAAAAAACTCACGCTGGGCAGTATCGTAACAATCTTTATCAGCATGTTCTCGTTTGCCAGCAGGGAATTCCCACTGCTGACGCCAATTGTTGTAGCCAATAATTAGTTTAGCATTATAAGTGGCAATAACGAGGCTGCTAGTGGAATGTTTGTTAATAAAGTCTTCGTTTTTTGATGTTGGTAGAGTGAAGTTAAATGAGTCCGTAACAGTCATAGATAGTTCCTTTCAGCTTATCAAGTGTTGGGAAGCCGCAATAGTGATAGTTCAGTTAGTAGATACTTGTGACAAAGGATATGCATACAATTATCTCTCTTTTTGAAATAAAAGGCAATACCAGAATCAGAGGCAGTGGCGATTTTTAATAAGTGATAATAAGTATTTCAGGTCGTTATAAATTCGATCGTTTAAGAAAAAGAGGTACTACAGACCTGTTTCCACTATCCTAAATTTACATCAAGCCGTATAATGGGTGTGGGGAAAATAGTGGGAAGCGGGGATGTTTGATGGAGCAAGGGTATGTGACGAAAAGAGCGTTGTCACTTGGCTTGAAAGAGCTAATGAAAAAAGTGGCGTTAGATAAAATTCGTGTCAGTCAAATCACAGAAATAACAGGAGTATCACGTAATACCTTTTATTATCATTTTTCAGATATTAATGATTTATTGAGTTGGACTTTTGACCATGAAGTCGTATTTAGTTTAGAATCTTGCACCCAACTGGATAGTTGGCAAGCTGGTTTAATGAAGGTTTTGAACTATACTGAGGATAATCGGGCATTTTGCATGAATACCTTTCATTCTTTAAGTCGGGATCGTTTGGAAAGTTTTTTATATCGGATTACCTATGATATGTTGCTGACTATCATGTCGTTGGAAACTTATGGCGAAAATTTAGATACTAATCTACGCCATGAAATTGCTGATTTTTATGGACGAGCAATTGTGGCCCAAGTCATTCACTGGTTGTTAACTAACTTGCGGGAGCCAAAAGGGCAGCTTGTTAATCGTGTGGAACGGATGACAGTGGGGGCGATTGAACGGGTTCTTACCTATCGCAAAGATACGTAGAAATTTTTGGGCAGTTTTATGTTTTTGTTTAATAGTTGGGCAAATTCCTCTTTTTGTTTATAGCTTAAATAATTAATCTGAGTATGATAAGACTTGTTAGTTATTATATTAATTATTTAGGAAAATGGAGGAATGACAATGTTTTTCTTTGAAAACATCACTTGGCAATCTGCCTTGATGTGGGTGGCAGTCGTCGCAGTTTTAATGGGGCTAAATGAATTAGCGCGACTGAATAAGTGGGTAGCCCTGGTATTATTTACGGTTGTGCCAGTCATATTAACGATTTTTGTTTGGCCGACGACGGCTGGAGCTGGTAGTAGTACTGGGACATGGTTCCATTGGGTAAAGGTCTATTCAGCCTTGGCAGGGTGTCTTGGTTTCTTAGCTTTACGTTTTATTAAAGGGGCAAGCAACAACAAATATCTGCTGATTTTCCCCCCACTTATTCTAGCAATCAATATCATGGAGGCTGTTATTCGTGATTTCCAAGTTTATTCTTTGCAGGGAATGGTTGATGGAGTTTTGATGAATGGTGGTATTTGGAATATCATGAATGGTGTGGCAGGAATTCTTAATATTTTAACCATTTCTGGATGGGTCGGAATTAAAATTAGTAAAGACAAACAAAAAGACATGGTTTGGCCAGATCAAATGTGGTTCTGGATCATAGCTTATGATCTGTGGAATTTTGCTTATGTCTACAACTGCGTCTCCGATCACTCATTTTATGCAGGAGCAGCCTTATTAATTTCTTGTACAATTCCTGCTTTCTTCATAAAAAAAGGGGCTTGGTTACAGCATCGTGCTCAAACCTTAGCTTTTTGGATGATGTTTACTATGTCTTTCCCAGCTTTTGTTGGTGAGTCTCAATTTGCAGTAGCAAGCACTCACAGTGATGCCTCCCTTTTTATTGCTAGTTTCTTATCTCTAGCAGCCAATATAGCCGTATTTGTTTATCATATCTATCGTATTAAGAAATATAAACGGAATGTCTTGACCGAGGAAGTTTACGTAGGATTAAAAACGTTCGAAGAAATCAAAGACAACAATTAAAAGAAATCGCCTTTTGCATCTTGCAGAAGGCGATTTCTTTTAGAATATAGGCCTAATCGATTGGCTGAATTGGACCATTTGTTGCCTGTTGAGTTTTGACATTTGTTGGACCTTTTTAATGTTTGGTATTTGAAAGTCGTCTTTTGGCATTAAGCTGACCACGCCTTTTTCTAATAAATTCAGCGAAGAATAGTCAACGGCGCCACCTAAAAACACTTTTCCCTCTGCGTGATGTTGAAGGGATTCAGGATAAGCCCCTTGTAACTCCCGTGTTGCCAAATCACCAGACGCCAGACCAGAAGCAAACAAATAGAGTTGTTTTGTCAGTAACTCATTGTGAAACTTCTGACAAAAATCACTCATATCACGTCGTGGTTGACCTGCATATATGGGAGTGCCTAAGACTATTGTGTCGAATTGATTTATTTGGTGGTGGTTAATTTTTTTGACGTTTAGGACATGTCCTTTAGGGAAGAGCTGGGCAGCGATTTCCTTGGCATAGCCTTTAGTTGTGCCGTGTCTACTCGTATATAAAATCAATGTGTTCAAAACAATGCCCCCCTTTTTATCGGGATCATTTTGAACCCTCTTTTAAAATTAAATAACTTATATCATCTATCTATAACGATACGGTAAATCGTGCATATTGTCAACAATTGAATGATAATTGATTTTTTATCCCTGATAGGGTCATAATGAAGTTTTTTAATATAAATAATTGTAATAATAAAAGAGAAATCAGTAGAATGATTCCTCTTTAAAATGTTAACTATTAGCCATGAGAGGTTAATGGGAATAATGTTTGGTTGGACCAGGTGTTTAATTGAGGCCGAATGAACAGATAATCCTCTTTGTCAGTTTGGCTTAGCGGATTGATGGTGAATTCCTGATTATCAGTCGTGAAGAATAGTTGGATGGTGGCTGTTTCATTATTAATTAATTGACAGAGCATTGGTTTGAGGTCTGTTTTTTTAACTTGAACAATATCAAAGACATTCAGTGTAGTACTGGTCGATTCTGCGATAATCAGTGTTTGTTCTGTCTCAAAATAAAATAAGTGATGTGGAAAAATCAAGGTGGTATAAAATAAAAGTAAACTGGCATTATCGCTAATCCCAAGTCTTTGAGAGTTAGGCAATCGATTTAAAGCTAATTCACGGAGGATGATTAAGTCCTTTTTTGAGTCGCAGTTGAGTTGGCGGTATGATTTGGTAGCGGGTTGCCATTCTTGATCGATGGAGATGATGAATTGGCTTTCATCGTAAGGCTGAAAACCGAACTTAGGATAAAAATTCAACACTTGATCATTGGCAAATAGGTAAATAAAATCTACTTGTTCTTCATTGGTAGCAATCACATAGTCCATCAGCTTAGCAGCCAAACCTTGCTGCTGATAATCAGGGTGAGTCATAACTGTCCCAATTTGGATGGCTTGTTTTAGTTTGCCTTGAAAATGGACAGTCATTCGTGTGGTGGAAACATTGGCGATGATTTGATCACCGTCAGCATAGGAGTAGCAACAATAGTCGTCATTCCATGCACCTAGCTCAAACCAAGGCATAAAATTTAGGTCAAAAGTAGCTAAAGCCAGCTCAAAAAAGCTTTGGCGTAGAGTGTCGTTATTTTTATAGTTAGTAACAAATTGATAAGTAGTCATATTAGTTCCTCATTTCATAAAGCTAACCAGTTAGTCCCTAGTTTCGTATTATTATAAATGAATTACTCAAGAATGTAAAACTTGGCCGAGTCTGGGGATATTTGTTATAATAATTAGAGAAAAGAGTCTTAAATTAAACAGGGGTTAATGAGGTTAATGTATTGTTACCTGTAAGGATGGCAATACATGAGAAAGAAGGGGCTAAGGTGGCAATCTTTGTGGTGTTATTAAGAGGAATCAATGTAGGAAAACATCGGCAAATACCAATGGCTGAGTTAAGCGAATATTTGTCTGAGGCTGGTTTTTCCGCCATAAAAACGTATATTCGCAGTGGGAATATTATTGTACGAAGTGACGAAGCTAATTCATTGAAGGTGTCGCAACTTATCACTCAAGTCATTAAAGCAAAATATGGATTTGAGATACCTGTAGTGGTTTATACGAAAGATGAGTATGAAAGGTTTCATCAAGAGATGGCGGATTTGTGTCAGACAATCATCGGCGATCAACAATTGGTGTATGGGTATGCACAAGATCTTATTGGAACGTCAGAGTCAAATACGTTTTCAATGGAAGAAGAGGAGGTTCTGGTTAGAGGACGGGTTTTAGTAATGCGAATCGGTCCTCGTTTATCAGATTCACCGCTAATGAAAGAGCTGACAAAAAATAAATCATTGCAACAACGGATTACTGTCAGAAACCAGCAAACGTCAAATAAACTGTTGGCGTTATTGAAGGCCTATTAACTAGAAAATGATGAGAGGAACTCTCTCATCATTTTCTAGTTTTTTTGTAATATCAACCGAATGGTGGATAGGATTTTACTAGAGAAAATTCTATACTAGACTTAGCATAAGTAATAGCTGTTATTTTTCACAATTAAATTTTAAAAGGAGAATGTATGGACACTTTATTAGAGGTCAGAGGGATTAGTAAGGTATTTGGAAGAAACACCGTGGTGAATAATTTATCTTTTAGTATTTATGAGAAAGAGATTCTCTGTCTTTTAGGCCCAAACGGAGCGGGGAAAAGTACGACGATTAATATTTTGACAGGTGCTCTTAGCTATGACAGCGGTGAGTTGTTTTTTCATCAGAGGAAACTGAAAGTAAATGATTTGGCATTTAAACGGCAAATTGGGATAGTCCCTCAAGATTTGGCGCTTTATGACGATTTAACAGCAGAAGTTAATGTGACTTTTTTTGCTTCCTTATACGGCCTAAAGGGTGAGCGTCTCCAAACGCAGGTGTCAAATGCTTTAGCCTTTGTAGGCCTAGTGGATCGTCGGAAAGAGGTGGTAAAGACCTTTTCTGGTGGGATGAAGCGACGCTTAAATATAGCTTGTGGGATTGCACATAATCCTGAGTTGTTGATTATGGATGAGCCAACGGTGGGAATTGATCCGCAATCACGTTTACATATTCTCACGGCAATCCGCAGATTAAGGGATGAGGGCATGACTATCTTATATACCACTCATTACATGGAAGAGGTAGAAGAAATTTCCAGTCGAATTATCATTATCGATCAAGGAAAGATGCTGGCTGAAGGCTCAAAAGAAGAGCTTAAACAGGCAGTGGTCAATGACCAGTTAATTGAGATTGAGGTGTCAGAAGGCAGGTCGATAAAGATCGATCAATTATACAGCTTGGAAGGCGTCAAAGAGGCGACAATATCAGAGAATCTAGTCACGATAAAAACTTTAAAAAACATTGATAATTTAGATCGGATTATTGGTAAATTGTTGAATTTTTCAATCAAGATTAAGAACATATCGATTGAGTCCGCTAATTTAGAAACAGTCTTTTTACAACTAACAGGGAGAAATCTGCGAGATTAGACTATTATGGTTAGAAGGGAATGAACCAGATGTATGAACTACGAAAAATGGTTGAACTAGACCTGTTAAATTTAATCAAAAATCCTATGTGGGTCGCTTATGCCACGCTATTTCCAATACTACTTGTGATGACACTAAGTTTTCTGGGAGGAAGCGGGCATGTGATGAGGCCTGTTGATTATTTTGGTATCACCATGATGTTGTTTTCAGCCCTACTAAGTTCGAGTTTTTCAGCTAACGCCTTTATGGAGGAGCGAATTAAATTACCAAATATGCGATTGATTATGTTGCCGGTTCCGGTTTATTTTATTCCACTGTCTAAAATAGTAGCCACCTTTATTTTTTCAGTGTTGTTTTACTCATTGGATGGGCTTGTTTTATATGGAGTCTTTCAAGTGAATTTTGGTGGTCCATATTGGCCAGCGGTTTGGCTTTTATTAATAGCAGTTGATTTATTTTCGATTGTCTTAGGTATTTTATTTTGTACGATTTTCAAAACTGAAACAACGGCTAATCAGGTCACCAGTTTAATGGTTCAGACCTTAGCGCTCCTGTCCGGTTGTTTTTTTCCGATTTATGTTCTGGGAGATAAGTTAGGGGCTGTCAGTCAATATTCACCTGTTACGATGGTAATAAACACCTTGTTCGAAGTGATTTATGATGGTAATTTTTATCACTATTACAGCGCTTTGCTCGTTATTTTAAGTTTATCATTAGTAGGTGGGATGCTGTCATTAAGATTATTTAAAGGAGATGATTATCTATGAGAGCTGTGTTTAGTCTTAATCGACATCGTTATCGGCAGCGTCTAGGTCAACTTCTGTTGATTTTTAGCCTAACCGCTGTTTCATTAGTAGCTGCTATTTATTTAGGAAACCAGCCCGTGGTGCTTGGCAGGATTGCTGTAATCGGGGAAGTGGATCTACCTCCTAATGGTCCTTTTATCTTTACGACAGTCGATCAAGAACCAACCAATGCAGAATTTATGACAGGAAAATTCGATGGGTATTTGGCACTGATTGCTAATGGTGAGTATCAAATTAGCACCCCTAAGAAGAAAGAAATGGCCTCTGTTTTGAGACAATGGTTAGCTGGGACTCAACCCGTTGAGGACAATCAAATTTTAAGTAAGGTCATCGGGTTTATGATGATGTTTTTACTTATGGGAGGGTTAAACTTCAGTGCCTTAATTGGCGAGGACAAGGAGCAACATCAATTGGAGCGTCTGTTGATATCGCCACTGTCTTTAAAGACCTATTTAATCAGTCAGTGTCTTAATGCCTTTTTACTCCTTTATCTCCCTACCATGGGCCTGCTTTTGGTCATTCAAGGAATATTTCGTCAGGAGTTGGGGGCAAGTTTGCTTACTTATAGTGGGCTGATTGCGTTAATTTGTGCTTTGGGGGTCAGTTTTGGTACATTGATGATGAGCGCGTTTAAAACTAGTGATACGGCAAACATGATTGGGTCTGCGACTCTGGTGCTAAGTACGGTAGTTTCAGGTAGTTTTGGTATCATTGGTAAAGAACATCAGTGGTTCACGAGTTTTAGTCAATTATTCCCTCAAAAGAGTCTGTTAAGTCTGGCAACAATTAGTGAAGGGCGCATTTTTTTGCAAACGGGTTATTTAATCCATGTTGTATGCAGTAGTTGTTTATTCCTGTTAGGCGGCATCCTTATCTTAGGTAAGAAGCTGAAAAACTAGGTTTGCCATCGACTGAAACTCATTATACAATGAAATTTAATGAGGCAACCCAGTCCACTTTGAATCAAACTAGTCGGTTGTTGTCCGATAAAAAGGAGAAAATATGACCATATTATTGTCGACTAAATTAAGAAAACCTCACGTGTCGCCTAATTATTTGGAGCGACCGCGATTAAGACGAGTTTTAGACGGGATGGCTCAAGTTAAATTGACTATCTTAGAGGCTAACCCTGGTTCGGGTAAATCCATGCTTTTAGCTTCTTATTTTGAAGAAAAGGAGCGGCTGATTTGGCTAAATTTAACGGCCGATTGCAATGATTCACCTCTGTTCTGGAGCTACTTACTGGAAGGTGTCCGACCTTTTATTAGAAGTGGAACGAGCATCGATTTTGAATTAATTCAAAGTCAATTCACCCAACTTCATATTCGTGACTGGTTGGCCGTAATGATTAATCATTTACAAGATACGCCTGTGTATATGGTGCTAGACGATTTCCAATGGATTCAGCATCAGGGGCTAGTAAGTGATATTGAGTATTTTATTCGAGCATTACCAGAAAATGTCCACGTTATTCTTCTTAGTCGTCAACCGATTCCTTTTTACTTAGCTCAATGGCAAATGGCTAACCAGTTGCTAACTATTGATCAGAAAACATTAGCATTTACTAAGGAAGAAGCTTTGATGTTTATGGAAAAGGGGAATTGCCAACTTAGTTCTGATTTGAAACAAGACTATTGGTACTTTTCAGAAGGGTGGATAGGTGGCTTGCAATTGTTGCTGGCTGATTCAGTGAAAACCATTCAAGGTTTAAGTAGGATAGAGGAAAAGGGACTTGTTTATGATTACTTAAGACGTGAAATGTATGGGGCGTTACCAAAAGAAGTGCAACGTTTTTTGCTTGTTACGGTTCAGTTTTCTTATTTTAATCGGGAGCTATCTGAAGAATTGTTACCCGAACAAACCTATGATTATTGGCTTGAGCAGCTTGAGCGCTACCATGTCATGGTTCAAATTGTTGATCATTCTCAACAGTTGTATCGCTATCATCACCTTTTTGAGGAGTTTCTCTTACAGCAACCATTTGATCAGAATGGTATTTTACATCAGGGCTTGGTTGTTTTTCAAGAGCTGGGTGACTTGGAGGAGGCTGTTACTATCGCTTTAAAGTTGCTGGATTATGAAAAAGCAATGGCCTTGATTTTAGAAATCAGCCAACCCTTAAAAATGCTTTTTTTCATGAACCAGATCCCTAATGAAGCGATGATAACAAATTTTGATTTTACACTTCAAAAATTTTTCTTTCATTACACTAATTTTGAAATGGATGAAGGGCAAGCCATCTACCGATTAGCGATTAACCAACTTCCAGAGAACCCAGAGTTTGAATTGTTTCGTGGAATGGAATATTTAATAGGCGATCGGCAGGTGGTCTTTGATATGCCAGCTTTAAGCACTCCAAGGATTCAGCAATTGAAGGCAAATGAGACAACGAAAGCTCTTATGATGATTAAGAATGTGACTGTCTTGTTCCACCAGTGTCGATATCGAGAAGGGTTGGCGCAAATTCGGTTTAATCAAGAACTGACCAAGGCGTTAAAGAGTGATTTTCTGACTTTTTACAATTTAAACATAGAAGCTCAACTCTTAGAGGAGATGGGCTGTTTCAACGATGCGCTTCATGTTTATGGGAAAATAAAAGAATTGGTGGGCCAGTCGAATTCATTAAGCCAGATCTCACTTTTCTTTGAATTAAGCTACCATATTAGCATAACTGGGACCTATTTAAAGCGATTCGAATTAGACAAGGCTAAGAAAGAACTTGAGTATATCGAAGAATTCGAAGGTGCTGCAATCCATGAAGAGGCCTACTTATACAATCAAGTCGAATATTGGTACTTAAATGGCGAGTCAGATCGTGCTTGGGAAGGGTTATCTCAGTTGTTGCAGAAAGCTTTTTTTGAGGAATTATTGCCGATTGCCAATTTATTGACCTATGCTTTGGAGGCGAATCAGCTGTCTCAACAACTTAAGCAATCTTTTCAACAAAAATATGAGGCGTCTGAAGGAAAGATGAAAGGGGCTACTTTTCTTTATTTGCGATTATTGATGGCAGAGGGGTGCTTTGAGAAAGCCGACAAGGGTGTTGAAAAAATGCTTCTAGAGAGTCGCAAAGAAAGGATACCTTTACAGATTGTTGAAGGCAATCTGGTCAAAATACGGGGGCTTGTAGGAAAACCAGAATGCTTAAAAGAAGCTCAGGACTTGTATCGAGAGGCGGTTTATTATGCTTGCGATGATGAGATATTACAACCTTTTTACTTGGAACAGTCTACATTAAGGAATTTGTTTCAACGTGACTATCAGCTGATTCAACAGTCACTTGAAGGGGTGGAAGGGGCATTTCATCAATCACTTGTTAATCGGTGGCAATTAGTCACAAGTTATTTACTAACAGAGAGGGAGAGAGACGTACTGAAGGAGATAGCTAAGGGCCTTTCGACGAAGGAAATGGCCAGGACCTTATTTATTTCAGAAGCCACAGTTAAAACCCATATTTTGAATATCTATCGTAAATTTGAAGTCAATTCTCGTGTGGCTGCTGTTGAAAAAGGGCAACAAATGGGAATTCTGCAGATTTCTAATTGAGAATCATTGCAAAAGTCCGTTCTTTACATTATAATTAGTTTAAACAGAGAGGGTAGAACATCTATCTTTTTTATAATGATTACAATTAAGGGGTTATGTTATGGACACAGGTGCAATGCTTAGTAAAATTAGGAAACAGCTACACGACGGTGGTTTCAAACTAACTCCCCAGCGGGAAGCGACGGTTTTAGTACTACTGGAGAATGATAAAGATCATCTATCAGCAGAAGAAATCTATATGTTAGTGAAACAGAAGAGCCCAGACATTGGATTAGCTACAGTTTATCGCACGCTAGAAATGCTAACGGAATTAAAAGTAGTGGATAAAATCAGTTTTAACGACGGTGTCTCTCGTTATGACATGCGCAAAGAAGGCGCTCAACACTTTCATCACCACTTGCTGTGCCTTGAATGTGGCGGTATTGAAGAAGTGGAAGAGGATTTATTAGTCGATGTGGAAAAGATTATTGAAAAGCGATTTCGATTTATTGTGAAAGACCATCGCTTAACCTTTCACGGTGTCTGTAGCAATTGTCAAAAGAAAAAGATAGCTGAATAAAATATAGAGGAGCAAGGTTTTAATCTTGTTCTTTTTTTGTGTGACCTATTTAATTTTGCCTCAACAAGGATATGTAATAAGTGAAAAAGTGGAATCAGCGTTCTAACCTTGACAATTAAAGCTTTTCTGATAGACTTTATAGTATTAATGGTAGGAGGAACAAGTATGTATATTGCTTTGATTGGCGCAGTTATTCAATCGAATCAAAGGGGGAGTCATAACATTTCAAGGGAGTTAACAGATGTTTTAGATCAGATAAATCAAAACTATCAAGCTAGCTTAACAGTGGATTTGACGATGACAAATCAGGATGAATTTCAAGGGGTGTTTAAAGCAACAGAGCATTTGTTTGAAATTATTGATATAATAAAATTTTCACTTTATCCGATGGAGTTTCGTTTTGGAGTAGGTTTAGGTGAAATTCAGACGGCTATGGATGGTCGCAAAATAGGAGAGATGGATGGACCTGCTTTTTGGCATGCCCGTAGTGCGGTTAGCCGAGTACTCGAAGAAAATGCGTCTCAATTGTCTCGTATTTTACTGAGTGCTGGCGGCGATGGCAGTGAGTTTCAATTATTAAATGATAGTTTAAAACTATGTGATTTTGTTGAGAATCGCTGGCGAGATAGCCAACGTGAGTTAGTCAAAATCAGTTTATTAGCTAATGGGCATAGCGATCATGTTTTACAAAGTAATCTGGCCAAAGAATTGGGTATTTCGAGGCAAGCGGCCAACCAAAGGGTTCAGAGTTCCGGTTTTTATCAATTTATTCGGATGAAGCAAAGTGTCAGTGATACGTTTAGTGGGGTCTATCGAAGCTTGCAGTAACTATTTAAACTAACCCAAGGGGCCTTGTTAAAGACGGATTATTACTAACTAGTTATCTCGTATACGAACAGAGCTTTCTTTGTTATGATGTGGTTTAGCAAAAGAGAGGAATAAGGATCATGAACAATGATTTAAATGATTACATTCATTATTTAAAAGTAGAAAGAGGTCTTTCCGATAACACAGTCGTCAGTTATCGTCGGGATTTGATGCAATATTTAAAGTATTTATCTGAAAATAAGCTTGAAAGCTGGGAGGACATCGACCGATATTTGGTGATGGCTTTTTTAAAACAATTGTCGGAAGAGAAAAAAAGTTCTGCGACGATCACGAGAATGATTTCTAGTTTACGGAAATTTCATCAATTTTTACGGCAAGAGCGTTATACAGAGAGTAACCCTATGCAGCATATCGAGACGCCTAAAAAGGCGCAAAAGTTACCAAAGACACTATCTTTAAAAGAAGTCGTAAAGTTAATTGAAACGCCAAATACAGTTGACAAGTACGGTATTCGGGATCGGGCTATTTTAGAGGTAATGTACGCTACTGGATTGCGGGTAACAGAATTAATTTCCTTAAAAATGGATGATTTACATCTGTCATTAGGATTGATTCAAACGGTGGGGAAAGGTGATAAAGAACGAATCATTCCCCTGGGTGATATGGCAATTAAGTGGATCAATATTTATATGGAAAGAAGTCGACCCCTATTGGCCAATAAGGGACAGGAGGTTCCTTATTTATTTCTCAATCACCATGGGCAAGGTTTTAGTCGTCAAGGAATTTGGAAAAATCTTAAAGCCTATGTGGGGCAAGCAGGCATCAAAAAAGAAGTGACACCCCATACGCTACGTCATAGTTTTGCCACACATTTACTGGAAAATGGGGCAGATTTACGAGTTGTCCAAGAGTTGCTGGGACATACGGATATTTCTACTACCCAGATTTACACCCACATTACCAAACAGCGGATGGCCGATGTTTATAAAGACCATTTCCCGCGTGCTTAAGTGGAAAAAACTGCTAACTATCAAGGCTTAAATGTGCTATAATAAGTTTTCGGAAAGTTCACAAGTCCCTGAGGTTTATTACCTAAGTAAGTTAAATTTATACATACTTAAATAAAGGGATAGGGAGTAAAAGGAGTCCATAAATGACGGAATTAAATGTCAAACTGGCGGTTTTTGAGGGGCCGTTAGATTTATTGCTTCACTTGATTAAAACACTGGAAATCGATATTTACGATATTCCCATCTCGCAAATCACCGCTCAATACATGGGGTATATCAAAACGATGAGCACCTTACAACTGGATGTGGCTGGTGAGTATATTGTCATGGCGGCAACCTTAATGGCGATAAAAAGTAAAATGCTGTTACCTAAACAGGAGTTGGAGGTTGATGAAAGTGATGATGAGGAAGGTGAAGATCCGCGGGCAGCTCTAGTGGCTCAATTGCTGGAATATCGGAAATTCAAATATGCAGCGACGGTTTTGAAAGAAAAAGAAGAAGATCGAGGGAATTATTTTACCAAGGAACCCTCTAATTTAGATGAGTATAAGGATGAAATTCCGCCTTTGGATCCGAATGAAATCAATTCGATTGACTTGTTCTTGGCTTTTCATGATATTTTGGAAAGACGGAAAAGTGACGGGCCTAAGGAAACGACAATCACCCATGACCACAACACGATTGAACAAAAAATTGGGTTTATTTCGAGTTTAATGAAGAATTTACCTTTAACTCAAGGTGTTCCTTTTGAATCTTTATTTGTCACATTTTCTAAAAGTGAAATTGTGACGACTTTTATGGCTCTCTTGGAGTTAGTCAAATCAAGGCAAATTGTGGCGAGACAGCCGGAAAATTATGACCCGATTTATTTATATAACCGGGAAATAGAAGAAGAACTGGAGCAGGATGAAGAATGAAGATTACAGGTCAAATAGAAGCGCTATTGTTTGTGGCAGGAGATGAAGGCATTTCACTAGACGAATTATCTTTCTTAATCGATGAGTCAACGGCAAAAATTTTTGACGCCTTAGAGGAATTAAAACAGCGATATCTGGCCAATGAAGATACCTCTATTCATATACTTGAAGTGGGAAATCATTTTATTTTAACGACGAAAAGGGAGTACGCTGACATCATTAAAAATTACGCTCAGTCACCTTTGTCCAATACCCTTTCTCAAGCGGCTTTGGAAACTTTATCGATCGTTGCTTATAAACAACCGATTACTCGGCTAAAGATTGATGAGATTCGCGGGGTCCAGTCGGCCGGTTCAGTTCAAAAGTTGTCTGCACGACAATTAATCGAAGAAAAAGGACGGGTAGATGGTCCTGGTCGACCCATTTTATATGGGACGACTAAATATTTTATGAATTACTTTGGGTTAGAAACTATTGAGGATTTACCCTCAATTGCCGAGATGGAAGCAGAGATTGATCGTGAAATTCCAAGCGATTTGTTTTTTGCCAACTTTAAAGAAGATATGATTGGTCAAGATAGTAATAGTGAGAGAACAGAGGAGAATGTATAAATGGAAAGACTACAAAAAGTCTTAGCTCAAAGCGGGATCGCTTCACGAAGAAAATCAGAAGAATTAATCAGCGCTGGACACGTTAAAGTAAATGGTAAAAAAGTAACCGAGATGGGAATTAAAGTGTCGGCCAGTGATAAAATAGAAGTAAATGGTGTCCCTATTAGCCAAGAAGACTATGTGTATTATCTATTTTATAAACCTCGGGGAGTTATTTCAGCTGTTTCCGATGACAAAGGCCGTGAAGTAGTGACCGATTATCTTGTAGGTGTCAGAGAACGGATTTATCCAGTAGGACGTTTGGATTACGACACATCTGGTTTACTATTATTGACAAATGACGGTGATTTTGCCAATAAATTAACCCATCCTAAACATGAGGTGGATAAAACATATGTAGCAAAAGTAATGGGTGTGCCATTTCCTAAAGATTTGAAACCATTAAATCAAGGGGTTAAAATTGATGGAAGAAAAACAGCCCCTGCCAAGTTTAAAATTTTGTCAACAGACAATCTTAAGCAGACGGCTATTGTTGAATTGGTGATCCATGAAGGACGTAATCATCAAGTGAAAAAAATGCTTGAAGCTGTAGGGTTTCCTGTCACGAAGTTAAAACGTGAGTTATACGGTAATTTAACTTTAGACGGGTTAAAACCAGGTCAATATCGTTCCTTAAGCAGACGTGAAGTCAATGCGTTGCTGGAACTTGCTAAATAAACAACAGTCGGTTTAATACGTACTCTTCTTTTGAAGGGGGGTTATGGAGGAATCTGAGATGATGTGGACGATTTTAATTGTAGATCCCGATAGCCGTACTAAGTCCATTCTTGAAACATTATTAGAGAGAGAAAATTTAACCCTCGTGACTGCTACCAGTGGCCATGAGGGGGTATTTCTCTTTCGGAAACACAATGTCCATTTGGTGATTGCAGAGGCTCACATTGGCGACGAGCCAGATTTTGATTTTATCAAGGAGGTAACAGCAATCTCAGCAGTACCGATTGTGGTTTTATCCGCTTTGTCACACGACGCTCATCGCATTCGTGGATTTGAACTTGGGGTAGCCGACTATGTGATAAAACCCTTTAGTCCTCGAGAAGTGGTTTTGCGCGTAAAACGCTTATTGAAGTATTTTTATGATTCATCACCGTTTAAAGAAGTCGGTAATTTTTATGTCTTTTCTTTTATGTCTTTGGATTTAAGTAATAGGGAGGTGATGATTAATCAAAAAAAGGTTAAGCTGACTCCTCGCGAATTTCAATTATTACGTTATTTTGCTGAGCATCCGGATCAGGTAATATCTCGTCGCGAATTGTTGCAAGGGGTTTGGGGGTATGAGTATTTTGGAGAAGAACGAACCGTAGATGTTCATATTCGTAAATTACGGGATAAATTAAAGGTGTATTCGTCTGTTGCTGCCTCTGCAATTCAAACGGAGTGGAAGCGAGGGTATCGATTTAATTCATCACCGCAAGCGAAAAAATAAAGCCTTTTCAAAAAGAGGGTTTGTGATTTTATTAATTTATTGAGGCAAAAGTATTGTGTTTTTGTTTATTTTGAGTATAATAATGGTGAACAATAAAATATTTAAGGTTCGTCTTCAGGGCAGGGTGTGATTCCCGACCGGTGGTTATAGTCCACGACCTGTTTCAAGTAGTTGCTTGAAATGGCTGAATTGGTGAAATTCCAATACCGACAGTATAGTCTGGATAAGAGAAGATAGAGCTTATTTGATGAAAGCTTCAGATAAGACTATTTGCTATTTTCTGCCCTAACGTAGAAAATAGCTTTTTGTTTTATTTTTCACAATAAAAGTGAATTGAAGCTCTTCGTTGTTAGGCTCGCCTGCAGGTGAATCCTTAATCAGCTTTACGAGAAAAACTCGTTAAGCGATTCGAGGAGGAATTAGGATGAGAAGAAGTAAGACACAAAAAATGGTAGGGGTGGCCATGCTGGCTGCCATTGGGTATTTGTTAATGTTTTTAGCCTTCCCCGTGATACCGCTGTTTCCTTATATGAAGGTCGATTTTAGTGACATCCCGATTTTAATTGGGACTTACTTGTTTGGGCCAATTGCTGGTATTACCACAGCGTTCCTTCGCTCGGTTATTCATTTTGTGACCACTGGTGGGGATGTTGCTAATTTGATTGGCGATGTAACAAGTTTTGTGGCATCGGTTGCCTTTGTCATGCCCGTCTACTTTATTACAAAAAAGAGTCGTTCCAAGTTTAGTTTGATCATTGGTTTGATTGTAGGTGTCCTTAGCCTGACAGTTGCAATGTCTTTCATGAATTATTTTGTGACTTTACCTTTGTATTTGAAAGTCATGAATTTTGATATCGGCATGGCATTTGGTAAGTACATTGTGACAGTGGTTGTTCCTTTTAACTTAATAAAAGGAGGCATCATCAGTGTCGTCTTTATGGCCGTTCATGCCAAATTGTTACCATGGTTATCTAAGAAAGAAGGACTGGAACCACATCCTGTAAAACGAATTAATTAACTTTAAGTGTAATCAAAAATACTTCCAGCTATGTCTGCTTGGAAGTATTTTTTTTCTTAGCGAATGACTGGCAATTCTGGTAAAATTAAGGTAGAAGTTATTATTTTGGGACGACAATGGCTCTTGTTGGGCAATGTTTATAGGCAGCCATACCTTGTTCAACTAAAGAATCATCGAGACGAAATTGCTGTCTATCTGGTGCTTCTGTAAATATGACAATGCCTTCGTCGGTATAGTCGAAAACGTCTGGGGCGAGAACTTGGCAAAGGCCACAGGCGATACATTTTTCTGGTAATAAGTTAACAATCATTCTATCGCTCCTAGAGGTAATTAATATATGGAAAAACAAACTATCTTCATTCTATCCTTATTTCAACACGGTTACAAGGCGCGTTATTCAACTCTTGCTCATTTATTACGTGGCAAGCGGACAACGTCTATTTTAATGTATGGTTTTTTCTATAATATCTTGGCTTATTTTTCTCTGTTTCCTAATTTAACAGAAAAAAAAGTTAATCAAATTGTTCAGCGTCTTTTGGAAGCTCACTTGTTAATCGAGCTGTCTCCTGGTGTGGTTCAGATCAGTCAGAAGGGGCGAAAGTATCTTGACGATCACCCGGTGATTGAACATCGAGGGTTGAATAGTTTCTATTATGGCCGAGTAGATGAGGGGTTTAAGGAACTGCTAATGTTTGCGACTCAGGTCATTTCAGAGTATTGTCATCGAAATATTCAGTATCAACCAATTGAAACCAATGGGCATAAGCAATATCTAATTCGCCGATGGTTTCAGGATCTTCCCAAGGATCGTCAAGTTTTGGGGCAAGATTTCTACCAAGAGTGGCGGCAATTAATCGAATCATTTCCTGAGGCCGTTCGCCCTTTTGCTGTGGCGGCATTGACTGGTCATGGTCAGATTGGGCTGACTGCTGTTCAACTGGCTGAATTAGGGTCGGTTGATCCCTTTGACATTGGTTTAATCAACAAGGAACTCTGTCATTTAAGCATTGATCAGCTCCTTAAGACCCCAGAGTCTTTTCCGTACATAAGTAGTTTGTATGAAAGTATCGATAAACCGGTGGTTAATAAAAGTGCCCTTAAAAGCTATCAACTTTTTCAGAAGGGCTATAGTCTGACTGAAATTTGTCATCAGCGGCAATTGAAGGAGAGCACGGTTAATGACCATTTGATTGAATGGGCGATTATGAGTGAGGATTTTGATTATGGTCGGGTCTTAGTGGGAAAAGACAGAGAGTTCTTTCTCCAGTTATTACGAATCGAGCCCAACGTAAGAGACTGGCGTTATACTGATTTAGGACAAGGTATTGATCGGATTAGTTTTCTAGCCTTTCGTTGTTTCCAAATTCAATCTATTCGAGGAGAGTGAGGTATGTCAATTGATGAGTTATTAAAAGAGCGCTTTGGTTTCGACCAATTTAAAGAAGGCCAACGGGAGACCATTCAGTCTGTTTTATCAGTGGCTGAGACTTTATCGATCCTGCCAACTGGAACGGGTAAAAGCCTATGTTATCAATTACCTAGTTATTTATTTAGCGGTATGACAGTCATTATTTCACCGTTGGTTTCCTTGATGGAAGACCAAGTTCAGCAGTTAAAGCAACAGGGAGAGAAGCAAGTCATTGCGATTAATGGTCAAATGAGTTACGAAGAAAAAGAATGGGCTATGGCAAATCTATCTCGTTATAAGTTCGTTTTTTTTAGCCCTGAAATGCTGTCACAAGACAGTGTTCGCCTAAGTTTAAGTAGGGTGACTATTTCCTTGTTAGTCGTAGATGAAGCTCATTGCATTTCTCAGTGGGGCATTGATTTCAGGCCAGAATACGAGGGTCTTCAACGGGTTATCAAGGAGTTGGCTATCACTAAAGTACTGGCTTTAACCGCAACGGCCACTGAAAAAGTCGCAGAAGATATTAGGGCTAAATTATTTGTCCAGAAACCGACAGTTATTCGCCAGTCTGTTAATCGGCCAAACATTGTCTATGAAGTGGAGCTAACTGACGATAAGGTGGCCTACATCGAGTCTTTTCTAAGTGGAACAGATGTACCGGGTATTATCTACTTTGCCAGCCGTAAAAGGGCCGAAGAGGTGGCACGAGAACTTAACCAACGGACTTCTAGACGGGTTGCCTTCTATCACGGTGAGATGATCAATCAGGAGCGCTCACTGATTCAGCAACAGTTTTTAGGCAATCAGTTAGATGTCCTCTGTGCAACCAGTGCTTTTGGAATGGGTGTCAATAAAGCGAATGTCGGTTTTATAATTCACTATCATTTACCAGCAAGCATCGAAGCATATCTCCAGGAATCTGGACGAGCAGGCAGAGATGGTCAGCAAAGCTTGGCGGTCGTATTATACCAGAAAGGTGATGAGCGAATTTATCGTCATTTACAACAAGATTTAGCTGAAACCAGTCGTCAATTAGCATCGTTAAAAGATCAGACACCGGCCTTTATTCGAGCGCACAAAGGTCAGTTGGACGAACTGCAGGAGAAATGGATGGACGGCTACTTAAAAAACTATTACACTATAGAGGAGCTATCAGCGGCACTGGCATTAAAACAGCAAGAAAAAAGCCAGCAATTAGCCCAGATACTCACTTATATTCATTTATCTAGCTGTCGGCGGGGTTATTTGTTGGCGCATTTTTCAGAAAAAATGAAAGAAATCAATCAAGTTTGTTGCGATAACTGTGGAAACTATGGTAAAATCTTGCCTGAAAGCTATTTAAAATCTGAAAGAAACTTAAATTTACCTAAAAATTGGCAAGAAAACCTTAAAAAGCTATTCATAATTTGAATATTAAGGGCATCGAGGGCAAGTTTGTGGTAAAATAATTAGCAGAAGAATAATTAGGAGGATTTTCGTGAATAAAGATAACGAACGTAAAGAGCCATGGGAACAGCCCATTTATGAAACTGAATATGACACGTCCTCTTCAAGGGCAAATAAACGGACTAAAAAATCAAGCAATGCTGTATTTATCTCAATCTTAGTCGTGCTTTTAGTGGCAATCGCAGGGATATTAGCTTATATGTATAGTATTTCTAAAAATCGCTATGCTAAGCCTAAAAAGGAAAACGACATTGTGATGAAGAGCTCTGTGTCAACTGCGCCAAGTTCTTCAACAAAAGAATCTAGCTCGACGGTGGATAGCTCTTCGATTGAGGCGTCTAAAGCAGCTGAGGCTGAGAAACAAGCCGCGGCAGCTCAAAAAGCGGCTGATGAGGCTAAAGCGGCTGAACTAGCTGCCCAACAAAATCAACAACCAGATCCTAATGCGAATGCAAACAACACACCTGATCCAGCTAATCAACCAGCAACGGGAACTGGCGGTAGTTACGTTGTTCAAGCTGGGGATAACTTGTATCGGATTGCTGTTAATAATGGTTTAACAACTGAGGAGTTGAAAGCATTAAACGGTATTAGTGGCAACGAAATTTCTGTTGGTCAAGAGTTAAAACTTAAATAATCAAAAAGCTGTCGTAAGGCGGCTTTTTCTTATGAAGTTTGCTAAATGTTTAAAAGGAAAAAGGAGTTTTAACATGAGTGGAAAAATAAGTATTGCGATTGACGGTCCTGCATCTGCTGGAAAAAGCACAGTTGCTAAAATTTTGGCTAAGGAGCTGGATTATATTTATGTGGACACAGGTGCCATGTATCGGGCGATTACCTTGGCTTCACTTGAGCAACAGGTTGATCCAAGTGATGAGGTAAAACTAACTGAATTGGTCCATCATTTGACGATTTCCTTTGAGCAAGGGACTGATGGTCAATTGGTATTTCTAAATGGTCGTGACATCACTGAGGCGATTCGTCAACCGGATGTGACTAATTTAGTCTCACAGGTTTCTGCTCATAAAGGAATTCGTTTGGAGTTAGTTAAGCAGCAACGTCAGCTTGCCTTAAGAGGCGGAATTGTCATGGATGGCCGTGACATTGGTACTGCTGTGTTACCTCAAGCGGAAGTTAAGATTTTTCTGGTGGCAAGTGTCAATGAACGGGCAGATCGACGTTATAAGGAAAATCTGTCAAAAGGAATCATGACGGATTATGAAAGTTTAAAAGCTGAGATTGAGGCACGAGATCATAAGGATTCGACTCGTAAAAATTCCCCGTTAATTCAAGCGGAGGACGCTGTAAGATTGGATACAACCGGTTTATCAATCAATGAAGTCGTCGAGAGTATCAAAAAGGTAATAAAAACTAAAGTGAATTAAAAAAGTTTAATCTTTACTCTAGAAATCCCGTCATAGATGGGTTACAATAGTGTATGATAACTTTTTTGTTGGTGAGGAGGCCATTTAGTCATGACAGATGTAGAAAATATTCAAGTAGAAAATGACAACGCTGTGATGCGCGATGCGTTAGATAGCGTTCAAGAGGTCAAAGTTGGCGATATCGTCCAATGTGAGGTGCTTGCTTTAGAAGAGAGACAAGCCGTTGTTAGTATTCTTGGTACAGGTGTTGAAGGGGTGGTTCCACTTAAGGAACTGTCAACTATTCCAACTGAAGATATAAATGAAGTCGTGAAAGTTGGCGACATTCTTGATGTGGTAGTGATTACCTCAATTGGAAAAGATAAAGAGAACGGTAGCTATCTTTTATCTAAACGTCGCTTAGATGCAAGAGAAATTTGGGCTGGGATTGAAACTAGCTTAGAAAATAACGAGACAATTGAAGCGCTTGTAACAAATGTGGTTAGAGGTGGTTTAATTGTAGACGTTGGTGTGAGAGGGTTTGTTCCTGCCTCAATGGTAGAAAGTCATTTTGTTTCTGATTTTAATGAATACAAAGGTCAAACGATGACGGTTAAAATCATTGAAATTGAGCCATCAGAAAATCGTTTAATCTTGTCTCATAAAGCTGTTCTTGAAGAAGAAGCGCAAAAGAATAAAGAAGAGTTCCTAGCTAATTTAAAAGAAGATGATATCCTAACTGGGAAAGTTGCGCGAATTACTAATTTTGGTGCCTTCGTCAATTTAATTGGGGGCATCGACGGTTTAGTTCATGTTTCTGAAATGTCTCATAACCATACGACTAAGCCAAGCGATATTGTCCAAGTTGGAGAAGAAGTGAGAGTTAAAGTTTTGTCGATTTCTGCTGATAAAAGTCGTGTGTCCTTATCTATTAGAGCTTTAACAGATGGTCCTTGGGATCTTGTTGAAGAAAAAGCACCTGTGGAATCTGTTTTCACGGGTGTGATTAAGCGTCTAACTAGTTTTGGGGCTTTTGTGGAAATCTTACCAGGTGTTGAAGGTTTGGTGCACATTTCTCAAATTTCTCACAAACATATTGCCACCCCTCATGAGGTTTTAGAGGTAGGTCAAACGGTTACGGTTAAAGTGCTGGAAGTCAATCCACTTGAACGTCGTCTTGCTTTGAGCATCAAAGCTCTGGAAGAAAAAGAAGTTGAGCCTGTGGAAGTGGTTGAGAAGTATGTAATGCCTGAGGAAAGCACTGGTTTTACCCTAGGCGATATTCTTGGAAAAGAACTGGAGAATGCGGCAAAAATTGATTCTGAAGACTAATAAAAAACGTTAAAAACGATTGTCGTTTTTAACGTTTTTTTTGTTATTCGAGCTGGTTATGCCTCAAGGTGTTGGCCCAACTAAGTTTGGAATGGCGTGGGTTATTTAAGATCTAAGGAGCAAAACTAGTCGGTAATGAGTCTTAAAATTGAAGAAATAGAGCTATTTTAGTCTCGGAGATAGCTCGCTCTGTGAGGCTTTTCTCATTTTATGTGCGATAATACTTGTCTCAAGGCTTTTGATAAGGTAAACTACTAAAGAGCTTTGGAATTTAGAAGAAGGACCCATGACTTGCTGTCTATCCGTAGTAAGAGTGTAAGGTACCGGACACATAAGTACAAGGAAGTCCGTTTTTTTGACCGTTTAAGGTTGTTAGAGAACGGACCTAAATTAGTTAAAGGAGGGATTGTCAAGTGGCAAATCCAACAATTGCAATTGTCGGCCGACCAAATGTCGGCAAATCGACTATTTTTAACCGAATCGCTGGTGAACGTATCTCAATCGTTGAAGATACACCTGGAGTGACTCGTGACCGTCTATACGCCATTGGCGAATGGTTAGGTAGAGAATTTAGTATTATTGATACAGGGGGCATCGATTTAGGTGATGAACCGTTTATGGATCAAATTAAATATCAGGCAGAAATAGCTATTGAAGAAGCTGATGTTATTATTTTGTTAACCAGTGCTCGTGAGGGGATTACAGATGCAGATGAGTTAGTTGCTAGAATGTTGTACAAATCTGGTAAACCAATTATTTTAGCTGTAAACAAAGTTGATAATCCAGAGATGCGTGCAGATATTTTTGAGTTTTATTCATTAGGACTAGGCGACCCTTATCCTGTTTCAGGAAGCCATGGAATTGGTCTTGGAGATGTGCTTGACGAAGCTGTCAAGCATTTCTCAACTGAGATCGAAGAAGAAGATGACGGCATTATTAAGTTTAGTTTAATCGGTCGTCCTAACGTTGGAAAATCATCTATTATTAATGCGATGCTTGGTGAAGATCGTGTGATCGTCTCTGATATTGCTGGGACGACTCGTGATGCGATTGACACAGAATTTGTTTCAGAAAGCGGTCAACCATTTGTGATGATTGATACGGCAGGTATGCGCAAAAAAGGTAAGGTCTATGAAACAACTGAGAAATACAGTGTGATGCGTGCCATGCGTGCTATCGATCGTTCAGATGTGGTCTTAATGGTCATTAATGCTGAAGAAGGCATTCGTGAGTACGACAAACGGATTGCTGGCTTTGCTCATGAAGCAGGTCGCGGAATCGTGATTGTTGTCAATAAATGGGATGCCATTGAAAAAGAAACGAACACGATGAAGGAATTTGAAGAAGACATTCGCAAAGAGTTTAAATACTTGGATTATGCACCGATTATTTTTGTTTCGGCTAAAACAAAGCAACGATTAAGCCAAATTCCTGATTTGATTGAAAAAGTTAGCATGAATCAGAATTTACGTATACCATCATCCCTCTTAAATGATGTGATTATGGATGCTGTTGCCATCAATCCAACACCGACTGATAAAGGCAAACGATTGAAAATTTTCTATGCGACACAAGTTGCGGTAAAACCACCCACTTTTGTTATCTTTGTCAATGAAGAAGAATTGATGCATTTTTCATATTCACGCTTTTTAGAGAACCAAATTCGCAAGGCATTTACCTTCGAAGGTACACCTATTCATATAATCGCAAGACGCCGAAAATAGCAGAAAAACGGCATTTTAACATACTTGCTTTATTTCTGCAACGAATTTTGTATTTTAATGAGTTTTTTCGAATTTTTGATAAAAAAAACTCAAATCCCTTGATATATCGGCGTTCCTGTGATATCTTTGATAATGAAATATTGAGTAAGTCAATTTTTCAAATTATCATTTTTGGACCACTCAAAAATGATTAATAAGATGTCAATAATCAAAACATCTAATCTCTTATCAGGAGGTGAAAAACAAACATGGCAAATAAAGCAGAATTAATCGAAAAAGTTGCAGAAAAAACTAACTTGACTAAAAAAGACGCTACTGCATCAGTAGACGCAGTATTTTCTACAATCCAAGAATTTTTAGCTGAAGGTGAAAAAGTTCAATTGATCGGTTTTGGTAACTTTGAAGTGCGCGATCGTGCAGCACGTAAAGGTCGTAACCCACAAACTGGTAAAGAAATTGATATCCCTGCAAGCAAAGTACCTGCATTCAAACCAGGTAAAGCATTGAAAGATGCAGTTAAATAGTTTGTATCAATAAAGAACTCGTAAATCTTGATTTATCAAGGTTTGCGGTTCTTTTTTTTATCATAGAGTGGATTTGAAATTATTTTAATTGAGTAAGTAGTAGGCTGCTGCTTATTTTGTTTACTGATAGTTTTCATGCCTTTTTAGTGATTTTAATGACGGAATGGCTTATAATAGGTCAAAGAAGGTGAAACAATCCGTTAAGAGATTCACCTGTCTTTTGAGGATAATATCATCGGATGAAAAAGGGGAATAGTAGAAATGAATTCATACAGTGAACAAATGCTAGGGGCACTGAGCGACAATGATTTAGTTGAAGCACAATTAAAATTTGAGCAGGCCTTGCGCAGTGATGAGCCTGATGTCTTATCTCAGTTAGGGGAACAATTATTGGGGGCTGGTTTTCTGGAAGAAGCGGCTATCGTGTTTGAACAACTCTTGGAGACCTTTCCAGAGGAACTGGGGTTGAATATTCCTTTAGCTGAAATTGCGATTGAGAATGGTGAAATGGAAACGGCTTTTGACTTTTTAGAAAAAATTCCGAATGATCACCCGAGTTATGTTGAAAGCTTGCTAGTGACTGCCGATATGTATCAAATGATGGGAGTACCGGAAGTTAGTGAGAAGAAGATAAAAGAAGCTCAAAGTCTGATGCCTAATGAGCCAATTTTGATATTGGCGTTGGCGGAGCTATACTATGCCTCTGACAAGTTCGTTGAGGCGATTGCCATCTATGAGGAACTCTTAGCTAAAGATAAGAGGGAAAGCTTGGAAATCAACTTATACGAGCGTATAGGGTCGTCCTTGAGTATGATCGGTGAGTTTGAAGAAGCAATTCCTTATTTGGAACATGCTCTAGAAGATGAACAGACGGATCAACGTCTCTTCTTATTAGGGGTGACTTACATTCAATTAGGCGAGCGAGAGAAGGCGATTTCTCACTTGCAACAGTTGCAAGTGTTAAATCCGAGCTTTGAAGCCGTTTATCTGCCACTTGCCAGTGCCATGTTAGATGAAGATTTATTGACCGAAGCGGAATTGATTATGACCGAGGGGCTAAAACAAAATCCTTATGCCATTGATCTGTATCATTTAGCGTCAGATAATGCTTACCGTCTAGGGAAAATTGCGGAAGCGGAAGAATTTATGCGCAAAGCCGTTAACTTGGAAGAGGATAAGGAATTTTCTTTAATTAAGCTAAGTAATATTTTATTGGCAGATGAGCGCTTTGAAGAGGTGGTCGAAACACTGACTGGCTTGGAAAGCAGTAATCAACCTCATGCCAATTGGAGCTTAGCCCAAGCTTACAACGGATTGGAAGACTTTAAATTAGCGGCGGAAAATTATGACAAAGCGGCAGAGGGGTTGGCCCATGAGCCTGATTTCTTGAAGGATTACGGCTTGTTCTTGCGTGCTGAAGGTCGAATAGAAGAAGCTAGTCACATGTTAACTCATTATTTAGAGCATGTGCCAGGTGATATTGAAATTTATCATTTACTAGAAGAATAATGTGGTAGTAGAGAAGTGAGAAGGGGGAATTGTGATGAGCATCAGTGTGGATGAAAAAAAAGCCTTTATTGCTTGGTTAAATGATCATGTGGATTTTGGTCGCCGAGAAGTTTATTGGATTTTAAATTATTTGGTGAACCATGCCGCAATTTTGGCGAAAGTCACATTCGTCGAAAATGCCAATAAGACGCCACGAGGAGTTCGCATTTCGCAAGCTGGATCAGAGGTGGAAGGGTTAGAGCTATATTTAAATGGTCGGACCTTTACCGACTCGGAGCAAGTTTTTCATGAGTTGCGGATGAACTGGAAAAAAGAGTTGTTTATGGAAATTTCATTTGATCATTCATGGAATAGCCCTGAGTATTTAGCGGTCTTAGCGGACAATCCTTTTTATTCGTGGAATGATACGGTAGATTCCGAGGTCGAGCAATCGGTTTTGGAGGCCTTGGCAAAAGAGCAAAAATCCAATGAATTGATCGAATTGTATCATGAAATTGATCAGGCTTTGGAATCTGGTAATCAGGCTGAATTCCAACGATTAACAAGTAGTTTAAAAGAAAATTAACACAAAAGGACTGGGCCGTGGCTCAGTCCTTTTGACGTTTCAAACCAAAGTTAGGCTTTTTTTGCTTGAAGCAGGTGGGTCGCCAAAGCTAAAACCTTCCCTTAATACTTCTTGGACATTGATGATTGAGACAAAGGCACTGGGGTCAACGTCTTCGATTGAAAATTTGATCTCGGCAATTTCTTGGCTACTGACCACACAGTAGATGATGGTTTTACCAGCGGCGGAATAGACTCCCTCGCTTTTGATATAAGTCACCCCTCGTTCCATATGTGCCATAAGTTGAGTGGCAATGGCTAGGTGGTGGTCGGATACTATAAGCAGGCTCTTAGCTGAATAAGTACCTTTTTGAACGAAATCGACGACTCGATTAAAATAAAGGCAGCGATAAAGGCGCACATCATGTGAACGATGTCGATGTAAACAAGAGAGAGGGGCAAAACAATCACATCAAAGAGCAGCAAAGATTTTCCCATAGTCAAGCCTGATTTTTTTCCAGTATTCGAGCCATAATATCAGTGCCGCCTGTCGTTCCACCAACACGGTAAATCAGGCCACTGCCAAGTCCACCTGCGAAACCAGCTAGTAAAGCTGCTATCAACAAGTCGTTATCCACTGCAATATGTAGCAAAATCAGTTGCTATAACCAGAGGTTTTAAAGGAAGGGGAACGGTTCCAAAGATTGTGTAAATAAAGGGTCGTGAGCCTAATACTTTGCCACCTATTAAAATCAAGGGTATATTGATAAAAAGGATTGAATAGCGAGGTTAATATTGAGAAGGGCTTTAAGAATAAGAGTGACGCCAGTAATGCCTCTTTCAGCCAAGTTATTTTGTAAGTAACGGCGACGAGTCCAAAGGCATAAAAGCTGGTGCTAAAACGATTAACAATAAATCTCTGATTCTTGTCAATCGTTTCGTACTAATCACATTCTTTTACGTCTAGAATTCGTTAACTCGATAGTATCATTGGCCAATCTTTTAGAGAAGTTCTCTTTCTAATTTCGTGGATATTTGATAAGATAATAAGTGAGAAGCCGTTCTTGTGTCAGACCTGTCATCATATGTCTAGTTGATAGGTGAAACTGGCGAAAAGACCATCAGAAAAGAGGAAGTTAATCATGGAAAAACGAAGCCTTAAGGCAATGCGTGAGGAAATCGATAAACAACTAGTTGTGGAAGAAGTCAAAGCCACTTCGCCTTTTGCGAAACTACAGGCCTTAACGGAAAATATTGAAGAGATGACAGAAAGTTTTAGTCAGGGGATTGATACTATAGTCACAGCCGCAGATCAAGGTAGTGAAGTCAAACCAAGACGTTTAAGCGATATTTTGGCAAATGTTGAACAATCATCTGACCGTTTGGATGATGATTTAGCGAAAAAATTTAAAAATTAGGAATAAATGAGAGGACGGATAAGATGATTAAAATCGTCGTAGCGGGTTTTAAAGGGAAGATGGGGGCAACTGCCACTCAGATGGTGATTGACCGAGATAATTTTCAATTAGTAGGTGTTCTGGACCCTCATTCAAAGGAAAGCAATTTAAATGACATTCCACAATACAGTCAGGAAGATGTGCCTGTTTTTCAGACGAAAGAAGCGTTAATTGAGAAGGTTCAACCTGACGTGTGGATTGATTTTACAATTCCGGCCGTGGCATTTGAGAATACAAAATTTGCTTTAAAACGCAAAGTGGCACCAGTTGTAGGGACCACTGGCTTTTCTGAAGAAGAGGTCAAAACATTAATCGCTTTATCTCAACAACAACAAACAGGTGGCTTAATTGCGCCTAATTTCGCTGTTGGTGCGGTATTAATGATGGAATTCGCTCAAAAAGCGGCCAAGTATTTCCCTGATGTGGAAATCATGGAATTGCATCATGATAATAAATTAGATGCTCCAAGTGGAACGGCTATTAAAACAGCAGAAATGATTGCTGAAGTCAGAGAACCTAAAATCCAAGGAAACCCAGCCGAAGAAGAATTAATTCCTGGGGCCCGTGGCGCAGATTATCAAGGTATGAAGATTCATAGCGTTCGCCTACCAGGTTTGATTGCCCATCAACAAGTTCAGTTTGGAGGCTTAGGGGAGGGTTTGACGATTCGTCATGATTCTTACGATCGGAGTTCGTTTATGACCGGCGTTGCACTTGGGTGTGAAAAGGTTGTTGGATTGTCACAGTTAGTTTATGGGTTGGAAAATTTGTTATGAGGCTAGAGATACTACCAGTTGAGTTTCAGCGTGGGAAGCCACTGATTGAGGCCCTTGAAAAAGCGGGATTTGAAGCATATTTCGTTGGTGGAAGTGTGCGTGATGTCCTTTTGGGGAAAGAAATTCATGACGTGGACATTGCGACTAGCGCTTATCCAGAAGAGGTTAAACAAATTTTTAAGCGGACAGTGGATGTAGGGATTGAACATGGGACCGTTTTAGTGTTATTTGAAGAAGAACAGTATGAGATTACCACCTTTCGAACGGAGTCTACTTATCAGGATTATCGACGGCCAGATGAAGTGACCTTTGTTCGTAGCTTAGAGGAAGATTTGAAACGACGTGACTTTACAATTAATGCCTTAGCTATGAACTGCAAGGGAGAAATAGTTGATTTATTTCAAGGGATAGCTGATTTGGAGCAAGGACTGATTAAAGCTGTTGGCGATGCCTCTGAACGGTTTAATGAAGATGCCTTGCGAATGATGCGTGCCTTACGCTTTGCTAGTCAGCTGGGATTTGATATAGAGAGGCAGACCTTTGAAGCAATTATGGAACATCATTGTCTACTGGAGAAAATCTCAATTGAGCGGATTCAGATTGAATTTGTCAAATTAATGTTAGGCAACTACCGTCAAAAAGGGCTTCAGCCTTTTCAATTGAGCGGGTGTTATCATTATTGCCCTGGATTTCCCCATAAAGAAAAGGAGCTAGCGGCATTGATTGCATTGCCAGCTCAAAGGATGACCAGTGAGGCGATGGTTTGGTTGGTTACCTTGTTTTGTTTGGAAATTTCAGAAAAAGATTGGCGAGGATTGTTAAGTCAATGGAAGTTATCAAATAACCTGATAAAATTAGTGACCAGTTCCTTGAGAGGATTGACTCATCGGTTACATCTGCCTTGGACAGCAGAATGGTTGTATGAACTAGGGGCTGAAAAACTGATCTTAATCGAAAACAGCTTGGTTTATTTTGGTCAATTGCCAAAAGTAGAAGCGACGATCCAAGCTTATGAAGCCCTGACCATTCACTCCATTCAAGAGTTGGCCGTCAATGGACAGGATTTATTAGCTGCCACTGATCGTCAACCTGGGCCATGGGTTGGGCAACTTTTAGCAGAAATGGAACAGGCTGTGATTAATAACCGGCTAGAAAATAATCAAATACAGTTATTAGCCTATGTCAAAGAGGCTTTGGCCGATAAAAGATGATCCAAAGGAGGAATCAGGTGACTTATCTTGAAAAGGACTATTTAGTTAAGCCGGAACATTCTGCAGATACCTTGAATTCTGGGGAATTGGCTGTCTTGGCAACACCTGCTGTCGTTGCTTTTGCTGAAAATACCTGTCAAACCTTAGCCAAAGGATTATTGACAAGTGGTCAGACCACTGTGGGGACTTATATTCAGATTACTCATTTAAAAGCTTCTAAAATTGGTGGTTCTGTTAGGGTTAAGGTGCAATTAAATGAACAAACTAATGGTAGCCTAACCTATGAGTTTGAAGTTTTTGAAAAAGAAGTTTGCTTAGCCAAGGGAAGTCATAAACGAGCAATCGTTGATATTGAGCGTTTTATGAGTAGATTGAGGTAATAGAAAGAATTTGTGAAACTTTTAACGAAAAACAGTTGAAAAATAATAAGTTTGTGATATAATGAACTTATAAATAAATAATGGTTTTAACGAAAGGGAGAACACACAATGACTAAACAAATGACAGGCTTTAGATTCTATTTCAGAAACAGCGAAACTTGGACTATCCAACGCGAACATATTGGCGATCTATGGATTAAACATATTACCACTAGCTTTGGTCGGATTAATGGCAGTGACTTCCAAAAAATCAATCCTTGCGAAGGGTTTAAAATTGAAATTTTCGAAGAAGCGGATCATGTTAAAACGGATGATATTAACCAAGGTGGTCTTGAACTAGGTATGTTCGAACGTGCGTTAAAATACCAGGATATTGAAAAAATGGTCATTATCTTTGATGATGGTAAGGAAGACTTAGTTTACTTCCCTTACTTGGATAAAGGCACTCCTGGTCAAGAAGGATTGGACAATCAATATCAAACAACAAAAATTTCAAAAGATAAACATCTGTATATTGTTATCGATCCTGAGAAGACAGTGGATGATTTGTATGGAGATAAATTCTAAATAGACATCAGGGGCAACCAGAAATGGTTGTTCTTTTTTTGTTTTGGCAAATCGATAGGTTCCAAAATGGTGGTTTGCAATCACTTGTTGGTTTAATGGTTGCGACTGAATGGAGTGACCTTATAACTTTATTACAGTGGAGTGGTGATTTGGCTAACCATTTCTTGTGTCGGATTTCGTTATCTGTTAAAATGAATTGGATATAGAAAGAGTAGGTGTGTAACAAATGAAGGAACTTCGTATCGATCATTTAACGAAAACATATGGCGAAAAGACGCTTTTTACGGATATTTCTTTTTTGATTCATACAAAAGATAAAGTAGGGCTAATTGGCGTCAACGGGACCGGAAAAACCAGTCTTCTTAATATATTAGCTGATAAGGATGGCATGGACCAAGGTGAGGTAAAAAAACCGCATGACTACCATATTAGTTATTTGTCTCAAGACTCAACTTTGGATGAAAACTTAACGGTGGCTGAAGCTGTTTTTGAAGGTGATTCACCGTTATTACAGGCAGTCAGAAAATATGAAGTGGCTTTGGTGAATTTAGCGGCTGACGGCACTAGTGAGGCTTACCAGCGTGATTATGCAAAAGCAGAAGAAGTGATGAACAAAGAAGATGCTTGGCTAGCTGATACCAATGCCAAAACTATTTTACAGCAACTGGGTATTAGTGAGATTGGTAAAAAAGTCGGTGACCTATCGGGTGGTCAAAAGAAACGAGTGGGGTTGGCTCAAGTTTTAATTCAAGAACCTGATCTACTGCTTTTAGATGAACCGACTAACCATCTTGACTATCAGGCTATCGAATGGTTGGAGTCTTATTTAGCACAGTACAAAGGCGCTTTGGTGATGGTCACCCATGATCGTTATTTCCTGGATAAGGTAACCAATCGAATCTTTGAATTGTCTTTTGGGAAACTTCATGAATATAAAGGGAATTACCAAGCGTATTTATTAGCTAAATCGGAGCGCCAAGAAACAGAACGAGCTCAAGAGCATAAGCAAAATCAACTGTACAAACAAGAATTAGCTTGGATGCGTGCAGGGGTTAAAGCGCGGGGAACTAAGCAACAGGCGCGGATTGATCGCTTTCAAGAGTTAAAAGGCAATTTAAATCAAGTCGGGCAACAGGACGAAATCGATATCTCCCTAGGCAGTCAACGGTTAGGTAAAAAAGTACTGATTGTAGAACACGGTGAGTACGCGATTGAAAATAAACAGCTGTTAAAAGATTTTAACTTACTTGTGCAATCTCGTGATCGAATTGGGATTACAGGGAGAAATGGGGCAGGAAAGTCCACCTTATTAAATATTTTAGCTGGACGTTTAGAGTTAGATGCCGGTATCTATGAGATTGGTGAAACAGTCCGTTTAGCCTATTACACTCAGGAGAATGAAAATTTAGATCTCAATAAGCGGATGATTCAGTACCTCCAAGAAGCGGCAGAACTGGTGAAACAAGCGGACGGAACTGTGATTAGTATTGCGGATATGTTGGAGCGTTTCTTATTTCCACGCTCAAGTCATGGCACGATTATTGGTAAATTGTCTGGTGGGGAAAAGCGCCGTCTCTTTTTATTGAAATTATTGATTGCTCAACCTAATGTTTTGCTTCTAGATGAGCCAACTAATGACTTAGATATTGATACACTAACCGTTCTAGAAGACTATTTGGAACAGTTCAGTGGTGCCGTTATTGCGGTCAGTCATGACCGTTATTTCCTGGATAAAACGGTTGAAAAGTTGCTTGTTTTCCAAGGTAATGGTAAAATCATTGAGTATTTCGGAAGCATGTCTGATTATTTGTCTGAAAGTAAGCAGGAAGACAAGGAACTTAAGGTAACAGCTAAAGTGGCGACAAGACCGACGGATGCTGTTAAGACTAAGCTGACTTACGGAGAGCAGAAAGAGTGGGAAACGATTGAAGCGGATATCGAGGCGCTGGAAGTTAAATTAAGCTCATTAGCGGAAGAAATGAACCATCAAGGCAGTGATTTTACAGCCTTGCAGAACTTGCAAGATGAGGTCACTCGCACAGAACAGTTGTTAGAAGAAAAAATCAATCGATGGGATTATCTTGGCGAATTCGCCTAAAGTATAGGAGGATAGACTATATGGAACAAGCATACTTAGATCTTGGTCAAATGATTTTGGCAGAGGGGTTCGAGAAATCGGATCGAACAGGGACTGGAACAAAAAGTGTTTTTGGTCATCAAATGCGCTTTGATTTGAGTCAGGGATTTCCACTTTTAACCACTAAACGAGTGCCTTTTGGCTTGATTAAAAGTGAGTTACTGTGGTTCTTAAAAGGAGATACGAATATTCGTTACCTGCTGCAGCATAATAATCACATTTGGGATGAATGGGCATTTGAGCGCTATGTTAAAAGCCAAGCATATACTGGACCGGATATGACTGATTTTGGTCGCCGAGCAGTGACAGATGAGTCTTTTAACGAAGTCTATCAAGTCGAGTTAAACCAGTTTTGTCAACAAATTTTGGAGGATGAGGCATTTGCCGCAGAATTTGGCGAGCTAGGCAATATTTATGGTTCACAATGGCGTCATTGGCAAACACGAAATGGTGAAACGATTGATCAAATCAGTGATGTTATCGAGATGATTAAAACCAATCCAGATTCTAGACGTTTAATCGTGTCAGCCTGGAATCCAGAAGATGTGCCAAGTATGGCCTTGCCACCTTGCCATACGATGTTCCAATTTTACGTAGCAGATGGTAGGTTAAGTTGTCAATTGTATCAGCGCAGTGCCGATGTCTTTTTAGGAGTGCCCTTTAATATTGCTAGTTATGCTCTGTTGACGCACTTAATCGCTCATGAAACGGGTCTTGAGGTTGGTGATTTTGTTCATACCTTAGGTGACGCTCATCTCTATAGCAATCATATTGACCAGATGGAGACACAGTTAGGGCGTGAGTCACGTCCGTTTCCAACCTTAGTTTTGAATCAGGAAAAAACATCAGTTTTTGATTTTGATGTGGAAGATATAAAAGTGGAGGGGTATGACCCCCATCCATCAATAAAAGCACCAATTGCTGTTTAGTTGGGGAATTTTTTAGGAGGATTTTGAATATGTTAGCTGCGATATGGGCGCAAGACGAAAATGGGTTGATCGGAAAAGATGATAAATTACCTTGGCATTTGCCAAATGATTTAGCCTTTTTTAAGAGTACAACCGAAAACAATACGATTGTTATGGGGAGAACGACTTTTGAGGGGATGGGCAAAAGACCATTACCCAATCGTCGGACAATTGTATTAACAAATAACCGTCATTATCAGGCAGAAGGTGTAGCAGTGATGCATTCCCTTCAAGAGGTTTTGGATTATGCGGAGACCTTTGAGGGCATTACCTTTATTACGGGTGGAGCAAGCGTCTATCAGGAATTTCTGCCAAGTTGTACGGTTTTATATCGAACAGTTATTCACGAGAGTTTTGAGGGAGACACTTATTTTCCACCGGTTAATTGGGAAGAGTGGACGATGATTAACATCAGTGAAGGCTTGGTCGATGATAAAAATATCTTCAAACATTCATTTGAAACGTATCAACGAAAAGCAAATTAAAAAAACATCAGTGTTAATGTCCCATTAGCGCTGATGTTTTTTAGAGCGTCTTATCATTAGCAATTAGGACTGTTGTTCATAAAAGCGATGAGAGGGAAAGCTCTGTGTCGCTGTTCTTAAAATAGGTTATGTAAACATCTATGAAAGTTAAAGAAAACTTATTAAACAGGGCGATTGAAGCCGAAAATAAAATATGTTATACTCCTAGGAGAGTATTTCAAGGATGAATGAAGAAATGACTGACCTGAAAAGGTTAATTTTGGATAGAGATAGGAAGATGGCTATGTGTGGTATTGTCGGTTTTGTCAATACAAAGGGAAACAAGCAAGAAATTATTGAGAACATGATGGATACCATTGTCCATCGCGGTCCTAATAGTTCTGGTGAATTTATAGATGATCAAGTCGCTTTGGGGTTTCGCCGCCTAAGTATTATTGATTTAGAAGGCGGTTCTCAACCGATTTTTAACGAAGATGAAACTAAGGTTATTATTTTCAATGGGGAAATTTATAATTTCCAAGAGATTAAAGATGACTTATTAGCAAAAGGGCATATTTTCCGAACGAAGGCCGATACGGAAGTGATTTTACATGGTTATGAAGAATATGGCGTGGATATTGTCAAACAGTTACGAGGAATGTTTACATTCGCTATTTGGGATCGTGAAACAAAGGAATTATTTGGTGCTCGTGACCATTTTGGCATCAAACCTTATTATTTTGCTGAAATGAATGATACCTTTATGTTTGGTTCTGAGATTAAGAGTTTCTTGGTTCACCCAGACTTTAATAAAGCATTAAACAAAGAAGCGCTAAAACCCTATATGACATTTCAATATTCTGCTTTAGAGGAAACGTTCTTTAAAGATGTTTATCGAATTCCAGAAGGTCATTATTATACCTATAAAAATAATACGTTAACCATTGAAAAATATTGGGATGCCAATTTCCAAGAAAAAGAAATGACGCTGGAAGAGACTGTCGACATGATTGATGACGCAGTTAAAGAATCTGTTGAGGCTCATTCGATTGGCGAAGTTAAAGTAGGCGCCTTTCTATCTAGTGGCGTTGATTCCAGTTATGTGGCATCGGTTTTACGACCAGACAATACATTCTCCATTGGGTTTGGCGACAAATCTTATAATGAGTCTCACGAAGCCAAACGTTTAACAGACAAAATTGGTTTAAACAATACGTCTAAAGTGGTGACAGGAGATGAAGCTTTTGATTATTTCCCAACGATTCAATATTACTTGGATGAGCCTGATTCAAACCCGTCTTGTGTGCCTCTGTATTTCTTAGCTCAGATGGCCAGTGAAGATGTAACGGTTGTTTTATCTGGTGAAGGTGCGGATGAATTGTTTGCCGGTTATCAAAATTATGGGTTTAACACTCGTTCAAGACCTGTTCGTGTGTTTGCTGAGGTTTTAAAAAAGTTACCTAAAAAAGCTCGTTATTCAATCGCCCGTACAATCAAAAAGGCGCCCAATTTTAAAGGAAGCATGCACTTATACACGTCATTGGCTCCTGCAGAAGATTTTTTTATTGGCCAAGCGAAAGTTTTTGAAGAGCAGGAAGCAGATGAATTGCTACAACCTGGCTTCCGTAAAAGTGAAAGTATAAAAGAGATTGTTGACCGTCAATACAAAAAAGTCAAAGACTTATCTGAAGTGAAAAAAATGCAGTATTTGGATATTCACCAATGGATGCCGAAAGATATTCTGTTGAAAGCTGATAAGTTGAGCATGGCTCATTCAATTGAATTGCGAGTGCCATTATTAGATATTCGGATGATGGAAGTGGCTGAACAGGTCCCGACTAAATATTTATTGAATGAAGAAAATACAAAATTTGCTTTTCGTAAAGCGGCTAATCGCCATCTGCCAGATGAGTGGGCAGATCGTGAGAAACTAGGATTTCCAGTGCCAATTAAAGACTGGTTACGCACTGACAAATATTATCAGCATGTAAGAGACATTTTCTCTCAAAACTTTGTTGCTGAGTTTTTTGATCAAGATAAAATTTTGGCGATGTTAGACGGAAACTTCAAGCAGGAAAACGATGATCGTCGCAAAATTTGGACCATTTTTACATTCTTGACCTGGTATAAAATTTTCTTTATTGACGAAGCAAAACCAGTTGCACCTCAATAAGGCCGGAGTGGTACGGTCAACGCCTTATGATGACAGTAAAAAGACAGGCTGGGACTATGTCTCGGCCTTTTCTTTTCGGATAGATTAACTTTGAGCCCCTAAGTTATAATTGACTAATTTAATTCAAAATAGATGCTATCTACTCTTATATGTTATTTTCGTGAGAGATGGCACTTCATTTCCAAAATATCAGATGGCTATGCTATAATCAATAAGTACGAGAGGAGACAGTGAGCATCTTATGCTATCTTTAGAGACTTTAACGCAAGTATTAGTAGAACATGATTTATTAAAAGAATTTATTTACCAAGACAGCTGGTACTATCATGCACCAGAACCTGTTGCTTCTCTCACTATCGGTCATATCACTTATGACTCTAGAACTATCCAAGAAGGGTCACTTTTCTTTTGTAAGGGAATCGGCTTTAAACAATCATACTTAGAGCAAGCTATTTTAGCTGGTGCTTTTTTCTATGTGTCAGAAACGGTTTATGATCTTGAACACCATGGGCTAGGGATTATTGTAACAGATATCAAAAAGGCGATGGCTGTTATCAGCATGGCGTTTTATGGATACCCGCAAGAAGAGTTAAAGATTATCGCTTATACGGGAACCAAGGGAAAAACAACGGCTTCTTATTTTTGTAAGTACATCATGGAGATTGCGACAAAAGAGAAGACGGCGCTATTTTCAACTATGGAGACGATTTTAGATGGGAAAAACGGAACGAAATCGTTGCTAACTACGCCGGAATCCTTGGATTTATATCGTATGATGCGGCAAGCTGTTACGAATGGGATGAGTCATTTAATTATGGAAGTGTCTTCTCAAGCCTATAAAACTAGCCGAGTTTACGGATTGAACTTTGACGTTGGTGTCTTTTTGAATATCTCACCAGATCATATTGGGGCAATTGAGCATCCGGATTTTGACGATTATTTTTATTGCAAACGGCAGTTATTGCGCCATTCAAACCAGTTGATTCTTAATCGAGATTCTGATTACTTTGAGATGTTAAGGACGATCGGCCAAGAGTCCACTAATCAAATTGTGACATACGGTCAAGCTGAGATTGATGCAGACTATTGTTTTCAGCCTCTTGGAGGCGGTGAGTTTGAAGTAAGGAGTAAAAATGATTCCTTAGGTATTAATGGGACTTACGGTATTAATCTCTTAGGTGATTTTAATCAGGGGAACGCTCTTAGTGCCATTTTGGCAACCTCTTTAGTTGGTGCTAATCGAGAGGCTATTCACACGGGCTTATCAAAAGCTAGAGTAGCGGGGCGAATGGAAAAATTGGTAACAGGGAAAGGGACAAGTGTTTATGTGGATTATGCCCATAATTACTTAAGCCTGCAAACTTTGTTGTCTTTTGTTAAGCTTGAACATCCCGAAGGTCAATTGTATGTCGTAATCGGCAGTACAGGTGGCAAAGGAGTGTCAAGGCGCAAAGATTTTGGTCGTGTGCTCTCAGATTTAGCAGATGTGGCTGTTTTAACCACAGATGACCCAGGTGATGAAAACCCTGAAATGATTATTGCTGATATTACCGAGGCGCTAGGTGATCATGTGGTGAGAAAAACGATTTTAGATCGTAAAGAAGCGATTAGCTACGCCTTGAATAATGCAAAAGGTGAAGATGTGGTAGTATTAGCAGGCAAAGGAAATGACTTATACCAGATAATTAAGGGTGAGCGTATTCCTTATGAGGGAGATTTAAAAATTACAGAAACGTTAATAGGAAGTGGGTATTAAAATGCAACAAAGCACTCAATCAGAATTTCAACCAATACTTTTAGGTAGTGATATCAATGTATACGGCATGGCGCGCTCATTTTATGAGGAGTATGGAATTGTCTCGGAAGCCCATGCGTCGGATCAATTAGCGCCTACTAATTACAGTAAAATTGTGAACGTGAGCGTTCATCATGAATTTGATACGGATCCCGTGTTTATTGACACGATGCGTAAGTTGGTGAAGGAACGGACGGATATGACTAAGAAGTATTTATTGATTGCCTGTGGGGATGGGTATGCAGAATTAGTATCAACTCATAAAAAAGAACTGTCTGAACATTTTATTTGTCCTTATATTGATATTGAGTTATTTCAGCGGTTAATGAATAAAGTTAGTTTTTATGAAGTTTGCGAAGAGTTTAATTTACCTTATCCTAAAACCTTGATTATCACGAAAGAAATGGCGGCAGAAAAAACTTCTATCAGCTTGCCTTTTAATTTTCCAGTTGCCTTAAAACCTGCCAATAGTGTGGAGTATTTAAGTGCTCAATTTGAAGGTCGTAAAAAAGCATTTACCATCAAAAATCAACAGGAATTTGATTTGATTCTCGGTCGAATTTATCAAGCGGGTTATTCTTCTGAAATGATTTGTCAAGATTTTATTCCCGGTGATGACGATAATATGCGAGTACTAAATGCCTATGTCGATGAAGCGTCGAATGTTAGAATGATGTGCTTGGGCCACCCGTTGTTGGAAGACCCGACCCCTGCATCGATTGGTAACTATGTGACAATTTTACCAGATTATAATGAAAAAATTTACAGTACAATTAAGTCATTTTTGGAAAGAATTAACTATACAGGATTTGCTAACTTTGATATGAAATATGACCCACGGGATGGGGAGTACAAATTATTTGAAATTAATCTGCGTCAGGGAAGAAGTAGCTTTTACGTTACTTTAAATGGCTACAATCTGGCTCGTTATGTGACGGAAGATCGTGTTTTTGGAAAACCATTTACAGAGACAATTTTAGGTAAAGGTGATATGCTCTGGATGGGTATTCCGGAGAAAATCTTTAAAACCTATGTGAAGGACAGCCCTGATAAAGCGAAAGCCATTCAGATGCTTCGAGATGGCAAGTCTGGTACAACAGTCTTCTATAAAGAAGACGGGAGCTTAAAGCGCAAATTATTGATGCATTATATGTTTTATAACTATCACAAGCGATTTAAACAATACTTTAAAGAAAATAAGGGATAATTATGAAAAACTTTTTTACCATTTTAGGTGGTATGGGGACCTTGGCTACGGAAAGTTTTGTGCGAGTGTTAAACAGTCGAACACCAGCTCACACGGATCAGGATTACTTGAATTATATCTTGGTTAATCATGCGAGTGTACCGGATCGAACCGCCTATATCTTGGACTCAACCTTAGCAAGCCCGGTGGCGGCCTTAACAGAAGATTTAAAGCAACAGACGACCCTTAATCCGCATTTTTTTGTGTTGACCTGTAATACGGCGCACACTTTTTATGAGGAGCTTCAAGCTCAAACATCGATACCAATCTTGCATATGCCAAGAATTGCGGCTGAGAAAGTTAAAGAGCGTTTTTCTGGAGAAGCTAAAATAAGAGTGGCTTTGCTAGCGACTCAGGGGACTGTAAATTCAGGTGTCTATGGCAAAGAATTCAGTGATGAGTTGTTTGAAGTGGTATATCCGAGTCAGACTATTCAAGACGATGTGATGAATCTGATTTATCGAGATGTTAAGGAGAGCCAGTTTTTGAATAAGGAACTCTATCTGGCCATCTTGGATACTATGATCAACCAGGAGAAATGTGACGTGGTGGTGCTAGGATGTACCGAATTGTCCTTAATGCAAGAGGTGACGATGAATGAAGGTTACCCGGTGGTGGACGCCCAGTCAGAATTAGTCGACAAGACGATTGCTTTAGCCTTAGCTCAACGTTAAAAAAGACATCAACTCTCACCATGAGAATTGATGTCTTTTTTATTAGGTATGCTAAATTATGTGTAAAGTAAAATTGAGAAGTACATCAACCCAGCTCCCAGCATGACGAAGAGGTGCCAAACAACATGCATAAATCTAACGTTTTTCATGCTGTAAAAAATGGCGCCGACGGTATATGATACGCCACCAAGAACTAAGAGCCCAGTGCCAATAGGTCCCAAACCTTCATAGAGTGGTTTGACAGCAGTCAGGCAGAGCCAGCCCATGATGATGTATATGATGACGGCTGAATTCCCTTTTTTCGCCAGCCAAATTGACTTGTAAACGACGCCTAATAACGCCATTAACCAAATGACCACAAAAAGTGTCCATCCTAACCAGCCTTTAATAGTTAACAGGCAGAAAGGGGTGTAGCTCCCAGCAATCAACAAGTAGATGGAGCTGTGGTCAAAGACTTGAAAGACTTTTTTTGCTTTTGTGAAAATTAAACTGTGGAAAAGCGTTGAAGCAAGAAAAAGTAAGATCAAGGTTGCACCATAAATGGCGTAAGCCACAACGTGGGTAGGAGAGCCAAGTCTCGCACCTTTCACCAAGAGAATAACTAGCCCAGCGATACTCAAACCGACACCAATACCATGGGTTACCGCGTTTAATACTTCATTGACGATTAAGTATTTCTTTGAAAACATAGTCTGTTCCATTATTATCCACCTTTTTTAACGACGTAATGAGTGAAAATCATTAGTTAATCTGTTATACTTAACTAGTACGATATCTCTCTGGTATCTATTCTACACGAATAATTTCTTTTTTTAAAGGATGGAGTATAAATATGTCAAAAGTAAAAATAGTCACTGATTCATCTTGTAACATGGAGCCGGGGATGGCTGAAAAATTGAATATCGAAATTGTCTCACTTTCAGTGATGATTGACGGTGTTATCTACAATGATTCAGACTTATCGGGCAGTCAGTTTATGACGATGATGGAGAATGCCAAGGCTTTACCTAAAACCAGCCAGCCACCGATAGGTGAGTTTGTTGAACTTTACGATAAGCTTGGTGCAGACGGTAGTGCAATCATCTCAATTCATATGACAGAATTAATTAGCGGCACGGTCAATACGGCCCAACAAGCTGCAACTTTATCAAAAAGTGATGTTACCGTGATTGATAGTACCTTTACTGACCAGGGGTTAGCCTTTCAAGTAATTGAAGCGGCTGAAATGGCTCAAGAAGGAAAATCGAAAGAAGAGATTATCGCAAAAGTCAAAGAAGTCAAAGCTAACAGTTTGTTATACATCGGAGTGGCCTCTCTAGATAATCTAGTTAAAGGCGGACGTATCAGCCGTGCAACTGGAGTGATTGGCAATATATTTAATATTCGGGTGATTATGCAATTACTGGATTCAGAGTTGGTTACGCTGACTAAGGGTCGAGGGGCTAAAGCCTTCTATAAGTGGTTTGATGAGTTAAAAGTAGAACTGGCAAAAATGACGAATGTTAAAAAGATTGCGATTACTCATGCTGATGGTATTGAAACGGCTGAACGTTTTAAAGAGGGGCTGCAAGAAATGTTTCCTAATATGCATATCCCTGTTTTGGATGCTTCGTCAATTATTGCAACTCATACTGGCAAGGGTGCTTTCGCTGTTATGTTGTACACTGAGTAATTATCAATAACAGATCACGTTGCTGGTCTGTTTTTTTTAACCATTATTTGAGCAAAGACTATTCAAAATGAGGTAGGTAGGAGAACAACTATGAAACTAATACATAAATATAGTTATAGCCTGGGATTGGTCATCCTAGCCTGTGTCATCGGATTTGTCGCGTTGGCGGCGGTTATTCCTAAGGCTAAACCGATGTTCAGTGAGTCGAGTCCTACGGAAAAGGCCAAAGAAAAACAGTTACTTAATTTTGTTGCCATTGGCGATTCATTGACTGAAGGTGTCGGAGACACCACTAAGGCCGGTGGTTATGTGCCACTGTTAAAGCAAGGGATTAGCGAAGAAACGGGGATTGACGCAATTCATTCTGATAATTTCGGTAAGGCAGGTGACCGAAGCGATCAAATACTGAAACGAATTAAGAAAAATGAAGACATTCAAAAAGGCTTGAAAAATGCTGATTTTATTACTTTGACCGTTGGTGGTAACGATTTGATGAAAGTTATCAAGTCAGAATTTATGAACGATATTTCTTACGAAACCTTTGATAAGCCTCTTGAAGAATTCAAAAAGCAACTGAGTTTATTAATTGCTGAAATTCGCAGCTACAACTCTAAAGCACCTATTTACCTGATGGGAATCTATAACCCCTTTTACTTAAGTTTTCAAGAAGTCAGCGAGATGCAAGACATTGTTACCTTGTGGAACGATGGGGCTAAAGAGGCTATTAGAGACGAGAAGCGAGTTTACTTCATTCCTATTAACGATTCGCTTTACAAGGGCTTAAATGGCGAAATAGGGATTGGCAAGACGACAGACTCATCAACCAGTTCAGCAGAAGCGACAATGAATAACTTGATTTCAGAAGTGGACAATTTCCACCCCAATAATCTAGGGTACCAAATTATGGCAAATGCTTTTAAAGATAAGATGTTTGAAACTAAAAAAGACTGGCTAGAAAAGTAGGGATACCAATGAAAAAAGATAAAATAAACAAGCAGGATGACGTTGACCTAGTGAAGGCAACTTCAACTGAAAATGGCTTCAAAAAATTATTGAAAAATCCATGGAAAATGGCTTTTTTAGTATTAATTGGTTTATTGATAGGGGCAACGGTTTTTTTAGTTAGTCGCATGATGACTGCAAGAGAATCAACATATAAACCCGCAGAAGAATCTGTTAGCAATGAACAAGACGCTACTTTTCAAGTTCAGTTAAAAAAACACCAGGTCAATCAGATTATCAGTTACTACTTGAATGATTTTTTAAAGGACTCGGGAGTTCAATATGATTTTTATCTGGAAGATCGCGCCTTACTGAATGGAACATTTAAAGTTTTAGGTTATGATATGCAATTTTATCTCTACTTTGATCCATACGTGACCGAAGAGGGGAATATCCAATTAAAGGCCACCAGCATTTCGATTGGCAGTTTGCCGTTACCAATTAGTGAAATTATGAAATATGTGGCAAAGGACTTTGATGTCCCTAAATGGGTGGAAGTATTACCTAAAGAACAAACCATCGTCTTACATTTAGATGAGTTTAAATTGCAAAATGGGATGTTTGTTAAAGCAGAGAAAATCAATTTAATTGATGATGACATCCGTTTTAATGTATACTTGCCAATAGACAGTAACCAAACTAAAAAGAAATAGGTGAAGCATATGGGAAAAGAAACAGCCATTTTTGCTGGAGGATGTTTTTGGTGCATGATTGAACCCTTTGATCAGCAACCAGGTATTATGAGCGTTACATCAGGCTATACTGGGGGTCATAAAGAGAACCCGACCTACGAGGAAGTATGCAGTCACACGACAGGGCATACTGAGGCAATCGAGATTGTGTTTGATCCTCAGGTGATTTCATACAGGGGATTAGTGGAGATTTACTGGCGTCAAACAGATCCTACAGATGCGTTTGGTCAATTTCAGGATCGTGGCGATAGCTACCGAGCTGTAATTTTTTATCAAAATGAGGAGCAAAAGGTAATTGCTGAGGCGAGTAAACAAGCCTTAGCTGATAGCGGTAAATTTGACGATCCGATTGTGACGGCAATTGAACCAGCGAAACCTTTTTATCTGGCTGAAGATTATCATCAAGGCTTTTACAAGAAAAACCCAACTCGATTTAAACAGGCTCATCATACCCGCCAAACGTTTATCGATGAGTATTGGGAGGAAACTGAGTGAGAAGGAGTTTTTATCATTACGTTCTAACTTTACGAGGACCTAAAATCAACGAACCTGAAACGAAATTAGCCAATGCCATTGGCTTGGATATTCAGTTTCCCAAGCAGTCTGAAAGTCACAGTGAAATTAGTGATTATCTGGAATTGAGCACCAGTTATTTGGACAATATGGATATTTTTGATGATCTTTGGCAAAAATATTTAGACCATAATTAGAAATAGTAGAATTATTTAAAAAATAACAAACAATCGGATCATTATTGTTTGTTGTTTTTTTTTATGCAAAATAAGATTAAAATCTCTAAGGGGGTTAATGAAAGTATATTCTCTCTTTATAAGGGGCATTTTTTGGGATAAATGGTGAAAATTAACTTGAAGTGAGTAAGTTCAGCGCTTTCATTTTATGTCTAATGTTACGAACGGGTGTTTATTTAACGGAAAAACAAAAGAATTTCTTAATTTTTGTTTTAATTGCAATTTTTTTGTTACATGTTTGTAAAAAACATGCTAAAATGTAATATGTCTTAACGTTAGAGACATATTATCTGGTCGATTTTTGTCCCGATAGTTTCATGCGTAAGAGTTAGTTGATTAAACGCTTATTAAGGGAGGGATATTGAATGATGTACCGACGTTAGCGAGACGCTGACGATCTAAATTCTGAAATAATTAAATAACAAATAAATGCATATAAAGATGCAAGTATGAACGAATTCCAGGGGGCTTATATGTGTGAGTGACAAAATAGGAAAGAAGAGGTATTTGCCTAGTATTGATGGTTTACGAGCCGTAGCTATTATTTTCGTTATTTTGTATCATTTTCAATTCCCTTTTGCACAAGGTGGCTTTATTGGGGTTGATATATTCTTCGTATTGTCCGGTTATCTTATTACGAATAGCTTGATGATTGAATGGCATCAAACGAAACAGTTTGATTTTAAACAGTTTTGGCTTAAGCGACTGCGCCGATTATTGCCAGCAGTTGTCACTTTATTGATTGTGGTCTTAATTGTTTGCTTCTTTTTCTTTCCAAGTAGCTTTAAAAAGAGTTGGAGCGATAGTATTGCTGCATTATTTTATGTAAGTAACTGGTGGTATATCTTTAAGAAAGTCCCTTACTTTGATTCTTTTGGTACACCAAGTCCATTTAAGCATCTGTGGTCCTTGGCGATCGAAGAGCAATTTTATCTATTATGGCCGGTAGCATTATTAGGGTTGCTCAAGTGGTTAAAGAAAAGACAGCGTGTGCTTTTAGCCATTATTACGGCCGGTATCTTTTCAGCAGTCTTGATGGCAGTTCTATACAACCCAAACGCCATTGACCGTGTTTATTATGGAACGGATACTCGGATTTTTGCGATTTTAGCAGGGTGTGGATTAGCCTTTTTATGGCCTTACTATTATTTAGAGGATAATTTTGGTCAAAAAGCTCAGCGAATTTTAGATGGGGCAGGCACTGGCGCTTTAGTTGCTTTATTGATCATCGCATTGCTGATTAATGAATATCAAACTTTTTTGTATCATGGTGGGTTGGTATTGGTGGCGCTCTTTACAGTTGTTTTGTTGGCGGTCATTGTACATCCTTCGAGTAAACTCGGAAAATTATTTGCTAATCCGGCGTTCAGTTGGATTGGCAAGCGATCTTATAGTCTTTATTTATGGCATTATCCAGTGGTGGCTTTATTCACGCCAGTTAAATTAGTTGGAACTTTTCATATAGGGTTAGTGTTGATGCAGTTGGCCTTAATTGTGGTATTAGCTAATTCTTCTTATATGTGGATCGAGGAGCCAATCCGCAAGCATGGATTAAAGGCAAGCTTTAAGTCATTAAAAGCTGTTTCTAAAAAACAACTCTATTATCCTGCAGCATCCGTAGGAATTATTGTTGTTCTGTCTTTAGGCATTTGGGGTACCAACCAATTCTTGACTCGGGCTAATGCGAAAGTCACTAAGCCTGTTGAGACGGAAACAAGCGAAGTACCAGTGAAAAAAGAAACCTTAACTCAAGTCTTGGCAATTGGAGACTCGATTATGCTGGGAATTAAAGATCAGCTGGAAGAAGCCGTTCCGGGTATTGTGGTAGATGGTAAAGTGGGCAGACAACTGGTTGATGCAAAAAAACTAGTTGAAGAGAAGTACGGCGACTATAATCACAAAGATGCTGCTATTTTTATCGAGTTGGGATCTAATAGTCCCTTCAATTCGAAAGATTTGTCGACATTTCTAACATTATTTGATAAGGCAAATGTCTACCTGATTAACACTCGTGTTCCAAGGAATTGGGAAAGTGAAGTGAACAGCATGTTAACTGAGGCAGCTACTGAATCAGAAAATGTGACTTTGGTCGATTGGTACAGTATCGCCTCCCAAGCCCCAGGCTTGTTAGCTGAGGATGGTGTTCATCTTTCTGAAGGGGATGGGAAAGCAAGTTATGTGAGCCTCATTACCAACGAGTTGGGACATTATGATTTGAAATTACCAGAGAAAAATCAAACAAGTCAAAGTAGTGAAATAAAAAATAGCGATGCTAACACGGAAGATAGCAGTACGAAAGAATCGTCAAACACGGAAAATACTAATACAACAGAATAATTGAAGCAGAGCTTCCTAATTTTTCATGAAATTAGGGAGCTCTGACTTGTTAATTAGACACAGTATGAGATAATAGATAAGCAAAAATGATTTTTGGAGGGTGTTTTTTTGAATGTATGGGAAAAATTTAAGCAGAATGATGGGTTAAGACGCACATTTGTTTTGCTAGTTATCTGTCTAGCTTTATTTTTAATTCGACAAGTTATTAGTTTGATTTTATTGACCTTTATTTTAACCTATTTAATTACCCGATTAGTCAGTGTAATCCATAGAAAAGTAAAAATACCTAGAAAGATTATTGCAATTGGCATTTATGGCATAATCGTCATTTTTCTATATTTTGCTTTGACGATTTATGTGCCAAAATTAATCAATCAAACCTTTGCGATGATTGAGTCGCTCTTTGCCTTTTATCAAAAACCCATGGATGACAATTCTTTATTAGAGTGGATTAGTCAAAACATCAGTTTCAAAGAGATCAAAGATCAGTTGACATCAGGCGTTAAAGTGGTTTTTGATTACCTGTCAAGTATTGGTTCCATGGGAATGACCTTTGTCATGTCCTTTGTTTTAAGTTTCTTCTTCAGTATTGAGGAAGAGTGGGTAAAGAACTTCAGCAAATTATTCTTGACTAGCAAGATCAGTTGGTTCAGCCAAGATGTGGCTTACTTAGGTAAGAAATTTGTGAATACCTTTGGTGTCGTAATTGAAGCGCAATTTATGATTGCCTTGGTTAACACGGCCCTAACAACACTGGGGCTTTATGTGATGGGATTTCCTCAATTGTTAAGCTTGGCTTTAATGATTTTCATTTTTAGTTTGATTCCCGTGGCAGGCGTCATCATTTCTTGCATACCTTTAGCTTTACTGGGGTATACTGTAGGAGGGATTCAAGATGTTATCTATGTCTTGATTATGATCATGATTATCCACATGCTGGAATCTTATTTGTTAAATCCGAAATTAATGAGTAGTAAGACTGATTTACCAGTTTTTTATATTTTTGTCATTTTAATGTTCTCAGAAACTTTTTTTGGTGTTTGGGGATTAGTTATTGGTATTCCAGTGTTCGTCTTTTTACTTGATTTGCTTGAAGTTAAGCCGAAAGAGAATCATAAGGTTCCTCTTCGTTTGAAAAAAGAGTAGAAGAAGTCGTGTTAGCGTCTTGTAAATTAAAACGCTAATGCGGCTTTTTATGTTGAGGTAGTCTTAATCTGTGCTTTTGGTGAGAACTAGGTAAGGGAATTCTCAATAAAACTTTAGATATTAGTTTGTGCGTATTGTTATTTAATCGTGCTTAGAAATCATCTCTATGTAAGTACGTTTTTCACAAATCGTGGTCAAGTTAGCTAACTGCAAGTTGTTGCATAAATTAAGTTAAAGTTAGCCTTTAGTAAATCTGGAATAACCAGAATAATTACCTAAAAGTCATTCTATTGGTAATATTCTGACAATGGTGATGGATTCTTATATTAGTCGGCATTGTTTTTGTGTTAGTGTTATTTAACTGGATTTTAGCTAAATCTTTTAGGTTAACTTGTTGCATTTACAAGTCAAAAAAGCTAATCTTAAGTTAGGAGTAAACGGTTTCAAATAGAAGGGGTGTGTTATTTATTGAAAGTCACGATTGTTGTTGCAGGTGCAGATCAAAAAATGATGTCTGAAGTGATCCAACCACTATTGTTGGAGTCTTGTTATGACTTTGTCCTACTGACTTGTGAGGTATTAAAGGCGGATAAAGAGATTAAGCTGGAGCGTGTAGAAACAATGGTTGAAGCGGCTGAAAGAGCCGTTGAGATTGTCGCTCACTTACCGAGGGCTATCTTGTTAAAAGGACAAATTCAAACAGCGGTGTTGCTAAAAGCGATTCTCAACAATCGAGCGATAGAGCATCGGCGATTGATTTCTCAAGTGACAAAAATTGAATTAATCGATAGCCACCGTCACTGGTTGCTAACTGATCCGGCTTTAACGATTGAACCAACGGTTAAAGATAAAATAGACCTCTGCCTAAATGCCCTTGAAGTTGCAGCAAAGTTAGAGATCGTAAAGCCAAAACTGGCTTTATTAAGTTCAGTTGAAGTTGTGAATCCGAAAATTCCTTCTGCTGTAGCGGCAGCTGAGGTAGTTGACTATTTTAAACAAATAGAGGTAAACGGGATAATCGAAGGGCCGTTGTCAATGGATGTAGCGACAGATCCTAAGGCTGCTACAAGCAAAGGGTATTCTGGGCAGATTCAGGGAGATGCGGATATCTTAGTGGCGCCAGGTATTGATTCGGCTAATATCTTGTATAAAACCTTGGCTCATTTTACTAATTGTCGACTATCCGGTGTCTTAGTGGGAACGTCAGTGCCGATTGCATTGACGTCTAGAAGTGATTGTCCGAAAGCGAAAATTAGCGCAGTTAAACTTGCAGAAAGTATGATTGATTAAAGGAGCTGAGTAGATGTCTAAAAGAGTATTAGCGATTAATCCAGGTTCAACTTCAACGAAAATAGCCTTGTTTGAAGGCCAAGACTGCCTCTTTGAAGAGATTATTGATCATCCTACAGAGGCCTTGCTGAAGTATCCGAAAATAATGGATCAATTAGCTGCCCGTAGTCAATTGCTTAAACAGATTTTAGTGGATCGTCATATTAACATCCAACAACTTGACGCTGTGGTTGGACGTGGTGGGTTACTTTATCCAATGTCTGGAGGCACATACTTGGTCAATCAACAAATGAAAGAGGATTTAATAGAGGAAGTCTCTGGCGCCCACGCCAGTAATTTAGGCGCCTTTATGGCGGCGGAGGTTGCAGAGGAAGTTGGTGTAACTGCTTATATCGTCGATCCAGTAGTTGTGGATGAGTTGCAGTCAGTGGCTCGCTTTTCAGGCAATCACTTATTTGAGCGTCGAAGCATTTTTCATGCTTTAAACCAAAAAGCAGTGGCTCGTAAAATCGCCACACAGTTAAATCGAGATTACAAGGAATTGAGGCTGATTGTCGCTCATTTAGGTGGGGGAATTTCTATTGGTGCTCATCGAAATGGACGAGTGATCGATGTCAATAATGCCCTTGATGGGGAAGGGCCTTTTAGTCCTGAGCGCTCTGGAAATTTACCGATGGCCGACTTTTTATCCTTTATCTTAGACAATCAAGAAAGAGGGAAAAGTGACTTATTAAAAGAAGTGGTTGGTCGTGGTGGCTTAGTCTCATACTTAGGGACCAATGATTTGCGAAAGGTTGAAGCTATGATTGACCAGGGTGATTCACAAGCGGAGGTGGTATTTCAGGCTTTAGTTTACCAGGTAGCTAAGTTTATTGGCGAGCAAGCAGCCGTGCTAAAGGGGCGAGTTGATGGTATTCTGCTTACGGGCGGATTAGTGTTTAGTCAAAGGTTCGTCGAGGAACTATCACAATATATCGATTGGATAGGACCGGTGTTTGTAGAACCGGGAGAAGATGAAATGAAGGCTCTTAATCAAGGGGTTCAGCGTGTCTTAAGTGGCGCTGAGAAAGTAAAAATCTATCTTGGAAGGACGGATCGTTTATGTCTATAAATTATGATGTGGTTGTGTTGGGTGGCGGAACAGGAGGTTATGTTGCAGCGATTCAGGCAGCAAAAAACGGTCAAAAGGTAGCAGTGGTTGAAAAAGCAAAATTAGGGGGAACCTGTTTACATCAGGGCTGTATTCCGACAAAAGCTCTTTTACGATCAGCCGAAGTTTTTCAAACGGTCAAAAAAGCCGCTGATTTTGGAGTGGAAGGTAAAGGTCTCGAATCCAGTACTCTTAATTTTTTGACAGTTCAGAAAAGAAAGCAAGCGATTGTTGATCGTTTGGAAATGGGGATTCAGGGGTTGTTTAAGCAAGGAGGGATTGACCTTTACATTGGAGAAGGAACTATTTTGGGGACGTCGATTTTCGAACCGAAAGCAGGGATAGTTTCATTTCCTATTGAAGGTCAGGATAATGAGATGCTTGTGCCGAAACAGTTGATTATTGCAACAGGATCTAGACCAAAAGCTTTACCTGGACTTGCTTTTGATGAAGAGGTCGTCCTGTCATCAGATGGCATGTTATCCTTAAGTCAGTTGCCAAAATCAATAATTATTATTGGCGGTGGTGTGATAGGCATGGAGTGGGCCTCAATGTTAAGGGATTTTGGCGTGGAAGTGACGGTATTGGAGTATCTCGATCAGATTATTCCTGGCGAAGACGGTGAGATTGCCAAAGAGCTTTTGCGAAACTTAAAGAAAAGAAAGGTGAGTATTCATACAGGTGCGAAAGTTATAGCTGAAAGTTTAGTCCGTAAAGATGGACTTGTCTCGATTGAAAGTACAATTAAAGGCAAGAATCAAACCTTTACAGCTGAGAAAATCATGATCAGTGTAGGGCGCATGGCCAATATTGATTCTATTGGCTTGGATAATACGAAAATTGTAGTGGAGAATGGTTTTATTAAAGTCAATGAGTCCTATCAGACAAAAGAGTCTCACATTTATGCTATTGGAGATATTATTGCAACTCCTCAGTTAGCTCATGTAGCCATGCGTGAGGGGTTGTTGGCGGCCAATCACCTCAGTGGTAAAAGTGTTAAGCCACTAGTTTATGATGATATTGCTAAATGTGTTTATACATCTCCAGAAATTGCCAGTATAGGAATTAGCGAAGAGCTAGCTAAGGACCGAGGACTTGATGTCAAAACAGGCAAATTTAGTTTTCGTGGCAACGGCAAGGCCTTAGTTTACGGCGAAGGAGATGGGTTTGTTAAAGTTGTTGCAGATAAAAAAACTAATGATCTATTAGGTGTTTCTATTATCGGGCCACATGCAACGGATTTGATTAGTGAGGCGGCTTTGGCTCGTTTCCTAGATGCAACAGCTTGGGAAATAGGCCAAACAATTCATCCTCACCCAACCTTATCAGAAGCTCTGGGAGAAGCGGCTTTAATGGTGGATGGTTTAGGAATCCATGGCTAGTTGACACCCTTTTGAGTGGAAATAAAACTAATAGTGCAGGGCATAGGGGGAAGTTGAATGGAACTTAAAAATAGTGATTTAGATAAAGAGTTATTATTAAAGATGTATAAAACGATGAAAACCAGCCGACGCTTAGATGAACGGCTGAACTTATTAAATCGAGCTGGGAAGGTGGGGTTTAATATTTCTGGCATGGGCCATGAAGGAGCTGAAGTTGGCTGTGCTTATGCATTTGACTTAGATCGGGATTATGCCTTGCCATATTACCGGGACTTGGCAATTATGTTGGCATGGGGAGTACCTGTGAGAGATATTATGTTAGGTTCATTCGGAAAAGCGGAAGATCCAGGTTCTGGTAGCCGACAAATGCCCTGTCATTGGGGAAATAAAGAGCATAGAATACCGACTGGAAGTTCACCAGTGTCAACCCAGTATCCACATGCTGCCGGCATTGCTTATGGAGCAAAACTAGCAAAGGACCCGATTGTTGTTTACTGTTCGACTGGTGATGGGGCCAGTAATCAAGGCGATTTTCATGAGGGGCTGAACTTTGCAGCAGTGCATAAGTTGCCGGTCGTTTATGTGATTTATAATAATAAGCTAGCAATTTCAGTCGGACCCGAATTACAGTATGCTGCGGCAAAGTTATCTGATCGAGCTATTGGTTATGGGATGCCTGGAGAAACGATTGATGGCAATGATGTGATCGCTGTTTATCAAGCTACGGAGAGAGCGGTTCAACGGGCTAAAGCTGGTGAGGGACCGACTTTATTGGAATTTGACGTCGTTCGTTATACGTCTCATTCGACGGATGACGACGACAAATTATATCGAGATCAAGAACCTCTTAAGGAGGCCAAGGCTCACCACGACCCAGTGTCCCTCTATGAGCAAGCTTTGTTAGATGAAGGGTTTTTATCGACGGATGAGATAGATTCTATTGAAAAAGAGATTAAACAGGTGATTAACGCTGCCACAGAGTATGCGGATCAAGCCTCCATGGCGGAACCAGAAGAGGCATTGCGTTATGTTTATGATGAACGGGGAGGTCAGGGGAATGGCTGAATTAACCTATTTAGAGGCTATCACAGCTGGAATGAAAGAAGAGATGCGCAGAGATGAACGGGTCTTCCTATTAGGCGAAGATGTAGGAGTCAAAGGTGGTGTATTCCAAGCGAGTCAAGGTTTGCTTGCAGAATTTGGCGGTGATCGGGTCTTGGATACTCCTTTATCGGAATCGGCTATCGCTGGTGTGGGAATTGGCGCAGCGATGTATGGCTACCGGCCTATTGCTGAAATGCAATTTTCAGATTTTATTTTGCCGGCAGTTAATCAAATTATTTCTGAAGCCGCGCGTATCCGATATCGCTCGAACAATACTTGGGAATGTCCTATAGTCATCCGAGCAGCCTATGGAGGTGGTGTTAACGGTGGACTGTATCATTCCCAATCGATTCATAAAGTATTTTTTGGTCAACCTGGTTTGCGAATTGTTATTCCATCTAATCCTTATGATGCCAAAGGAATGCTAAAAGCGGCGATTCGTTCCAATGATCCGGTCTTGTTTTTTGAGCATAAGCGGGCTTATCGAGCTGTTAAAGGCGAGGTGCCCGAAGAGGACTATGTGGTGCCTCTTGATAAATCCCAAGTCGTTCGTCAAGGGACAGACATTACCGTTATGACTTATGGTGTACAAGTCGAGGAGGCTAAGGTGGCGGCTCAGCATTTGGCAACTGAGGGGATTTCTGTGCACCTTTTAGATTTGCGATCTATTTACCCTTTGGATCAAGATGGCATCATCAAAGCGGCTAAGGAAACTGGGAAAGTGTTGTTAGTGACAGAAGACCCTCTGGAAGGTAGTATCATTGGCGAAGTTGCGGCAATAATTGCCGAGCATTGTTTGTTTGATTTGGATGCCCCGATTGCTCGTTTAGGAGGACCGAACATTCCACCAATGCCATACGCCACGCCGATGCAAAATTTCTTTCTAGTTAATCCGGACAAAATTGAAGATGCTATGCGTCATTTGGCAGAATTTTAGCAGGAAGGGGAGCTCAATATGGTTATAGAAACGATTAACATGCCGCAACTTGGAGAAGGAATAACTGAAGCTACCATTATACAATGGTTAAAAGAACCTGGTGAGGCTATTGAAGCATATGAAGCACTACTTGAAGTAGTTACAGATAAGGTTACCACTGAAATCCCGTCATTATTTGAGGGAATAGTTAAGGAATTATTTTATGAGGCAGATGCTATTGTGACGATGGGCCAGCCGATTGCAACAATAGAAGTAGCCGGTAAGCCTAGTGAGGAGCCCTTTGTGAGACATTCTCAGGGTGAAAAGGAAAGTCAGGTGAGTCACGGTTTAAACCGTAAAGAGAAGGGCGGCGCTCGTTTTTCTCCAGCTGTCTTGACCTTGGCGAGTGAGCACAAAGTGGATTTATCCCAAGTTGCTAGTACTGGTAAAGAAGGACGGATCACGCGTAAAGATGTCCTAGCTTATTTAGATCAGAGTAAATCAAAAGAACAATCACCTACTCCTGAGTTGATTCAACCAACAGTGAATACGGATAACCAACAATCGCCAGGTGAAAGGTTGAATGTGACTGAGCATCCGATCTCTGCAATCCGGCAAGCAATTGCTAAAAACATGGTCAACAGTGTAAGTCAGATTCCTCACGCCTGGATGATGGTTGAGGTAGATGCAACTAATTTAGTGAGATTACGTCAGAGGTTAAAGGACGAGTTCAAGTTGACCGAAGGGTATTCTTTAAGTTATTTGGCCTTCTTTATTAAATTAGTTGCTCAAGTGTTAAAACAGAATCCAATTCTCAACAGCGAATGGACGGAGACACATATTATCGAACATCATGACATTAATATTTCAATTGCCATTTCGGCCAATGAGTTGCTATATGTACCAGTCATCAAGCATGCCGATGAGAAGTCTGTTAAGGGAATTTCCCGGGAGATTGCAGAGTTAGTTGAAAAGGCTCAAGCCAATCGACTGGCCTCAACTGAAATGAGCGGTGGCACATTCACCGTCAATAGTACAGGGGCCTTTGGCTCGATTATGTCGCAAGGTATTATTAATCATCCTCAAGCAGGTATTTTACAAGTGGAATCGATTGTGAAACGTCCGATGTTTTATCAGGATGGGATTGCCATACGTGATATGGTCAATCTTTGTTTATCGATTGATCATCGTGTTCTTGATGGTGCCGCTGCTGGAAAGTTTTTACAGGGGCTCAAAGAAGCCGTTGAGCAAGTTGATAGTCAGACATTTTCAGTTTATTAAGTCGAGCAGAGACGTTTAACGCTTCTTTTGAAGTGAGTTAAGCGTCTTTTCTCATATAGAAAGGCTAGAATTTTTTTAACAATAGGAGTACTATTAATAAGAGAGGTCATAAAATGTCAATAATGTATGAGGCCTTTTAGGGCTATTATTAGAAGGGTGTGTGTCTTTGGAAGAAAGAGGAATTTCAAAAAAATTAACGTTTATCATGGCTCTAGTTTGTGGTATCTCAATTGCAAGTTTGTATTACATTCAGCCATTAGAAGGGATGGTTGCATTAGAGCTTGGTGTAAATGTCGGGCAAATGGGGTTGGCACCCACCTTAAGTCAAATGGGTTATGCATTAGGTTTATTGTGCATTGTTCCATTAGGGGATATCTTTGAGCGTAAGAAATTAATTATCTTAATGTTAAGCTTGGTCAGTGTCGTACTATTAATAACTGGCACCTTGACTAATTATTATGGTTTGATGGTGTTAATGTTATTAATTGGCTTGACATCGATTATCCCTCAGTTGATTATCCCTTTTGCCGGTCAGCTTGCTAATCCCCAAGAACGTGGGGCTGTTTTAGGAACAGTAACAGGGGGATTGCTAATTGGCATATTATTGTCTCGGACTTTTAGTGGTTTTGTTGGAGCGTACTTAGGTTGGCGTGCCGTTTATTATTGTGGTGTCATCTTGGCGTTATTTCTAATTGGTTTAGTGGTGGTTGTTTTCCCTAAGAATATCCCAGTCTCTCAATTATCTTATAAGGAATTAATGATCTCCCTGCCTAAATTATTTAAATCCCAGCGAGTTGTTCGTGAAAGTGCGTTTAACGGTTTCTTTATTTTTGGTGGGTTTAATGTTTTCTGGTCAACCTTGGTCTTTTTTATGGAAAGTCCAGTCTACGGACTTGGCTCAAAAGAAGTTGGTTATATTGGGTTAGTCGGCGTGATAGGTGCCTTAGCTTCGGTTTACATGGGCAAGGTAGCGGATCGTAAGGGACCTCGTTTTGGTGTGGGCTTAGGAACACTGATTGAATGCGTTTCTTTTTTGATTCTTTTTATTTTTGGCCAACATCTGGTAGGATTGGTTATTGGGGTTATTTTACTTGATCTAGGAACTCAGAGTGCTCAAGTATCAAATCAATCACGTATTCAAGCCTTAGGTGATGAAAATCGAAGTCGAAACAATACAATCTTTATGTTTTCATACTTTATTGGAGGTGCAAGTGGGTCGCTACTAGGCTCAATTGCCTGGCAATTAGCTGGCTGGTCAGGTGTTTGTTTAGTTGGTTTTAGTTACTTGTGCTTGGGCCTGATTGGTCATTTTGCTTTATTTAAAAATAAACAGAGCTAGTGAACAACTATTGTGGAGTTGATTGATTTCAATTCCATAATAGTTGTTTGTGTTGAAGTAAATTTGTTATTAATTGTCGAGATGGTGTATCTGAGAGACAAATTATTAGAAAAATCTAATGTATTTGTTGAAAATGATATTCCTAACGATTAATTAATAATATTTCCGAATGAGCGTCTTTTATTTCGTGATGTTGGTTAGTTATTATTTAGTGTTCGGTTTTTAATTGTTTTAATGATTAAAATAAAGATTTAAATTTCAATATATCGTTTTACTGCTATATGTTATTGATAGAAAACGCTTTTAATGTTAGAATTATGGTGTTTCATGAATTAAGGAAGGGGTTAAGATGAATGAAGAAGTGGCAAAATATGGCAAGTAAATTTTTGGTAGCGGTTTTATTAAGTGCTAATCTTGTGAGCCTTGCGCCAACATTGATAGAAGCAGCCGAAGAGAGTCAGTCTATTGTGGAAGAGGTTACTCAGGCCAAGGGTGTATTCGGTCAAGGTGCAACCTTGGAGAGTGGCATCAATCAAGAATCTTCCGAAAATCTAACATCGACAGGAGTTAATCAAGCTGTCACAAGGGGGTCTGAACTAACTAAATCAACAGATGACCAAAAGGAAACTAGCGAATCTTCAAGTGAATCGCTGACAGTGCCCGTCCAAATGTTAGGAGTGAATGATTTTCATGGAGCGATTGACACAAAGGGCTCTGCTTATTTAGAGGGAGTTAGTACACCAGATACAGGGAGAGCGGTCAATCTAGCCGCTCATTTAGATGAAGCTCAACGAAATTTTCAAGCAAGTCATGGAAACGGTGGGACGGAAAGAATTCAAGCGGGCGATTTAGTTGGCGGTAGCCCTGCCAATTCGGCTTTGTTACAAGACGAACCAACGATGCGAATTTTTAATCAAATGCAATTTGGAATTGGCACGCTTGGTAACCATGAATTTGACGAAGGGCTAGCTGAGTTTAAGCGAATTTTAGATGGGGTTGCGCCTGAACCTGGTCAGTTTAATCCGATTGTTGATACTTATCCCCGTGAGAAGTCATCGATGGAGATTGTCATCGCTAATGTGGAGCTGAAAACAGGTGGAATTCCTGAAGATTTTGAACCTTACACGATTAGAACATACGGTTCAGGTGACAAGCAGGTAAAAGTTGGTTATATCGGCATTATTACAATGGAATTTACTAATTTGGTATTGAAGCAGCATCATGAAGAATTCAATGTTTTAGATGAAGCGGAAACAATTGTTAAATACGCAAAGGAATTACGGGAACAAGGGGTGAATGCGATTGCGGTCGTCTCTCATTTGGCAGCAACTAGCAAGGCGGGGGTGCCAGCAGGTGAAGCTGTTGAGGTGATGAATAAGGTCAATGCTCAAGACCCTGCAAACAGCGTTGACGTGGTTTTTGCGGCACATAATCATCAATATACGAATGGTGTCATGAAATCAGGGGACCCAGAAGCAAACGATATCCGGATTGTTCAAAGCACTTCAAACGGTAAGGCGTATATTGATTTGCAAGGTGAAATTGATGTTAAGACAGGTGATTTTATTGAGACTCCTAAGGCAGATGTTAAGCCTGTAACTGCAAGAACAGATCAAAATCAAGCGATTGCGGCAATTGTGAAGGAAGCGGATGAGACCATTAAAGCAGTGACCACGGCTAAAGTAGGAACTGCCGACCAAGTGGCTACTAATGCTGGTAAAATTAGCCGAGATAATTCGGCAGACAGTGAATCACCTTTAGGAAATTTGATTACGGATGCACAACTGTTTATGGCAAATCAGGCAGGATTAGTCGACTCAGCTGGTCGACCCGTTAAGGCAGATTTTGCTTTAACTAACAATGGCGGTATCAGAGCTGATTTAACCGTTAACGAAAACGGTGATATTACTTGGGGAGCGGCTCAAGCCGTGCAACCCTTTGGCAATATTTTACAAGTGGTGAAATTATCTGGCAAGGATTTAAAAGGAGCGTTGAATGAGCAACATGCTAATGGCAAAGCTCATTATTTCTTGCAAATGTCAGGTCTAACAATGACTTATACGAAAATCGAGGGGGCTTTTTCAATAAAAAAAGTAACAGATGATCAAGGAAATGAGATAAGAGATGATTATTTTTATAATGTGATTATTAATGATTTCTTATTTGGTGGTGGTGATGGCTTTAGTAGCTTTACTAAAGGAGAATTAGTAGCGGCGATGGACACTGACACCAATACCTTTGTTGATTATTTTGAGGAGATGGAAAAAGCTGGAAAAGAAATTATCACACCTAATGTGGGACGGAAAAAAATGGAGGTGGAAAATGTCATCCCGATTCAACTTCTAGGAGTTAATGATTTCCATGGGGCTATCGATACAACTGGAACAGCCTATATCGAAGGTGTTGGGACGCCAAAAACAGGTTTAGCAGCGAATCTTGCTGCTCATTTAGATGAAGCTCAGGGTGCGTTTAATATGGCATCGGGAGGTTATACGGAACGGATTCAAGCTGGAGATTTAGTGGGAGCCAGTCCTGCAAGTTCTGCCCTATTACAAGATGAACCAACGATTAAAATTTTTAATATGATGAATTTTAGTATTGGGACGATTGGTAATCATGAATTCGATGAAGGGTTAGGCGAGTTTCGCCGGATTTTAGACGGGACGGCGCCAGTTCCTGGTCAATTTCACTCAATCGTAGACAACTATCCTCGCGAAAAATCAAAAATGGAAGTGGTTTTAGCCAATGTTGTTAATAAAGTTGATGGGCTACATGGGAAAAAAGGTGAGGTGCCTCATGAGTTTAAACCATACACTCTTAAAACCTATGGCAAGGGGGAAAAAACGGTGAAGGTCGGTTACATCGGTATTGTCACTTCCGAGTTTCCTAATCTAGTTTTGAAAAAACATCACGAAGACTATCAAGTCCTTGATGAAGCGGAAACTATCGTGAAGTATTCCAAAGAATTGCGGGAAAAGGGTGTCAATGCGATTGTGGTTGTTTCACATTTGGCCGCTACCAGTGCTAAAGAAGTGGTGGCAGGTGAAGTGGCTAATGTTATGGGGAAAGTGGATCACCTTGATCCTGATAATAGTGTTGACGTGGTTTTTGCCGCGCATAATCATCAATACACAAACGGTGTAATCAATGGTAGCAAAAGCGATGTACGTGTTGTTCAAAGCACGTCTCAAGGGAAAGCTTACATTGATTTACAAGGCGAATTAGATACTGAAACAAAAGATTTTGTTGAGGTGCCGAAAGCAGTCGTGAAAGCGACGACAGATAGAGATGATAAAAATCAAGCAATTGCTAAAGTGGTAGCAGAGGCTCAGGAGATAATTAAACCTGTGACGTCTGCCAAAGTGGGCTTAGCTGATCAACAGGTAACAAAAGCCGGCTTAATCAGTCGTGAGATTACGTCAGATAGTGAGTCACCTTTAGGGAACCTGATTACTGATGCTCAATTGTTTATGGCTAATCAAGCAGAATTAAAAGATGACAACGGAAAAACGATTAGAGCTGATTTTGCCTTAACTAATAATGGTGGCATTCGAGATGATTTAAAAGTTAATGATATAGGGGAAATTACTTGGGGGGCGGCCCAAAATGTCCAACCTTTTGGTAATATCCTGCAAGTCGTCGCCATTTCAGGTAAAGATTTAAAGGGTGCCTTGAATGAGCAGCACGCTAATGGTAAGACTCATTATTTCTTACAAGTATCGGGATTAAAAATGTCTTATTCACAAGAAAATAATGAGTTTAAGGTAGTGGATGTGACTGATGCCCAAGGAAAGTCTATTGAGGATACAGAGACGTATACTATTATCATTAACGATTTCCTCTTAGGCGGAGGCGATGGGTTTACTAGTTTTACTAAAGGGAAATTAATTACGGCTATGGACACGGATACGGATACCTTCATTGATTATTTTAAGTTAATGGAAAAGGATGGTAAGACAATATCTTCCCCAGAAACGGGTCGTAAGTTTCTAGCAGAAGTTGGGGGGACAACTGAAGAAGAATTAAGAGCTGCCTCAACCGTTAGTGAAATTAAGGCTGGTGAGGCGATTATTACAGGTAAAACATTGGCTGGGACTACGGTTACTTACGATGAAAAAAGTGTAGACGCCGATGAAACAGGCAGTTACTCGCTGGCAGCGAAAAAAGCCTTTAAGGAACAGGAAACAGTATCAGTTGAATTTACGAAAGATAAGTCGAAAGTAGTAGTGGATGTAACGGTTAAGGCCGCTGAAGTGGTGCCGCCCATAACGAAAGAAGAATTAAGTGCGGCTTCAATGATTAATGACATTAAGGCAGATGATCAATACATAACAGGTAAGACGCTTGTTGGTACAACGGTTTCTTATTCAATGAAAAAGGCACCATCGCTTTTGACAATGCCGTTGGCGACGGAGTCAGAGGTCTTTACTTTACCAGTTACCACTAAGCTTAATACGGGAGATATCCTTGAGGTTTTATTTAAAAATGGCGATGTCAGTGTGGTGAAGGAAGTCGTGGTTGATCTGCTAAAAGCTTTGGAAACAGTCTCAACTGTCAATCCAATTATGGTTGGTGATTCAATCATCACAGGTAAAACTTTAGCTGGGGCCACTGTTACTTATGATAAGCAAAGTGTTGTAGCAGATGAAACTGGTAGCTACTTATTGACAGCTGGAAAAGACTTTAAGGAACAAGAAAAAGTGTCAGTTGAATTTTCGAAAGATAAGGTGAAAGTTGTAGTGGAGACGACGGTTGTGACTGAAAAAGTGCTGGTAACGCTTGAGGCATTAGTGGAAGCTTCAAGTATTGATCCAATTAATGCTGGTGATAAAGAAATAAAAGGTCATTCAATAGTTGGTACAACTGTCACGTACGTTGTTAGCCCGAAAACAGAGCAAGCTAAAGAAATTAAAACGAGTTCAGTTACAACGGGGAAAGATGGTCATTATATCTTTGCTGACATACCAGAAACCTTAAAATCAGGGGATAAAGTAATCGCGACCTTTACTAATGGAGGGCTGAAAACCACAGTCGAGCGTCTTGTGACTGAAAAAAATGAAGCAAAACCAGTCGTAGGAGGTACTGTTGGTAATAACAAACCAAGTGTTACGACTAAGGGGAGACTCCCTCAAATGGGTGGAGCTGAGTCACTGTTATCAACGATCGGTTTGGTTGTGATAGTTGGTGGTTACCTTGTTCAGTTGAAAAAAAGGCACAAGAATGAGAACAATCACTTGAGATAAATAATCGGAGAGTCTAACGGGTAAAACTGTTAGGCTCTTTGTTTGTTTTTTTCGTTAACGAAGTGTTTAACTAATAAAGTATGCGTGTATCTATAAGCAAAACAAATCTCTGAAATTTATTTAAAATTGTTGTTATTTTATTCCCGTTAACTAGAGTTCCAGGGGCAATGTTTTTTATTTTCCGTACTTTACACTCCTCCAAGAGGATCGTTTATACTGAAAACTCAACTGTTAGTTTAATGTGAGTTTAATACTTGATATTGTTGTTATTATTGGGTATTATGAAGCTCTGACTAAAAAAGAAAGAAGGTAGGATATGTCCTTACTGATTAACAAAATGAAAAATCATCTGGGAGCTGTGATCGGATCCATTTTAATGACGTTTGTCATTGTGGGCACGCAATTATGGCAACCAAAATTGCTTCAAAAAGTATTGAATGCTGTGATGGCTGACGACAAAGATAGGATCTTTGAAGTCGGGATTACGTTGCTTGTTGTGGCTGGAGTTGGCTTGATTGCAGGGATAATTAATACAATTTTAGCTGCTAAAGTAGCCCAGGAAGTCTCTGCAGATGTTAGGGAAGAAGGATTCCAAAAAATCCAAACCTTTTCTTTTAGTAATATCGAAAAGTTCTCCACAGGTAATATTGTGGTTCGCCTGACAAATGACATCACGCAAATTCAAACATTAGTGATGTTGACGCTCCAAACTTTATTAAGAATTCCGATTCTTTTTGTAGGGAGTTTTATTTTAGCGATGATGACCTTGCCACAATTATGGTGGATTATTATCGTGTTGGTTGTGTTAGTTCTGTTGACTGTGATGTCAATTTTCGGTATGATGGGTAAGCATTTTGGCATGATTCAAACTTATTTAGACCGTGTAAATGGCATTGCTAAAGAGAACTTGGCGGGGATGAGAGTCGTTAAATCCTTTGTCCAAGAAGAAAATGAAACCAAACGATTTACAAAAGTAAGTGAAAAATTAACAAAACATACGATTTCGGTAGGGAATTTATTTGCTATTATGATTCCAACCTTTACAGTCATTTCTAGTTTAGCAATCGTGGTCGCCATTTATTTTTCAGCTGATTTAGCAACAAAAGACTTAGAAGTGATAGGCGCAGTTGCGTCCTTTATGAACTATTTAATGCAAATTATGATGTCAATTATTATCGGTGGTATGATGACGATGATGGCTTCTAGAGCGATGGTATCTTTAAGTCGTATTAAAGAAGTGCTGGACACTGAGCCAGATATTACCTTTAAATCTTCTGCCAATAAATTGATTACTAAAGGTGATGTTTCGTTTAAACATGTGACCTTCCAATACGATGGTGATGACCGACCTTCATTAAAAGACATTACATTTGATGTAGTTCATGGCCAGTCAATCGGGATTGTTGGGGCAACTGGAGCAGGGAAATCAACACTTGCTCAGTTAATTGCCCGGATGTACGATCCGACTGAAGGGGTCATCGAAATTGATCAAATCAATTTGAAAGAAGCAAATAAAGAAAACTTACGTGAATCTGTATCTTTAGTCCTGCAAAAAGCTATTTTGTTTTCTGGAACAATTGCTGATAATTTACGTCATGGTAAGCGGGACGCCTCTGAGGCCGAGATGGAACACGCATCGCGGATAGCTCAGGCAAAGGAATTTATCGATCGTCAGGCTGATGGTTATGCTAGTGTGGTAGAAGAACGCGGTGCTAACTTCTCAGGAGGACAAAAGCAACGTTTATCGATATCCCGAGGAGTAATTGGGGATCCTAAAATATTGATTTTAGACGACAGTACCAGTGCGTTAGATGCAAAATCTGAAAAGCTTGTTAAGGAAGCCTTAAACAATGATTTAAAAGATACAACAACCTTTATTATCGCTCAAAAAATATCTTCAGTTGTACAAGCTGATAAAATTCTTGTGTTGGATGAAGGCGAATTAGTGGCCAGCGGGACACATAAGGAGTTAGTGGCATCTAGCGACGTTTATCGCGAGATTTATGAGACTCAAAAAGGAAAAGAGGTGTTATAGATGGTGAAAAAAAATCGTATGACTAACTTTTTCTGGCACTATTTAAAAGCTTATAAAATACAGCTGGCTGTTATTATGGTGGCTATTGTTATCTCAACTTACTTGCAGGTAAAAACACCTGAATATATTGGTAATGCTTTGACTGAATTAGCAACTTATGCTGGTAAGTACATGTATGGTGGAAAAGAGGCGGCAGACAAAGGGCCATTTACAGATATTATTATCTTATTGGTGATGTTGTATGCCATGAACTGGATTGCCATGTTTATCCAAAATTTATTGATGGCTGGTGTCACTGGTAAATCAACCAATACAATGCGGATTGATTTGTTTAAAAAGATTGAAAAGATGTCAATTCGGTTCTTTGATGCTCACCAAGATGGTGAAATTTTAAGTCGTTTTACAAGTGATTTGGATAATATCTCAAATACAATGAATCAAGCCTTAATTCAAGTATTGACGAATGTTTCAATGATGGTCGGTGTTCTGATTATGATGTTTCGTCAAAATGTACAGTTGTCTTTTGCAACTTTAGCAATGTCACCTGTGGCCATTATTTTTGCGGTAGTGATTATTCGTCAAGCACGTAAATACGTTAACATTCAACAAGACAGTGTCGGTGAGTTAAATGCGTATATCGATGAAAAAATATCTGGTCAAAAAGTGATTATCACTAACGGGTTGGAAGAGGAAACAGTTGAAGGTTTTAAAGTATTTAATGAAAAAGTCAAAGAAGCAACCTTTAAAGGGCAAGTTTATTCTGGCTTATTATTCCCAACGATGCAAGGTTTGTCGCTGTTTAATACGGCTATTGTGATTTTCTTTGGTAGTTGGCTAGTTCTTGATGGTAGTATTGAACGTGCGGCGGGGTTAGGTTTAATCGTAATGTTTGTTCAATACTCCCAACAATTCTATATGCCTTTGACGCAGATTTCGTCACAATTTAGCATGTTGCAGCTTGCGTTTACAGGGGCTCGTCGTTTGAATGAAATCTTTGATGAAGAAGATGAAGTGGAGCGTCCGAATGTTACAGATATTGACGGTTTGCATGAATCAATTTACTTGAATAATGTCGATTTTGCTTATCGAGCTGATAAACCGGTTTTGAAGAAAGTCAATATGGGAGCTAAAAAAGGCCAGATGGTTGCTTTAGTAGGACCAACAGGATCAGGGAAAACTACTATTATGAATCTGTTAAATCGGTTCTATAATGTTGATAGCGGTGAAATACTTTTAGATGGCAAAGATATTCGCGATATTTCACTACCTAGTTTGCGCTCGCAAATTGGAATTGTGTTACAAGATTCAGTTCTGTTTACAGGTAGTATTCGTGATAATATTGTATTTGGAAAACCAAATGCAACAGATGAAGAAGTCACTGATGCGACGAAACAAGCCAATATCCATGAATTTATTATGAGTTTGGATAAAGGGTATGAGACAGAAGTCAGTGATGAAAATAATATTTTTAGTGTTGGTCAAAAGCAGTTAATTAGCATCGCTCGCACAATTATTACCAATCCTGATTTACTCATCCTCGATGAGGCCACAAGTAATGTGGATACTGTTACTGAAAGTCGCATTCAAAAGGCAATGGAGAACATCATTGCTGGACGAACCAGCTTCGTTATTGCTCACCGCTTGAAAACAATATTGAATGCTGATTATATTGTTGTATTGCATCAAGGTGAAATTATTGAAGAAGGTACTCACGAAGAACTACTTCATCAAGAAGGCTTCTACGCTGAATTATATAATAATCAATTCGTATTTGAATAATGAAAAGAGCAATCCAAATAGGATTGCTCTTTTTTAATGTTGATAGGCAGAAAAAGGAAAGCGGGCCCGTAAATGTTTGCTTAATCTGACTCCACCAATTAATTGAACTATGCCGAAAATAAAAAAAATGAAATGGAGAGGGGTGATAGTCAGCAACATGATACATTGACTGATAATCCAAAGACATTGAATCAGGCCCATTAGGCATTGGTAATAGGCAGCCTCTGCTTGATTCGTAAAGCTGCTCCAGGCTGTCAATAAATTTCCTAAACCAATGATAATGATTAAGAACAAACCCGGAAAAAGAAAAGTTGAAAAAGGTGAATTGACTAACATGCTTTCGCTAATACCAACCCCTAGTCGTGCATCAGGAGATAAGGCTAAGACACCACCTGCTAAAGCACCAATACCAATGAGGACATTTAATATAATTAATAAACCTTTGGTCAGCATTTGATAAACCTCCTATTTGATTCTTGATACTGATAATATAACACGAATTGTACAAGAAATAATGAGACTATTGGCTGATTTTTTTATTCGGTCTCTTTTTAAGCTGTTAAAACTAGTGAAGAAAGAAAAAAAATGTTATATTAAATAAGTAAAAGGATAATGATTATCCTAATTTAGTTGTTTGTTTGCCATTTTGAAGGTAGACGAGAAAGAGGTGCGTATAGATGAAACTATTAGTAACAGGTTTTGATCCATTTGGTGGAGAAACGATTAATCCAGCTTGGGAGGCCGTTAAGTTGTTGCCTGAAACGGTGAAAGGAGCAGAAGTGATCAAGTTGGAGATTCCGACTGTTTTTAATAAATCTGCTGATGTCGTAGCTGCGGCTGTTCGGGAACACCAACCTGATGTTGTACTGAATATTGGTCAAGCTGGCGGTCGTTTTGGGATTACACCTGAACGTGTAGCCATTAACATGGATGATGCCCGTATTCCTGATAATGAAGGACAGCAACCAATAGATGAGGTCATTCAAGCCAAAGGCGAAAATGCGTATTTCACACAGTTGCCGATCAAAGCGATGGTGGATGGCATTAAAGCGGCCGGGTTGCCTGCTAGTGTGTCGAATACGGCTGGAACATTTGTATGTAACCATATTATGTACCAAGTTCAGTATTTAATTGCAACAGAGTTCCCTGAAATGAAGGGTGGCTTTATTCACGTTCCCTTTATTCATCAGCAAGTGGTAGATAAGCCGACGATGCCATCTATGAGCATTCCAGATATTGCCAAAGGACTTGAAGCGGCATTGGAACAAATCGTGGCCTTTAAAGACAGTAAAGATATCAAAGTTGTTGGTGGCGCTGAACATTAATATTCACCATAAAAACTACCGACCAAATTCTATTAAGAATTGGTTGGTAGTTTATTTAACTGAAGACCTTTAGTTGATTAAGTTCGGTAATCAAAGCGTTAACATCTCGCTTTTGATTATCAAAATAAAGTGTATGATAACCAATTTTTTTCGGTATTTCTAAGTTTTTAACCGTATTATCGATAAAGACGGCATCAGTTGGGGCCGTATTAGCTTTATCCAAGGCGTAAAGATAAATGGCATCATCATTCTTCCGACTACCGACACTGGCAGAGATGGCGAGAACGTCAAATAGGTCTTCCCATTGATGAAGAGTTATTAAGGTGCTCATGCGATCGTTTTTATTGTCAGTGATAAGACCGATTTGATAGTTGTTTTTCTTTAAAGCTTTCATTAACATGACAATTTCTTGATTGATAGGTGTGGCTTTAAAAGCAGCTTCAATTAAATCAGGGTTAATGGTCAAGCCTAAATTGTGGCACAGGTCAGGCCAAATATCCAGATGACTTTTTTTGCCAGTCAGTAAAACTTGGCCAAATTCACGATATTTCTCTAAGAAAAAGGTTTTATCTATGCCTGTTTTTTGGACAATATAATTGGCGAAACTAACAGAACCTTTGGGATCTATCGTAACTACTCCGTCAAAATCAAAAAAAATAGTTGTTATCATAAACTCTCCTTATAGTTTTTTTTGGTGATTCCATAGGTTCATCATAGCATGATTGTTAGTAAGGGGAAAGAAGGGTGCTTATTAAAAGCATATTTAATCAAATGAGATGTCTAAAGAATGGGAGGAATTAGAATGGCCGTCGTCATTGAGAATAAACGTATTTACTTGAGAGAAATGACCGTTGAAGATTTATCTAACCTTGGAAGTATATTAAAAGATGAGGAGACTATGTATGCATATGAAGCGAGTTTTACTGATAAGCAAGTAAACTCTTGGTTTGAATGTAATTTAAAGAGCTATCAGGAACATGGTTTTGGTCTTTGGACAGTAATTGATAAGGTGACAAATCAATTCGTTGGTCAGTGTGGCCTCGTTTTTTCAGATGTTGAGGGCGAACAATTGTTAGAAGTTGGTTATTTGTTAAATAAACAGTTCTGGGGAAAGGGCTACGCCAGAGAAGCTAGTAGTTTATGTCTGGATTATGCTCGGAAGCTTGGTGCTCCTAAGGTTTGCTCAATCATCAGAGAGACTAATTTACCATCGAGGAGAGTGGCTGAGTATAATCAGATGTTAGTGGTACATGAGTATAACAAAGATTATTCTGGAACAGCTGTTAAACACTTAGTTTACAGTATAAATTTTGAGAGGAAGTTGTGAAATAGTTAACTATTAGTGTTTTTTTTGCTATAATAACCTTGTGTGACAATTTAATTAGTTTTAATAGACGAAGGAGTTATGTATAATGGAATTTCCCAATAATCCCTATGAAGAATTAAATCTTTATAGTAATTTTTCACAGGCAGCTAAAAAATACCCAAAAGTAGCGATTCATTTTGATGGAACTTTGATTGGATTTCCTGAACTAGGCTTGGAAACAACCTATGAAGAAGCAGAAAAGAGAATCATTGTTCAAGCTAGTCGTTTAAGCCTTATGGGGATACAAAAGGGTGATAAAGTAGTGATTTATAAATCACCAATGTTTGACACGTATCTGCTAGCTGTTGCAGTCAGCTATTTAGGCGCCGTGCCAATCATGATTTCTTATCACTTACCTGTACCTACAATGACAATAATGTGTCAGCGATTGGAAGAGCCTTGGTTGATTTATGATCATGAAACAGCCGCTAAAGCACCAGCAATTACGAGTATTAAAAGGGATCATTTAGTTGAATTGGAACAATTAAGAGAGTTACCAGTCAACGGGACGGTCCCTCAATCATTTTTACCATTAAGTGAGATTTCGTATATGACTCATACATCAGGGACAACAGGTGTTCCTAAATTGATTGCCCATTCGGCTCAATCGATGGGGTGGCGGACAAAGTGGCAGCGCAATGTCTTTGATTTAATGCCTGAAAAAAAATTGGTGGCATTTCATATTTCACCGGTTCATTCCCGATTTAACATTGGTATTTCTTCTTTGATGTCTAAAGGATTTCCTTTATTGTGGATTGGTAATGGTCAAATCGAGGCGGTTTCTAAAACTTTAAGTCAGTTTGAGCCTTACGCTTTGGAAACTCATCCAAATAATTTTGTTCAGTGGAGTCGTTTAGCAAAGGAAAAACCTGAGTTGTTTGCCTCGTTTAATTATTTCCATTCAACTTTCGATGCGATTAACAAAGGAACAATGAAAATCTTCTTAGAGGCCTCGCAAGCTGATAAGCCAGTCTTTATGCAAGTGTATGGGCAAAGTGAATGTGGACCGATGATCATGAGATTTCATACAAAAGAAAGCATCGTCGAGTTAAATGCCCGCAATATGGGAATTGGAATGCCTGAATTAACAGAAGTTAGAATTGTGGATCAAAAAGGAAGGGAATTACCAGCGAAGGAATCTGGGAATATTCAGATGCTCTCAAAAGGACGGGCCTTGACATATTATCAGGAAGACCTGCGCTTTACTGAAAATACTTATGGATTATGGTGGGACAGTGGTGATTTTGGTTATAAAGACGATGCAGGCGATTTATATTTGTTGGACCGCCAAGTTGATTTAATTAATAAAGTTGACAGCACGTTATTAATTGAGGATGTTTTGTTGGATCAACTTGAATTTCTTGATGAAGTTGTTATTGTCCGTGGCAAAAACAATGTGGCGCAACCGATTATTTCTGTCGATGCTGACAGTGAAATGGATTGGGAACGATGGTGGCAAGCTATTGCTGATTTCCCATTGTTGAATGAGCCGTTAATTTGGGCTTTTGAGGACATTCCCCGAACAGCTACAATGAAGGTTCAGCGTTTGAAAATAGAAGAGGGCTTAAAAGCAGATAGTTAATATGTAAAAAACTGTAGACAACATACGAGGCTGCTGAAAAAGGAAGAGATTTCTATCTCTTTAGACTTTAGAGAGAAAAAATAAGGTTTCAATCTCAAAAACAGGGATTGAAACCTTATTTTACGCCCTGTTATTAGTTCATTAGAGCCATAATTTTTTAAAATTGGCTACAAACAATATCGTATCCGCCTGGATAGCCTGCTGGTTTTTTATCTCAAATTGAACGAAAAAATCTTTTACTTAATGGGTTTTCCTATCTTTAGATTTTGGGGCCATTCGGGGGGCACTCTCGTTTTCTGCCCAGTACTCATCTAGTTCGTTACTTCTATTATCTTTAAACGAAAAAATAGAAGTAACCACATAGATTTTCTTAAAATCAGGAGAGTTAATATCAGTGATTGTGATCACTTGGCTATCTGCTTTTTATACACGAGAAATAGTACCTTGTCAGTTACGAAGGTAATAACAATTAGCAATCAAAAATTCATCAGGAGTAATTGTTCATTTGATGTGTGCCATTTAATCGAAGCATCGGGTGTGAAAAAGGATCTTAATATTTCTCTGTCTTGTGTTAAAAGGCTGACTAATAGAACGTTATTAAATTTTCAGTCATTTGCTGACCTCCTATAAAGTAGTGATGAAAGACGTAAATTAAGTGAAATGGTTTTTATTATATCCTAGAAATAAAAATCATTGACATAATTTCTTTTTTGTTTTATATTGAGTATGTACTCAACGAAAAGGTGAAGAGATGAATAAACGTGCAAAGCAAAAAGAAGAGACACGTCAAAAAATATTAATGGCAGCAAAAGAAAGTTATTGTAATAAGGGATTTCAAGTAGCGACAAAAGAAATTGCCCTAGTGGCAAATGTTTCTCATGGTTCTATTTTTGCTCATTTTTCGACAGCAGATTTGTTATGCCAGGAGGTGCTAACAAATTACTTCGATGACATGGGAGAGGCTTTAGATGAATGTATCCGCGGAGGTGCTGATCTGAAAAGTTATTTGCACAAATGGCTGGAGTTGATTGAGTTAGAAGAGGGTTTTTATCGACGAATTAGTTCTGAGGGGGCATTAGTATCAGATGGCTGTCAGGCAAAAATAATTGGTTTCCAAGCGGCCTTAGCAATTGATATGGAGAGCTTAATCAAAAAACTAGATGTAGTAAGTCCCGTAAAAAAACTGCCTCTCAGTTTTTTAGTTAATACCTGGTTAGGTGTGATTCACTATTATATTCAAAATAGAGAGTGGTTTACGCCAGTAGTGAAGAATCAAAAAGAGAAGTTAGTTAATCAATATTTAATACTGATTGAAAAGTGAGGTGCCTGATGAAAAAATGTGTAGCCTGCGGGATGCTAATGAAAGTGCCTAGTGATTTTGCCTCAGGCGATATCAACAATAATTATTGTTGTTATTGTGCCAATGAAGATGGCTCTATGAAATCATTCGAAGAAAAGCAATCTGATTTGCAGGGACTGCTAATTCATACTCAGGAAATTAGTCAAGAAGTGGCGGAAAAAATGGTTATCTCCATGATGAAAGACTTACCAGCATGGCGGGACTATTTTTAATAAGGGAGGGAAAGAGGGTGAGAATATGACTCTGTCAGAGATGCCAAATTTAGGTAAAGTGAATGAAGAGAGACTTAAAGAAGTGGGGATTGAAACACCAGAAGAATTACGCGCTATTGGCACAGAAGGCGCTTTTGTACAAGTTCGTGAAGTGGATAAAGGCGCTTGTTTACATTTGCTATATGGTTTGGAAGGCGCTATTAAAGGTATTCCGAAAAAGGATATCTGCCCTGCTCGAAAAGAAGCCCTAAAAGATTTTTATCATCGGCTGTAAAAGCATCAAAAAGGCATCGCTAGGATGCCTTTTTGATGCTTTTTATTTTGCGGTATCTTCCATGGCTTGTTGAGCTAATAGATTTAAGTAGTTCCATGGGCGATCAAAGTGAGGCTGGAAGAAAAAGTCAGTAATCGCTAAGTCCTCAATAGTCATCTTATTTTGGATGGCTAAAGAAAGGGTGTTTGCCGACTGCGTGATATCATATTTAGACATCAACTGTCCACCTAAAATGCGGTGAGTATCAGCGTCGTAAACAAGTTTCATTTGAATATTTTCAGTTGTTGGCATAAATTCTGGACGATAATTATCTTCAAAATAAGTAGCGCCAACATTCATACCGAGGTGTTTGGCACTTGCTTCAGTTAGACCGGTTGACCCGATGTTAAGGCCAAATAGATGCAAACCAGATGTCCCTTGAGTCCCTCGGTAAGCAAGTTTTGGCTCAATAATGTTTTTACCAACTAACATCCCCTGACGAACAGCGTTAGTCGCTAAAGGAATATAACTATAGTCTCCGGTTGGGTTGTAGTGGACAACGGCACTGTCACCAGCTGCAAAGATATCCGGATTACTTGTCCGCATGTATTCGTCGACAATAATTGCACCAGAGTCGATGCGGTCAACTTTTCCAGCTAATAAATCAGTCATTGGACGGAAACCAATGCAAAGAATTACTAAATCTGCTTCGTAAACAGCAGCAGCCGTCTCCACGCCAGTTACTTTTCCACCTTCACCTAAAAATGATGAGACCTGCTGGTTAAGAGCAAGAGTGATGCCTTCTTCTTCTAGTTGAGTTTCAATCACGTCTGTAAATTCACGGTCTAGGTATTTGTTGAGAATACGATCTAAGCCGTCGATTAAGGTTACTTCTTTGCCTTTCATAGCAAAAGCTTCAACTAATTCAATTCCAATATACCCTGCTCCAACGACAGTAATTTTTTTAGCAGAGTCGGCTCGGTCAATAATTTCTTTTGCTTGATTAAAGTTTTTACATAATAAAATGTTTTCCTGGTCAATTCCGGGAATCGGGGGTGTTAAAGGCCACGAACCAGTTGTCATAACTAATTTATCATAAGTATCATTAAGCTCAGCACCTGTTTTTAAATTGCGAACAGTAACTGTTTTGGTTTCAACATCAATGTTTAACACATCGTGTTCCATGTTAACATTTGCACCTAAAGCGGTTAATTCTTCAGGATTTGAATAAAAAAGACTTGCTGAATTTTTCACAACACCACCGACATAAAGGGCAATGCCACATGATAAGAATGACACATTATCATTTCGTTCATAAATAGTCACTTGGGCTTCAGGAGCCTCTTTCAATATATTTTTAACGGCTGATGTTCCAGCATGGGTACAGCCAACAACGATGACTTTCATAAAATTACGTCCTCCTAATAAGACTTACTCGTATTTTGTTACGTGTTTAATTTAACATATCCTATTTTGTGAAAATAGTTTCTTGCTTGTGAATTTCAAAAGCTTTGTTCATAACTCGTAAATTCACAAACTAAGGCGTTGTAGCGGGCGCTGTTAAAACTGTTTGAAATCAACTTCACAATTAAGCATATTTTTCACAACATGTAGATTCACATGGGGGGTTCACAAATGAGAATAAGACGTATGCATTCTCATTTAGAGATAAGTCTAGTTAAAGAGATATTGAGAAACAAATTTACATTTCAGTGTGTCTCTAAGCACGGATATTGTGGTATCATGGTCATGTAGTTGTATAATAAAAGAAGAGGTGACAATATGTTAAAAAAATTGACATCAGATAAGGAATTACAGGATATACTTAAGCTAAGCGAATACGCCTTTAATTTTAATCATATCGAAGACTTTCAAGAAGTTTTTTTGAGGACATGGCAATACACGGATAATTGGGGAATTCTTAAAGAGGGAGAACTTACAAGTCAGATTTTAGTATTTCCTTTCCATGTTAATATTTTTGGTCAATCAATGAAGATGGCTGGAATCGGTAATGTGGCTACCTATCCCGAATATCGAGGCAACGGTGGAATACGTCAGTTATTTACGGCTATTTTTGAAGAATTAAAAGAAAATGGAACCGTTCTTTCTTATTTATCACCATTTTATCAACCTTTTTATCGTAAATTTGGTTATGAGGCTATTTTCAATAAAATTGAGTCAAAAGTGACTCGAAAAGACATTACCCAATTAGCCAATGAGAAAGCCGGTAGTATGAAAAGAGTGGATAAAACTCAAGAACCTTGGCAGGTTATTATCAAACAGCTGTATGCAGATACGTTAGAAAAAGACACAGGAAGTGTTATTCGAGAATCTTGGTGGTGGATAAATAGTTTCGATTATTCGCCAAAAACAAAATATGCTATTTGTTTTGATGAGCAAAACAGTCCTGTCGGCTATATTGCTTATGAAATGGCACCAGGTGAAATGATTATTCATGAAATTAGTTATAAATCGGGGTTTGCAATTCGTAAAATCGGCAGTTTTATTGCCTCCCATAGCGGCACATTTGAGACCTTCCGTTTTAGCAGTAAGTTATCGGAGCAAGTCAAGCTATTGTTTAATGAATCGCGGCCAGTGGAACAAACGATTAACGAAGGAATGATGGTGAAAATCATTTCACTTGAAGGCTTTATTGATCAGTACAGTTTTAATGTTAGCGAAAAAGTTTCCTTTTTGCTTGCTGTCGATGATGTTACGACGCCATGGAATTCGGGGACTTGGAGACTAACGGTTGAATCAGGAAAAGGCAGCCTAAGTTTAGTTTCTGATTTACTTTTACCAGAGGCTGATTTTAGTGGGAGTATTCAATCTTGGACACAAGTCTTTTTAGGACGTGTATCTCTGGAAACGCACCTTTTTCTAGAGACAATGGGTGGGGGAACCTCAATAAGTGCTGAAGTACTCAGTCGTTTGTTACCAAAAAGTGATCTGGCTTTATATGATTATTTCTAAATGGTTGAATTTTTTATAAACCAATAGGTTGGAACTATTGTTCTAGCCCTATTGGTTTATTGACAATAGTTCGGATTATCAGTATAGTATCAATGAGGGAATGGTGAAAAGCTGCGTTTTTTCTGAATGAATTATCAGGACTAAACGGGCAAATGTTAAGGATGAGAGGATTGACAGATGAGAGCATCGGGACAATTTAAAAAAGGTGCACTAGAGATGTGTGTTCTTTACCTGGTTCAGTTAGAAGATCGTTATGGTTACGAACTTCGTGAGAGTGTCAATGAGTATATCCAAATTACAGAAGGCGCTCTTTACCCTGTTTTACGACGATTGGTTAAAGATGGTTATTGTTTAACGTATACTAAACAGTCAGCAGAAGGCCCTTCAAGAAAATACTATCAGATTACCGAAGAAGGAAAAGCTTATTTGTCAGACCTGATAGCTGAGTGGGATGAGTTTGTTTCAAGTGTTAACCGATTGAGAGGGGAGAATTAAGATGAAGACAATTGATGCTTATTTAGCTGAACTTAAGTCTTATTTTTCAGAAAGTAATATGGCTGATTATCAGGAGTTAGAGGAAGATTTATTGGAAGAAGTCCAAAACGCTATGGGAGAGGGGCAAACAGAAGAAGAGGCTGTCAAAAAATTATCCAGTCCAGCAGAAATTGCCAGTGATTTTTTTGCAGATAGACGGTTTGAAACAGCTCAATCAGCCGTGGGAGATCTTGTACCAGAAGAAGATGTTGAAGGAGTTTTTAAAGAGGCGCGTCGTAAGCGTCTTGGTAAAATTGTTCAAAAAGGGATTCTTATTTCAAGGAAAGTGCTATTATTTTCATTAATAGGTGTAGATGTTTTTTTATTTATTTATATCGTTCACGAGTTATATTTTGAGGGGAATTTGGCCCGCATACCGCTGATTGGCTGCCTGCTCAGTCTTGCAGTTTTTATGAATGTGAGTCATGTGAGGCTGAAAATGGGTCAAATGAGACGAGTATTAATTCTGTCATTACTTAGTCTGAGTCTAGTTTTTTTGATTGAAGGGATGGTCAATCAACATCTTTTTTACCGAGGTATTTCTCATTTTCAGGAAATTACTGCAGATGGCCTAAAGGATTTGAACTTTTCTTTAGAATCTGATGGGGTCATTGAAATCACCACTTCAGAAGTAGGACCTAATGAGGCGTTTAGAGTTCTCTTTGATGGAAATTTTAAAAAACAAGACATCAAGCATATTGCGGAAAATAGCGAAAAAAAAGAAATGGACTTAAAGATTGATAAGAAAGGACTCTTCAATTTATTTACTCGTACGAAAGAGTCTGAAATTATTTTGTTGATTCCTAAAGGGACTAAATTATCGGCCTTTAATTTGGATTTATTGAAAGGTGACTTACGTTTATTACATATGACAACTGAAAAATTATCATTGGATTTAGTGGAAGGTGATATTTTTAGCAAGAGTATTATGGCAAATGAGGCCGAGATCAATAGTCAAAAAGGCGACATAGTAATGGAGGATTCACAAATTGATGGTCAGATTAACAATAGAGATGGTAAAACTATTTTGACCCATATAATTGGTGATCTGGTTATTAATGGAGACCATGGTCATACGATTATTAAGGAGCTAAGATCCGAGGTAAGTGAGTTAAGGACAGTAGATGGGAAAATCACCCTAGAAAACTCTCAAGTGACTAATCTCACCTCCTTTGCTGAGAGTGGTCAAAACGTTGTGGCACGGACCACAGGGGAGTTAACTCTTGGAAGTACCCGTGGTAAAATAGTATCCGAAAGCAATCAAGGTGAGCTGAGGACTAAAAATGACAGTGGTGTGTCAATTATCATTGATACAGAAGGCATGCCTAGTGAGGTATCTAGTGTAAGTGGCTTTATTAAATGGATACACGATGTCAGTAATCCTGTTCAGTTTAAGGTTTCCAGCAAAAGTGGTGAGGTGCGCAATGAGCTGACTGATTTAGAAAGTGGGCCGACTATTTTTATCCAATCCACAAGTGGTGATATCCGGGTAATTGAAAAAGTTAAGTAGTAAAATAGTAGCAGTATAGTAGAGAATTCTATTGTATTGCTACTATTTTAGTTGAAAAATGATAAACTTATATTAGTTATGATAAATAAGTTAGCCAGTGGAACAATCTGGTTAAATAGTTAACATCATGCATATACTTAGAAATCAGGAGGTCATCAGATGTCATTAGAAGAGAAGATGAAGACAGGCGAATTATATTGGGAAAGTGGCAATCTTGCTAAAGCGGATCAGTATTATGAAAAGATAATTGAGGAGCAGCGTACCAATTGCAAAGAAGTGGTGTTTGATTTTAATCAAACTCGTCCAAGTAATAGTACGCGAAAGACACACCTTTTAGGCGAACTCCTAAGAAGCGTGGGTGAGGGGATTTGGATGGAATCACCTATTCATTTTGCCTATGGCGTCAACACGTCAATTGGAAATCATTTTTACGCGAATTTTAATTTAGTTGTCGTTGATGATGGTCCAGTCAAGATTGGTAACAATGTGATGATTGGGCCTAACGTGACTATTACAACTACAGGGCATCCTATTCATCCTGATTACCGTCAAGGAGGCGGGCAGTTTTCACTTCCTGTGGTGATTGAGGATGGTGTTTGGATAGGGGCGAATGTGGTGATTATGCCTGGGGTAACAGTTGGAGAAAATACGGTGATAGGCGCCGGAAGTGTAGTAACTAGAGATATTCCAGCTAATGTGGTTGCCTTTGGTAGTCCCTGTCGAGTGAATCGCCCAATAGGTCAGCGGGATAAGGACTTTTATCATCAGAATCGAAAAATCAAGCCAGAACATCTAAGGTAAATGCAGGTGGTTAATATGACGATTTGTGAAAGACTTCTAAAATTTGGCGACTATTGTCAGAGACTGCCTATCAATCATTTCTTAGCATCTTATGGGGGGGAGTTAGTTGTTTCTAATACAAATGGGCCTTATAAGTTAGCTAATCCACAAATGTTGTTTTCCATGACTAAGTCAATCACATCATTAGGGATTGGGCTTGCTTGTGATAAAGGGCTGTTGGGATTAGATGAGAGGGTCGTATCATTTTTCCGAAAGAGAGCCCGCAACGAATTAACCATCATCTACAGGAGCTAACCATTCGCCATTTATTGATGATGAGTCCAGGCATGAAGACCGATCATTACCAAAGTATTATGTTTTCGACAAATTGGGTAAAAGCCTTTCTGGCTCAAGAGTTTAATTGCCGGCCGGGTAAAACCTATCTTTACAGTACACCTAGTAGTCATATCCTATCAGCTATTATTTCAGTTGTAGCTAATAGGTCGTTGGTCGATTTTTTAGAAGAACATTTATTTTATCCAATGGAGATTTCCAAACCACAGTGGGAAACCTCACCAGAAGGGCTGACATGCGGTGGCATGGGGCTGAGCCTTACGCCAATGGAACTATTGAAAATTGGTGAACTCTTATTAAATGAAGGAAATTACAAAGGTAGGCAATTAATTTCAAGTGGTTATTTGTCACAAGCTACAAGCTGGCAAATACAGAAAGAACGGGATGGGAAGTTTTATTCAGGGGATAGTTATGGTTACCAATTTCATCTATCTGGTGAAGGGTGTTTTCGATTAGATGGTGCCTTTGGTCAGCTTGTATTTATCTCACCTGCGCATAAATTGGTGATGGTTGTACTAAGTCGTGGAGTGAAACAAGAGAGAATCCTTAAATTAATTAATGAGTATGTATTTGAGCAACGGAAGTTATTGCCAGCAGAGGAAACGTTTATACCTCAGCCTAGTGTCTCTTTGGCGACTGATATGGAGTGGTTGTTGGGGCGGCAGTTTAGACTAAAAGAGAATTGTCTGAACGTTCTTAAATGTCAAGTCCTCAAAGGGTCAGACGTTTATGGGTTAAAATTAGTGAGAGTCGAACATTCGATTGATATTGAGTTTCATATCGATCGAGAGACAAGAGGGCAAACATGGTTCATCAAAGACCGGTCAGAATATCTTCAGGAGTACCATTGCCAAACAGTCTTATCGGATAATAAATTGACACTCGTTGTGTCATTTATCGAAACGCCTTATGTTGTGACGATTCAATTGACTCTAGTTAATGGTCAGGTAGCTTTTTCCTTCGATATTAATCTAAGTTTTACCCTGAGTTCGTTTAGTCAAATTGTTGAATGAGGTGGAAAGTATGTTAAAAAGATCCATATTATTTTTACCTGAAATTGAAGAAGATGATTGGATTCATCAACTACGTTATCAGTATGACCCCTTATTCTCCAAAATAGGGCCTCATGTGACAGTTGTATTTCCTTTTGAAAGTGATTTGAAAAACGATGATATAATCACTCATATGAAAGAGGTATTAAGGGGAATAACGTCTTTTAAAGTCGTTTTTAGTGGGATTACAGGTGATTGGCCAAGTGGTTATTTATTTTTAAATGTAAAAAAAGGCAATGACCAATTGATTGCCATTCATGATCAGTTATATCAAGGTATACTGAGGCCTTATTTATGGTGGGGTCACTATTTACCACATATTACTGTAGGACAAATTGGAGATTATGATATTTTTCAAGGCGCTTTAGAGGAAAGTAGAAAGAATGACCAGTCTTATAAATTAGAAGTGCGGACAATTGCTTTAGAAACAATCGATCAAGATGAGAACTCAACAATCGAATACATCCACTATTTGGATGGAAGGAACTGAAATAGAAGAAAAGAAAAAGGTGATGGTATGGAAATAGATTTAAGATATGTCAAGGTAGAACATCCGGATTTAATCGATCTAGTTGATCAGTTAAATGATTTTTTTAATCAGGAGTGGGGTGCCGAAGTTGCCAGTGGGTATCAAAATCATCACAGCCTTGCCAAAATGGCTTGTGCCGTAGTTGCATACAGGGATGATCAAGCAGTGGGCTGTGGCTGTTGGAAATTATTAGCCGATGGACGACCAGAGATTAAGCGTATGTTTGTCTTACCAACAGTGCGCGGTGGAGGGGTGGCTCGTAAGTTGTTAGAGGCATTGGAAGCAGACATCCTAAAAAAAGGATACACTGAAGCGGTTCTTGAAACAGGAGCCGAGATGGCGGGAGCGATCTGTTTTTATGAAAAACAAGGTTATCAGATCATTCCTAATTACGGAGAATTTATTGGAGATGAGTTGTGCGTCTGTATGGAAAAACAGTTATGAGTTAAATGGGCGAAGAGAGAGGAGATTTAAGTGACGTGTTGCAATACGCTCAACGCATTCAAGCTATTGCTCAATCGGGGTTAACCTTTTCGACAAATATCTATGATCAAGAACGCTATGAAGAGCAGCAGACGATAGCCTTTTGAGATGATGGCTGCATCTACGACCAAAAGTATGGATGAAATACGGAAGTTTTATGCACAAGAGAGCGGCTACGCCACGCCTAAAAATTGATATTCGAGGAGTGATTGCTGACGAGACAAACCGGCTGTTATTAGGCCAGGATCGTGACAGTGCTCAGTGGTCGCTACCTGGTGGTTACGCTGAGGGGGTTATCAGCACCTGAAAATGTCATTAAGGAAGTCTTTGAGTAAACTGGGTTAGTAGTGACAGTGGATCGCTTATTGGCTATTTATGATACCAATAAGTCTAATCCTGAAATTTTACAGGCACAGTATTATAAACTTGTTTTTGGGTGTCAAATACGGTCTTGTAAGCTGGAAACTAGTGTTGAAATAAGTGATTTGGCTTATTTTCATTTAACTGATTTACTCGTTTTATCAGAGAGAAGAAACACGCTTCAACAATTAGAGAAATGCCTGACATTAGTGGGAGGGCAGATAATCTTGGATTAAATGAGGCGAAACTGGAAGATATCCAAAGGGGGATAAACATGGAAATTGTGGCGTATCATGAGTTATTTGAAAAACAAGTAATTGAGTTAATTTTAAGAATTCAACAAGATGAATACCAAGTGCCTATTACACTGGAGGATCAGCCAGATTTAAAGAGGATCCCTGAAATTTATCAAACTACTGGGAATTTTTGGGTAGCGATTGAGGAAGGCAAGGTTATTGGCACAGTTGCCTTACTCAATTTAAATAATCACATTGGCACGATTCGCAAACTATTTGTCGACTCAGCCTACAGAGGACAAAAGCACGGAGTTTCTAGCCAGTTATTAGAAACTTTATTAACATGGTCAGCTGACCATCAATTTCAAGCACTGTACTTAGGAACCACTTCTTTATTTAAAGCCGCCCATCGCTTTTATGAAAAGAATGGCTTTACCTCAATTGGAAAGGATGATTTGCCAATCGGTTTTCCCTTAGTGGCAGTCGATACAGTCTTTTATCGCTATCGTTTCGATTTTAAAGCATATGGAGATGGATCCAAATCTCCATAATCATATACCCGATTATGATTAACCAAAGTATGAAAAAACAAATAATGGCACAATTAATGAATGGTTCGAATTTTTTCAAGGTTTAACTCCTTTTTCTTTTAATTATAGCAAAAGTCGTGATTGTTTGACATACGTATTAAGACTGAGATAGTCACAAAGGAGCATTGAGAATTTTCGTGCCTATCGAAAGAGATAAAGTTATGAATAAGTAAAAAAAAATGAAAAAAGACTTGAAGAAAAAAATATTTTTGTTATACTAGATAGGTAGCCAATTATTGGGGGTATAGCTCAGCTGGGAGAGCGCTTGCATGGCATGCAAGAGGTCAGCGGTTCGATCCCGCTTATCTCCACTTAAATAACGCTAGGTCATCTGACCTAGCGTTATTTTTTATATAATCGTATCAGGTCCATCTTAATTAAATTAGGCAATACCTGACTGATCAAAAAAAGTCTGATAGTCCTTTCATTACTAAATTCGCTTCGGTATAATGAAGAGAAATGAGATGTGAAGGATGAAATAGATGACAGAAAAAGAATTAATTGCCATGTTTAGACAAGATGAAACCATTAAAAAGATTCTTACGGTTATTGAAGAGGTCGAAGGGGTGACGTGCTATTTGTCAGCAGGAACTCTGCGTAATTTCACTTGGGATTATCTGTCTCAAAAAGAGAACCGTCAGTTCACCGATGTCGATATTATTTTTTTTGATAAGAGGGTTAGTTATGATGAGACGTGTCAGTTGGAGACGCGATTAAGGGAAGGGTTTCCTGAGTTTGATTGGGAGGTAAAAAATCAAGTATACATGCATGAACATAATCCAAATACTGCGCCATATAGTAGTTTGGTTGAGAGTCTGGCCTCCTTTCCTGAAACGTGCACGGCCATTGCTTTGCGGAAAGATGGCGATGATTATGACTTCTTGGCGCCACATGGCATTGAAGATTTAGTTAATTTTAAGGTTAGACCTACGCCACACTTTTTAGAAACAGCTGAACGATTAAAGATTTATAAAAAAAGAGTGACAGATAAGCAGTGGCAGGAGATTTGGCCACGATTAACTCTGGCAAATATGGAGGATTAAATATGAGGATTGAGCAACAATTTGAACGAATGGCAACAGGGGCCATGTACAATGATCTCACCGAGGAATTGACCGCTTATCGACAAGAAGCCGTCATCAAAACTACTGAATACAATCAGAGCTTTGGTCAATCCCCTGAGGCTAGAAAATCGCTTTTGAAACGGATCGTTGGGGAAATGGGCGAAAATGCTCATTTTGAACCAACATTTCGCTGTGAGTTTGGCTGTAACATTAGTTTAGGCGAAAATTTCTATGCAAATTTTGATTGTATCATGTTGGATGGCGCCAAGATAACCATTGGCGATAATGTATTATTTGGGCCTCGTGCGGGAATTTTCACCTCTAACCACGCCATAGATCCAATGGAACGCGCTAAGGGTGGTTGTTACGCAAAGCCTGTGACAATCGGCAATAATGTATGGTTTGGTGCTAATGTCACAGTTAATCAGGGAGTGACCATCGGTGACAATACGGTCATCGGTTCAGGTAGTGTTGTGACAAAAGACGTCCCAGCTAATGTAGTAGCAGCTGGTGTTCCCTGTAAAATTATTCGCAAGATTACCGAACAAGATAAAACTGATTATTTAACATTTTTAGGTTAGAGAGTCTTTATTTTTGTCATTTTCAATGACGACAAATCCTTGTTTTTCGTATAATAGACGAGCATGATTTTCTTTAGTGACACTTAATGACAATTGTTGATAACCAGCTTGTTTAAGTTCTAGTTAGCAATTGTTTTAATAAATTGGCGCCAATCCCTCGCTGTTGATAGGAATGATTGACGACCAGTGTCAGCTCTGGGATGGTTTCGCTAATGGTCCCATATCCGGGATCTTCAAGTGAAAAAAACGTGACCGAGCAGCGCCAATCAATCGATCTTGGTCGAATGCCCCAATCATAACATCATCTTCCCATTGCCCAAAATCAACGAGGTAATGATAAATGGCTGGTTGGTAGATTATATCAAAAGGTCATTTTTTTGCCGGGAGATGGGTGGTTTCCTTGATACATTAGGTCAGATAGGGGTTCGGAATTAGGTGTGGTGATATTCTAATAAGTAATCATAGTCAACTTACTTTCAAGTTACGGAATTTAAACGTTATATCATGTAAACAGACATATATTTATGTGTTAGTATACCAAATTTTGAAGAAAAATGGTTTCTAGAATGAGTGAGTGGCGAACGTACATTAATGACAAAAGGCTGTTTTTTAGCAATAAAGTTGCCAAATGTGTTAATACGACTAAGGTGGAAAAAGAATTTTGTCTAATGCTACGTGAATTTGTCGAAGGGTATCAAGCGTTTATTACAAAGGACTCATCAATTGGAGAGGCGCTAGCCGACGTTGCCATTTCTCTTATAGGTCTGGTGGAAATCGTTGAGATTGATTTGCAAATTGAAATCGAACAGAAAGTTATGGTGAATGAGCAACGTCACTATCTAGTGATTGATGGTGTTTTGACTTCCATTGACGAGCCAGAACGATAATATTCTTTTCTATTTTACTGGTTGTAAGCTATAATAGGCTGTAGGATTATTTAGAGAAAGTAAGAGGGAAGTCTGTGAAAAAACCAAGGAGAGTGTCATTATCCACTCAAATAGTTCAAGAATTAACCAAAAAAATTGAAACAGGTGATTGGCCAATTCAAACCAAAATACCGACGGAAGCGCAACTGACGGAGCAGTTTGAGGTTAGTCGGAATACGGTGCGAGAAGCACTACAATCCTTGATCCAAGCAGGTTTATTGGAGTCAAAAGCAGGAGATGGCACCTATGTGATTGCCGCAAATAAATTTGAAGCCAATATGTATCATGAATTAGGGAAAGCTGATTATCAGGAAATAGCCGAGGCACGTCAGTTACTAGAAAAAAACTTGGCCTTTTTAGCGGCCAAAAAAAGGACTGAAGAGGACTTGATTGCCATGGAAGTGGCACTTGAAAGGCGTAATAATCCTGCTTTCACACTGGAAGAGCTAGCTTTAAAAGATATTGATTATCACATAGAAATAGCGAAGGCAGCCCATAATTCAATTATGCTAGATGTTTACCAGAGTATTTCAACTTATTTGTTTCAATTGATCTTTGATCACATGCAACAAGATGTCACCTTTAATCACGATGATTCTCAACAACTTCATATTGAGTTATTTGATGCGATTAAGGCGAGAGACAGTAAGTTGGCTGAAACGATTGTTGGCAAAATAAGTTCATATTAATCCAAAGAAGCCAGTAGGGCTTCTTTTTTTTACTCAAGATAGTAAAAGTGTTTGACAAATCAAAGTATTAGCAGTATTATTTAATTGTCCAATTGTCCTACAATTAAATTAAAGGAGCTTTTATATGAACGAAAAATTACAATCTAAGGGGGGACAGTGGTTATTACTATTAGGCGTGCTGATAATGGCAGCAAACTTACGGGTCCCTCTAACATCAATCAGCCCATTAGTTAGCCTGATTAGTAAACAATTAAACATGAGTTTAGGGACAACCGGCATGATTACCACCACCCCTTTATTAGCTTTTGCCGTTTTTTCGACGATTGCTCCGTTGACTGAACGAAAATTTGGCTTGGAGCGTGTGATCTTTGTTTCCTTACTATTATTGGCAGGGGGGATTTTTTTACGGTCTCAAGGCAGCCAATGGGCCCTCTTTAGTGGGACAATCATAATAGGCATAGCGATCGCTCACTGTAATGTGCTAGTGCCTAGTTTGGTCAAACGAGATTTTAAAAAGAATCCCGGCTTGGTAACAGGTCTTTATTCGGTAACCATGAATACATTTGGTGCATTAGCATCAGGCATAAGTTTGCCACTAGTGACCTCATTTGGTTTTACGTGGCAACAATCCTTGGGTATCTGGGGGATTTTAGCTATTCTAGCGATTGTTATCTGGAGCCCTCAATTAAAAAAACACTCAGTGATTAAAATTGAAACGGGGTTTAATGAGAAAAGTAATTTATTGAAATCAACTTTAGCGTGGAAGATTAGCATTTTTATGGGACTGCAATCTCTTTTCTTTTATGTGGCGATTGCCTGGTTGCCACAAATATTATTATCAAAGGGGATTGGGGAAGAAGTATCTGGTGTGATGCTAGCAGTTTTGCAATTATTTTTAGTACCCACCACTTTTGTCGTGTCGATTATTGCTGGAAGGGTGAGAGAACAGGTAAAGCTAACGGTATTAGGGGTTAGCATTTTACTTATGGGTGTTTTAGGCATTAGCTTATTTAATAGTGTAGGGCTTAATTTTGTAGCAGTAAGTCTCATAGGTGCGGGGTGTGGATTTTGTTTCAGTCTTGCGATGATGTTCTTTAATTTGAGAACTAATACAGCTTCTGAGGCAGCCCAGTTATCGGGAATGGCACAATCAATCGGTTACTTTTTAGCTAGCACAGGGCCATTTTTATTCGGTTTGATGTATGAAATGAACCATTCTTGGTCATCGACTTATTTGACATTAATCCTATTGTGTTTAATTTTATTAGTTGTGGGGATTGCGTCAGCAAGAGAGGGAAAAGTGTCATAAAAAGTGGACAAGTAGTCTAACCAGCTACTTGTCCATTTTTTTGATTTTAGTAAAAGGTATCTTCTTTTATCTGTCTGAGAGTTTTTAGAAATTTTTCTCGCTCTTCAATAATTGGCGAGTGAGCAGAGTGTTCAAATGTAATAAAGCCTTTTTTAGGAGCTGATAAAGTCTTAAGATAGTTTTGGGCTAAGTCATAGGAAACTTGCAAATCATATTTTCCATGAGTGATATACACAGGTATGTCGAACTCTCGAGTTGTCAAGGTTAACTCTTCTGCTGTCGTGTAGTGAAACAGATGTTTTAGAGAGAATAAGGAACCACGTAGATAGTTGATCTTCTCCGGTAAAGTATAGCCCGTAAAGAAAATAAGTTGTTTGACAAGGGTCATCATAGAGAAGTTCTCATGGGTAATTCCAATGCCATAGCGATTCATGGTAGAGCTTCGAATTCCCATCATGTAGGGGGCAGAAGGGAATTCAGGTGAGTTAGAGTCAAATCTGGCTAAGGTTTTAAGTGTTTTTTTGTCGTTAATGTCAGTCGCGTGCTGAACCATATAGTCGTAGGCCAATTGCTCCGATAATGTTTGATTGCTGATTTGGCCCATACCGATATAAGCAAAAAAATGTTCAGGCTCTTGACTAATTGTTTTGACCCCTAAATAACTCCCCCAAGAATGGCCCATCAGGTATATTTTTTTCTGGTTAAAGCGTTCTTTTAAATAACATGTCACTTCCAAAGTGTCTGCTATTAATTGTTCCAGGGTCATGGTTTCTTCAGATGTATTTTTAAGAGACATACCTGCGCCACGCTGATCCCAGTAACAAACCGTAAAGTCACTTTCTAAAGGGTGAGGATTGTCTTTTGAGTAAATTAAAGGTAGCTCGGGACTTCCGGGTCCCCCGTGTAAAAAAAGTAAGACGGGGTTATCATGATTCTGACTCATAATGAACAGGCCTTGTTGATGGTTCCCAATTGGTAATTTTATTTTTTCGGCGAGAGCTTTTGGATAAGTTCCATCCTTTGTAGCCATTGGCATGAGCTTTCCTGGGCTTTTAACTAAAAGAAATACGATGAAACAAAGTAAAAAAAAGATGGTAAAAAGTAAAATCATAGTTGTCCTCCTTGAATATCTTCAGGCATTAAAATACGGGTTAGCTGTTGATACAGTTTTTGCGAGTAATTCTCTTCAATCTGTAAGGTGCAAGTTAATAATTGGTTGAAGGCTAATATTTTTCGACGCTTCTCCTTGTTTGCATCGAGATTACCAGATTGATTTAGATTGGCAACAGTAGTAACTAATTTTTCACCAGCTTGGTAAAGAACAAAAGCAAGTTCTTCAGGATAGTCTGTTTTAAAAATTTTTTCATCAATGCCAGATTCAATAACGGTTTGTAAATAAGGGATGCCGAAACTAGCCGAGATATCTTTAATGCGATAAGACACGATGGAATTAGAGTGTCCTTTAAATTGCGTGAATTTTTTCAGATAATCGGAATAGTCAAGAGGGGAATTATCCAAATAAAGTTCTAATTTATCGAAAACAGTGTCAGCCGAATGTAACTTTTTATCAAAATCAGTCAGTTCTTCTGACAAAGCATACTCGATAACACCATCTAAAATAGCTTCTTTTGACTCGAAATAGTGATACATTCCCCCCTTAGAAAGGTTAGCGGTCTTTAAAATATGACTGATCTTCGTCTGTTCGTAACCTTTTACTAAAAATAAATCCAAAGCAACCTTGATGATTTCTAAACGCTTGAGTGGAAAATTACTATTTGGTCGCATGTGTAACGTCCTTTCTTAGTTACTAGACCGAGGTCGGTTAATTAACTTTATCATGGGTTATTTGAAATGTCAAAATTCTTCAATGTGATTAGGTTGTGATTACTAAATCAACTACTAATGCAGACAGTTACTAGTGGAAATGTCAAAAAAAGGCGACCGAAAAGCTTACTTTAGGAACTTAAGTGTTGAATTTTTCGGTAAATCAATGTAAGGTTCCATACTAAACACAGTAGTTGAAAATGGAAGATCATTATGATTGTGATTTAACCTAGAAAGTGTTATTCTATTAATGAAAAAGGTGGGGACTCAAACAGGAATTGACTTTCCTTTTTAGTCATAACCGAAAGCTGAATAAGCGTTGCCTGCATTATATTTTAGGTGTCTTGTTTTTTGTGTTGGTTGGCGGAACAAAATAATATTAAGGGATAATTTAAGGAGTGACATAGATGGGGAAGTTTTCATCGTGCTTATGGGTTAATGGTCGTGTTGAAGAAATGATTGCTGTTTATGAGATGGTTTTTTCTCGAATTGAACGAAAGGTGACAAATTTTTATCAGACTGACGAACATGGGACAATCGGAGACATCTTAACTGTTTCAATAGATATTGATAATCAGGAGTTTCTTCTTTTAAATGGTGGCTCAGAGTTTAACATGACGCCAGCTGTTTCTTATGTCGTTGAAGCAGAATCTGATGAAAAAGCTCAAGCCATTTGGGATCAGCTAGCACCCAGAGGTCAGATTTTGATGGGAATTGAAGATCAATCAATGGGCAAATTATTTGGCTGGCTCAATGACGAGTTTGGTGTCTCTTGGCAAATTACAGTGGGCGAAGGACCGGAAACTATTACGCCTTGTATTATGTTTATCCATCAGTATTTTGGTGAAGCGGCGGAAGCGATGGATGCATGGGGCAAGTATTATGGTGAATTAGAGCGTGATGTGCTGATTAATAATCCAGATGGAACGATTCAATTTGCGAAATTCACCCTTCACGGTCAACCTTTTATTGTCATGGATAATGATTATGATCATCAGTTTGAAATGACTATGGGCAATTCTTTTTGTGTGTATTGTGATAACCAAGATGAAATCAATCGAGTGTGGGAAGCTGTCACGGTAGACGGTGAAGAAAGTCAGTGCGGCTGGATGGTTGATAAATTTGGGGTTGCTTGGCAAACAACGACTCGAGATATGGACACCTTACTGCGCTCAAACAATCCAAAAGCAGCAGAGATTACGGAAGCTTTATATAAAATGAAAAAAATAGATATTGATTATTTACGAGAGTTGTCAAATAGTTAAACAAAAACAGCTAGACCTCCAGGAGGTTCTAGCTGTTTTTGTTTAGATAGTGGTTCCCATAGAAATAGCAATCCGGTTCCACGAGTTAATTTGACTGATTGTTAAAACTAAGTCACAGTATTCTTTTTCATCAAAATAAGTGCGAAGGTCGTCATAAAGCTCATTGGAAATATGATTGTCAGAAATCAACGTCATTTTTTCAGCAAGACGTAAAGCACTTTTTTCTTGATCTGAATAAAAACCACATTCCTCAAAGGCACTAACACAGTTAATTCGTTGTTCAGTTTCACCGAGTTTACGTGTATCAGTTGTATGCATGTTTAAGCAATAAGCGCAGCCGTTAATTTGTGAGACTCTGATTTTAATAAGTTCTTTTAATAAGGGGTCCAGAGTGGTCTGTTCTCCTAAATAGCTTTCCATTGCCAACAATGGTTTTAAGCCATTAGAAGCAACTTTGTAATAATCAATACGTTGAGACATTAGATAATCATTCCTTTCATCTTTAACACTCATTATAACAAGAACGTCAGTTCGCGTCCAGCTAATTGATTGTTGTTGAATGACTGTTTGATTGCGTTCATAAACCGTTTTTTTGTTAAGTGTTCTGACTTACAATAAAGGAAAGTCAATTCAAAATGTTTGTCCAACTATTATGGACAAAGATGTATTTTCAAATGGTTGAGTTTCCGCTTACAAACAGATTACAATAAGGATGACAACAAGAGGTTGTCCTGATACATTGATTTGCGCAAATCAATCCTTCACAAAGAGTAAATTCGGTTATTCGATAATCAGGTAAACAAGCTTGTTCTTGATATAATCAAGAATCAAGATTCAGGAGGAAAGATAAATGGAGAAAAAGTCTGGAGCTAAAGTAAAGATTCAGCAGTTTGGTAGTTTTTTAAGTGGCATGATCATGCCGAATATTGGTGCTTTTATTGCCTGGGGGATTATTACAGCCCTCTTTATTCCTACAGGGTGGGCGCCGAATGAAGCTTTAGGGTCAATGGTTGATCCAACTATCAAGTATTTGTTACCGATATTGATTGGTTTCACTGGTGGTAGTTTGATTTATGATAAGCGCGGTGGCGTTGTTGGCGCAATGGTTACTATGGGGGTTATTGTTGGGACGGATATTCCGATGTTCTTGGGTGCAATGATGGTCGGCCCCTTGGGAGCTTGGTTAATGAAAAAATTCGATGAAGCGATTGACGGTAAAGTACCTGCTGGTTTTGAAATGTTGGTTAATAATTTTTCAGCTGGGATTTTGAGTGCTATTTTAGCCATCCTTTCCTTTTGGGCAATTGGGCCAGCAGTTGAAGCATTAAACGGTTTTCTGGCAACTGGGGTAGCTTTTTTAGTGGACCACTCACTGTTACCTTTGGTTAGTATTTTTGTCGAACCAGCGAAGGTGTTATTTTTGAATAACGCCATTAATCACGGTGTTATTGGACCGATTGCCATTGAGCAGGCCACCGAAGTTGGCAAGTCGATTTTATTCTTAGTAGAAGCAAACCCTGGGCCAGGTTTGGGTATTTTATTAGCCTATTCATTATTTGGCAAAGGGTCGGCTAAGCAAACGGCCCCTGGTGCGATTATTATTCACTTTTTTGGAGGGATTCACGAGATTTACTTCCCTTATATTTTGATGAAACCAGCCTTATTATTATCTGCTATAGCTGGTGGCATGACAGGAATCTTTACGTTTTCACTGTTTAATGTTGGGTTAGTTGCACCAGCATCACCAGGTAGCATTTTCGCTATTTTGGCAATGGCGCCAAGAGGGAATTATCTAGGGTTATTAGCCGGGATTATTGGGGCTACTGCGGTCTCCTTTGTCGTCTCGGTATTGATTTTAAGAACATCTAAAGAACCCGCTACATCATTAGAAGCAGCAGCTGATCAAGCATCTTCGCTTAAGGGGAAAAAAACAATGGCGCCAACTGATGTTGCCAGTGCTCTATCGAATAAGGGCGACTTGACTTTAGCTCAAAAAATTGTCTTTGCTTGTGATGCAGGCATGGGCTCAAGTGCCATGGGAGCCTCGGTTTTACGAAATAAAGTGAAAAATGCTGGGTTAGGTTTGACAGTTGTTAATACGGCAATTTCGCAATTACCTGCAGACGCAGATATTATTGTGACTCACAAAGATTTAACGGATCGGGCAAAAGAAAAATTACCCAATGCTTATCACGTCTCAGTTGATAACTTTCTGAATAGTGATCAATACGATGCCCTTGTAGATAAATTAGTGAGTATTCAAGGGGTATAAATAAGCCTTATAAAGTATAAAGGAGGTCTGAACAGATATGTATTTGAGCGCTCGTCCAAGATTACTATTAGAGCAACTGATGATGACGCCACAGCCTCTGCATCTGTCAGATATAGCAGAAGAATTTGAAGTAAGTGAGCGGACTATTAGACGGGATTTAAAGGAAGTCAAGGCAACGTTGGCAACCTTTGATCTAAAGTTAACGAAAGAAAAACATTACCTATCTGTTCAGGGCTCCGAAGAAGCAAAACAGCGATTCAAGTGGCAATTATTAGACTTGACCTACAACGATTTTTCACCAGAGGAGCGACAACAGTATATCTTAAAAGAATTACTTAAATCGGATGGTACCCTTAAGCTCATTGGATTGGCAAACGATCTAAGTGTGACAGTCTCGACAATCAGCAATGATTTAACCAAAATTGAAGAGGATTATTTGAATCCGACATTGATTAGTCGAAAAAAAGGCATGGGTATCAGCTTGAATGCTAGTGAGATGGAAAAACGTGGCATGCTAAGCGATCTTTTTTGGAAAAAATACCCTAAACAACAATTTATGAGAGTTTTGTTTAATCAATTTGCCGATGATTTCACTGAAGATCGGTTGAACTATATTACTCAACAAGTTCATATTGAACGGGTAGAACAGAGTCTGCGCAATATTCGTGATAGTATGTCTTACGATATTACCGATGAGTCATACATTAACTTAGTTATTCATGTGGCGATATCTGTTCAGCGTATCACGGACGGAAATGCAATGAAGGAAGAATTGGTTAATCCTGAAGTGGTCAACTACCCAGAGTTTCAGTTTGCTCAAGAATTATTAACGACCAGTTTGTCATTGACCATAGAGGAATTACCTTTGGGAGAAGTCGAGTTTGTGACGATGCACTTACGCGGTGCAAAGGCACAAAACTATGTGGGTGAGTTCAATAGTAATGAACAAGTTCAGGCCGTGACGATTGCGACACAGCTAATTGCAAAAGTAAGTGAAAAGACAGGTAGTTCTTTAGCCTCGGACTCCTTACTAAAAAGCTTAACAGCTCATCTGCGACCTGCGTTGCGACGCTTAAATGCTGAAATGAGTATTACAAACCCACTTATTCAATCCATTAAGCGTGACTATGAAGAGCTTTTTAGTATTGTCCAAGAGAGTATGAAAGATATCTATCGCTATCAGACGGTTCCAGAAGAAGAAATCGGCTATTTGGTTCTACATTTTGGGGCGGCTTTACTACAGCAAGAAGAACAAGTGGCACTTTCGGCCTTAGTTGTTTGTGCCAGTGGAATCGGTACCTCGAGGATGTTGGTGACCCGTTTGAAACAAGCGATTCCTCAATTAAACACACTGAAAACGATTTCGTTATTTGAATTATCAAAAGAGCTAGGTCATTCTTCTTATGACTTGATTGTTTCAACAATTGACTTAGGAGAGGTTTCTTATGACTATTTCCATGTCACGCCTATTTTAAGTGAACGGGAAATATCTCAAATTGAAGTCTATCTTCAAAACAAACGTTCCCAGTATCGACGTAAGCAAAATCGTGAGGAAAAGGAACAGCAACTAACCAAATTAGAAGCGATTCACTTATTGGAAAACCGTCAACTATACACTGGGACGGTAGTGACGTTACTGAATCATTTTCAAGTAGTCCCCATTGATAATACCTTGACCACAATTGAAGACACGCTACGAGCCATTTGTACGACCTTACTGGAGCGAGATGGTGGGTTGGACGTGGAAGGGTTGTTGCAAAGTCTCTTAGTCAGAGAAAAATGGAGCGGATTTGGCATTTCAGATACCCAATTAGCCCTATTTCATGCTCGGAATGCTAGTATTATTCAACCGATTTTTCAACTGTTTCCTTTGGCACATTCGATCGTAATGCCTGCCATGGGTGGGGGTGAGGTCAGGGTCTCAACGATTGTCTTGTTGCTTGCGCCTGAAAAGTTAGAACAGCAAGGATTAGAGTTAATGAGTCAGATCAGTTCTCTGTTAATTGAAAGTGAATCAACCACGGAACGACTACAATCAGGTGATACTCGTCAAATCACGCAATTTATTGTCGAGAGATTGTTGGCTTTTGCTAACAACTATACATAAAGAATGAACAAATGAGTCAAATTTAGGAGGAATTAATGTGGAACATTTACAAACAGACGCTATTTTATTGAACCAACAATTTAACACGAAGAAAGAGGCCATTGAAGCAACCGGACAAGCATTACTTGAACGTGGCTTTATCCAATCGGATTACATTACTACCATGCATGAGAGAGATCAACTGACATCGACCTTTATAGGCAATATGGTGGCAATTCCACATGGCACAGACGGCTCACAACAGTTTATTAATGAGTCTGGGTTAGTGGTACTACAGGTCCCGTCAGGTGTTAGTTTTGATGGCAATGAAGTGAAACTACTAATTGGTATTGCTGGGGCTGATGGTCAACATTTGGAGTTATTGTCCAAGATAGCGATTGTGTGTTCCGAGATCACCAACGTTGAAACAATGGTTAATGCGACTTCTCAAGCTGAAATTATCGCCCTATTTGAAGGAGTGGAAGAAAATGTCTAAGAAAATAGCCGTTCATTTTGGTGCTGGGAATATCGGCCGTGGCTTTATCGGCTGGCTGTTAGTTCAATCGGGTTACCAAGTTGTCTTTGCTGATGTCAATGATGAACTTGTCAATGAGATCAACGATAAAGGACGCTATCAAGTTATTTTGGCCAATGAAGAGCAAGACACTTTTTGGGTGGAGGGAGTCAGGGCTCTTCATTCCAGTAAAGAAGAAGAGGCTTTGGTTGCGACTATTGGGCAGGCATCTATAATCACCACAGCAGTAGGCCCGACCGTCTTACCTTTGTTAGCAGGAGCCTTGGCTAAAGGGATTGAAGAACGTGCTTCTTCCAATCAGCCCTTAACGATTATTGCCTGCGAGAATATGATTGGCGGCTCAAGTATATTGCAAGAGGCCATTATGCCTCTTTTATCAGTCCAGGCCAAAAGTTATGCGGAATCTTATGTGACGTTCCCTAATGCAGCAGTTGATCGAATTGTGCCAAATCAGTCTCATCAAGATAAATTAACAGTAATGGTGGAACCTTTTTGCGAGTGGGTGGTGGAAACACCGGGGGCTCAATTGCCTCACATAGAGGGAATGTTAACCGTATCGGATTTAACTCCTTATATTGAGCGGAAGTTGTTCACTGTTAATACAGGGCATGCCGTGACAGCTTATCTGGGCTATATGAAAGAGATATCTTCAATTGAAGATGCTATCCATAATGAACGAATTTTGTTCGCAGTGAGAAGTGCTTTGGAGGAAACCGGCGCTCTTTTAGAGAAAAAATTTGATTTTTCCCATGAAGAACATCAATCCTATATTGATAAAATTATTGAACGCTTTAAAAATCCTTTTATCTCCGATTATGTTACCCGTGTAGGTCGTTCGCCGATTCGCAAAATAGGCGAGAACGACCGGTTTGTTCAGCCAGCCCGCCAATTTGTAGAGGCGTTTAATGAAACACCAAAAGCACTTTCTCATGCCATTGCAGCGGCATTGAAATTCAATGATCCAGAAGATGAAGAGGCTCGTCAATTACAAGCAGCAATCCTTCGTGACGGGTTGGATCAAGCAATCGAAGATTATACCGGGATTAAACCTTACACCATGCTATTTCAACGGATTAAAGACTCCTATTACAGTTTAGTTTAAGTTTTATAACGACCTGACAATCTGTCAGGCGTTTTTTTATTTATGAGTATTTAGCATCGATTATGAGTCATTTTAAGTGCTCATTTTTGTGAAGATAGAATATTTACCTAAAAAAAACCTGTTGTTTACTGATAATTTACGCGGTCTTTACATTCATCTTTTACAATCAATTTGTAACATACTAACTGATGAGGTGAAGAGATGAAAAGTTTTAAGAAGGTATTGGTTGGAAGTTTATTAAGTGTAGCAGCTGTTGCAACCCTAGCTGGTTGTTCGAGTGAAAAAACAGCAGAAGCAGAAAAAAAGAGTGAAACACCAGAGACCCTTGAAACGATGACAGATAAAGCGAAAGAAGAGGGCGAAGTAGCCAGTGTCGGAATGCCTGATACGTGGGCTAATTGGGTAGGTACATGGGAAGACCTGAATAACGAATTTGGCCTTAAACATAAAGATACAGATATGTCCAGTGCAGAAGAGTTAGCTAAATTCGAGTCAGAAGGTAAAAATGGGACCGCCGATATCGGTGATGTTGGGATTAGTTTTGGTCCATTAGCTGTTAGTAAGAATTTGACTTTACCATACAAAACGAGTTACTGGAATGATATTCCAGAATGGGCCAAAGATAAGGATGGGCATTGGCTGCTAAGTTACACTGGAACTATTGCTTTTATGACTGATATCGATAATGTGAAAGAGGCGCCCACAAGTTGGGAAGAGTTGGCCAAAGGCGATTATCAAGTGGCAGTGGGTGATGTGACCAAAGCTAATCAAGCCCAGTTCGCTGTCTTGGCTGCCGCTATTGCCAAAGGTGGCGATGAAGGGAATATTCAACCGGGCTTGGATTATTTTAAAGAAATCGCAAAGGCTGGCAGATTATCCGCAGTAGACGCTTCTCTTGCTAATATTGAAAAAGGAGAAATCGATGTGACGGTTTTATGGGATTTTAATGCGTTGAACTATCGGGATCAAATTGATAGTGAACGGTTTAAAGTCACCATCCCTTCTGATGGCTCTGTGATTAGTGGTTATACAACCTTAATTAATAAAAATGCCCCCCATCCAAATGCGGCAAAATTGACGCGTGAGTATATTTTATCTGATAAAGGTCAAATTAATTTAGCAAAAGGGTATGCTCGACCAATACGAGAAAATGTTAAATTACCGGCTGAAGTAGCAGAAAAGTTATTAAATGAGACAGAATACAAGTCTGCCCAACCAGTTAAATCGAATGAAACCTGGGATCAAACAGCCGTTGAACTGCCTGAAAAGTGGCAAAGTGAGGTGTTAGTGAATGTTAAAAAATAAAGTTATTATGGTTATTTTAGATGGCTGTCGTTATGACACGGCAGTGGGACAGATGGGGTTTCTTAATAGTTTGGTGACTCATCAAAAAGCCCAATTAACTAAAGTGATTGCGGAGATGCCCAGTAATTCAAGACCTCTTTATGAGGTCTTGATGACAGGGACTCCGATGCATCAGAATCAGATTTATACTAATTTAGCGGTCCAACGTTCTAAAGAGTTGTCTATTTTTGATTTGGTTAAGAAGGCAGGGGGAACAACAGCAGTTGCTGGTTATTATTGGTTAAGTGAATTATACAATCAGGCTCCTTACAATATCATGACGGATCGGATTCAACACGATCGGGAGAAGTTGATTCAACATGGTATTTTCTATAGTGAGGATCATTATCCCGACAGCCATGTCTTTGCAGATGCTAATGCCTTGGTGAATGACCATCAACCTGATTTTATGGTGGTTCATTCTATGAACATCGATGACGTTGGACATAAATACACAGCGAATTCAAAAGAATATATGACTGCTGTAAATTACGCGGATATTATATTAGGTTATTTTATTCCTGTTTGGCAAAAACTCGGCTATCAGATTATTGTGACAGCGGATCACGGTATGGATCAATTTGGCTTGCATGGAGGTAGCCTTAATGACCATCGGGAAGTCCCTTTGTTTTACTTAGGTGATTTCCTGACGGTAGAAAGAGAGTTGTCACAACTGGCAGTTATGCCCCTTGTTTGTCAGTTGTTGGGAATGGATCAGGTGAATTCATGAAGTCGCGAGTCACAATTTATTGGTTAGTTCCTCTAGGGCTAATCTTAGGGATGTTCTTAGTGATTCCCTTGTTTTACATGGTGGTTTCAAGTTTTCAATTAGATGGCAGTAACCAATGGACACTGGCTAATTACAGGCAAAGTTTAACAAATCCTTATTACTATCAAAGTTTTGCCAATAGCAGCCTGATTGCCTTTGTCTCAAGCATTGTTGGATTGTTGGGAGCTTTAATTTTTTGCCAGGCTTTATTAGCCTTACCCAAACGGGCACAAGAACGGTTGACGCTTTTTTCTAACTTAGCTGCCAACTTTGCAGGCGTGCCTTTAGCCTTTGGATTTATCATTATGCTAGGAAATGCTGGTGTGTTAAAATTGTTATTACCGATTTTTGCTGAATTTGATTTGTATTCATGGAAGGGATTAGTCCTGACCTATGTCTACTTTCAAATTCCTCTTGCGACTCTATTTCTTTATCCCGTTATAAAAAAAGTGAAAAGAGAATGGCAAGAGAGTGCTGAGCTATTTGGAGCCAGTTCTTTTTATTATTGGCGACGAGTGGTTATGCCTTTCATGGCTCCGAGTTTAACAGGAACCTTTATTATTTTGTTTGTGAACGGCATGGGAACCTATGAAACAGCCTATGCTCTGGTTGGTAGCAACATTAACTTGGTAACAACTAGGATTTCGGCTTTAGTAGCCGGAGATGTTTACGCAAAACCAAATGTAGGCAGTGCTTTGGCTGTTCTATTTGCTTTGAGCATGATTGTTGTCATTGGGCTTTCTCAAAAAGTCATGAAACAAGTTCGTAAGGAGGTCGCTTAAAAAATGAAGCAAAAAATTTATGCGTCCAAACTAGTGCTAAGTTTGTTTGGTCTCTTTTATTTGTCGCCCTTTATAATGACTGCTGTCTATGCCCTCAGTCGTGAATGGGGGAAAACAATTCTCCCAAAGGGGTGGACTTTCTATTGGTTTCAAACCTTATTTCAAGACGCTGATTTTGGGTTGGCAGTGCTTCGTTCAGCGTTTTTAGCTTTAATTGTTTTAGCGGTTGTATTGGTAGTGCTGATTCCCAGTGTTTTGGTAATCGTGTTGAACTTCCCTAAATTAGACAACTATATGCAAGGCATGTCTTTAATGCCATATGCTATACCAGGAGTTATATTAGTGACGGCCTTACTAAAAACTTACTCAAAATTAGAGGTTTCTATGTTAATTGTTTTGGGCGGTGCGTTATTTATTAGCGCTTTGCCAATTATGTATCTAGGAATACGCAACAGTTTATTAGCGATTAATACGAAAGAGCTAATGGAAGCGGGCCAAACATTAGGCGCCAGTGGATTCACGATTATCAAGCAGGTAATCTTACCGAACATTCGAATTGGTGTGGTCTTATCAAGCGTGATGATTTTTTCAGGATTGTTTGGTGAATACGTCTTAACTAATTTACTGATTGGTGGGCGTTTTGAAACCTTGAGGATTTACATGCTTCGTCGAATGAATGAAAATGGTCATTTGGCAAGTGCTGTGATGGTTTTTTATTTTATTTGTATCATGCTGATTGGATTGCTAATCAATCACTTGTCTCATCGGCAACGTCAACAGCTTAAGCCACTGAAAAAAAGAGACAAGCAAATTGAAACGAGCACGGGTCAATTATTAAAAGAGGAGGGGATTTAATGGCCTATTTGGAAGTCGAGAATATGAATGTTTCTTTTGGTCAAACAGAGGTATTAAAAGGCGTATCACTGGCAATTGAAAAGGGGGAGCTGGTCACCTTGTTAGGACCGAGTGGGTGTGGTAAATCAACCTTATTGCGAACGATAGCGGGTTTAGAAGAGCCGACTAAAGGCAAGATTTTTTTGGATGGTCAAGAAATTCAGAGCAAAGCAGCCAGAGAGCGTCAAATAGGGATGGTCTTTCAGTCCTATGCACTGTTTCCGAATATGACGGTTTACGAAAATATAGCCTTTGGATTGCGAGTAAAAAAAATTGACAAAAAAGAAATAAACGAACGAGTTCGGCAAATGTTGCAATTAGTTGAGCTAACTGATTTTCATGGTCAGGTTGTGACTAGTTTGTCAGGTGGTCAGCAACAACGAGTTGCACTAGCTCGTGCTCTAATTATTGAACCGAAACTACTATTATTAGATGAACCATTAAGTGCCCTTGATGCCCGAATTCGCAAACAATTGCAAAATGAGGTTCGACGAATTCAACAAGAATTAGGGATTACGATGATATTTGTGACTCATGATCAGGAAGAGGCCATGCGGATTAGTGATCGGATTCATATCTTATCGGCTGGTGAGCTAGCCCAAGTCTCCACGCCCCATGAGCTATACACCCAACCTGATAATCAATTTGTAGCAGAGTTTATAGGAGACTATAATCAACTGGATGTCAATGAATTAAGTGGCTCATTTATTGAAAAAAAACAGACGAGTTATTTTGTACGACCAGAAGTAATTAAATTTGTGTCAACGCCAGACAGCTTTGCTTTAGCAGCTACTTACCAAAGTAAGCAAGTCCTTGGTAACACAGTTCGCTATCATTTACATACTAAGAACCAACAGCTTATCCATGTGGATGTTTTAAATGATGGCAACTTAATTCAGTTACCTGACAATGTGATGTTATACATTCAGCCAACGGATATTATTGCTGTTGAAGCCCATGGTTGAGATATCCCTTAATAATACTCCAATGACGTCCGTTCATTGGAGTATTATTTTTTTATTAAAGAACGTTTATCCTTTTGAGATATCCTCTTTTGATGATTGAATTAATAGTGATATCAGTCGTCTTGTTCCAATAATAGATCGATATAAAAAGGGGGTCTCAGGTGAATTTAAAAGCCTGGTGCCAAAAAATGATGTTATTTACTGAAAAATTGAGACAATTCGCATTCATTTTCTTTGTATACTGTTTAAGAAGTGATAAATTAACTATGAAAATGAAAAGGAGCATGATTATGTATAACTCATTAACCTATGGAACTGTTATTAAGGAATTACGAACAAATCGTTTTTTATCTCAAGGGGAACTTGCAGAAAATATTTGTTCACAAGGTATGTTGAGTCGAATTGAGAACAACGATGTGGTACCCAATGTTTTGGTTATGCAAAAGATCTGCGAAAAGTTAAATGTCTCTGTTCATTACGTGTTGAATCGGGAAGAAGCCGCTAAAACACCGATCAATGCTTGGTTGGAAAAAATCAAACAGTACAAGCACGCCAAACAATTTGAGCAATTAATCTTAGCACTTGACGAGATTGAACAATTAGAAGAATCCACCTTTACTACAAAGTTAGAGTTACAGGAAATTGCTTATTATCATGGCTGCGCCTTGAGTTATGCTAATTATCAATCATCAAAAGCCCTTGATACGTTGCAACAAGGTTTAAACTATACATATAGCCGTCAAACGTCAACGGCAACTGATTTAGAAGTATTATTATTAAGCGAAATTGGTCGCGTTTATTATATGCAAGGTAACTTTGAAATGGGGCTATCATTTATGAAGCGGAGTATCAGTCAATTTTATCAAGAAAATGCTACCCGATCGACAGTAGATTTGAGTAAAGTTTTTTATAACATTGCTACAGCGTTCATTGATTTAAAGACTTATGAAGAAGCACTTTCTTACATTGAAAGAGGAATCCTGTGGTGTCAAGAGAAAAAAAGCTATTATCGCTTAGATGATTTATATCTTTTAAAAGGGTTAGTATTTCAAGATACGAATCGGTTTGATGAGGCTATTGAAACAGTAGAAATTGCCGAAACATTAGAAAAATTAGTCGCTGCAAGCTAATCAACAACCACTGAGGTTTTAACTCAGTGGTTGTTTTACTTATCACAAGTGTATTTCTTGATTAAAATAGTTTACAGATGTAAACTTATTGGTAGAGATACAATAAGGGGGAATTTATGGTTGAAAGAAGGGGACGGGTAGTTGAAAAAAGAGATAATTGTTAGCCTAAGAAACAGATTAGCATTTTGATTGCCTAGAAAAAAAGCATTGAATGAGATAAGGACCTATGTCCAACTAACTTATATCGAAGACTTAAATCTATTGAATAAGGTAGGCATTAAAGCAAGGGGCTTTAGACTAGTTATAAAATCCTTGCTTATTTCAGGAAGTATATAAAATTAGATAGATACTATTAAGGAGTGTATTAGATGAATAAAAAGATGATTATTAAAGGCATGAATTGTGGTAAATGTGCTAGCCGTGTAAAAGAGTACTTTCAAACTGTAACGGGTGTTGATGAGATAATGGTTGATTTAAAAGAGAAAACAGTAGAAATTTTAAGTGAAGAACCTGTAAAAGTTAGTGAGTTAGTTAAATCCTTGGAAGGAACTAAATTTTCGATTGTCAGTGAGATCAATTAGGGAAAAGTAAAGGGAGCGGTCTAATGAAAAGAAAAATAGGACTATCCGCAATGGTAATTGGCTTTGCGATGAGTTTAGCTGCTTGTTCTCTTTCAGAGAAAGAGACTGCAAGGGACATGGATCATGGCAAGATGTCAATGAGTAGCAATCAGCAGACTGAAAGTTCATCAATGGAAATGAACCATGAAAGTGTGATTCCTGTCACCATGAAAAAAGCGACTAAACCGATGTTCCCCGTCAACACTAAGGTAATTTTGAAAGCCGATCATATGGAAGGAATGAAGGGGGCCAAGGGTGAGGTGGTTGAGGCTTTTGATACGATTGCTTATGCTGTTAGTTTCCGACCTTTATCTGGTAGTGATGAAGTAATCACTAATCACAAATGGGTTGTTGATGAAGAAGTCACACCACGTGGAGCTAAAGTTGGGAACCGTGTTAATATTCAGGCAAATCATATGACTGGAATGATGGGGGCAGACGGGGCAGTTGACAGTGCGAAAAAGACGGTGGCTTATGTTGTGGATTACCAGCCAACAACAGGGGGAGCGTTAATCAGAGATCATTTATGGATGACGGAAGATGAGTTAGTAAAAGCAGAATAAAAGATGATTTAGGAATGACAAAGCCAAAAGACCGTTACCCTTAAGAAAACGGTCTTTTGGTGTTTAAATGATGACGAGCTAAACAAGGTGAGTTTCTTTAATATGGCGTTCCACTCCTAAATAAGCTGCACCAATAGCGCCTGCGAATTGAGCGTCGGGATGACTGAGAACAGGGACGCCTGTGTATTCGCTCAATAGTTCACGAATAATCAAACTTTGGGATAAGCCTCCTGAAAGAAAGAGAGCTTGTTGCGCTTTTGGTCTGATTTTAGTAAATTGACTGCTGACGCGGCTGATGATTGAATGCAAGACACCTAAGGCAATATCTTCTCTGGCAGAGCCCTGTGCGATCAAGCCGATAACTTCTGATTCGGCAAAAACGGTGCACATGCTGTTGATTTTAATGGCGTTAGCACCGTCAACAAATGTGTCCATATTTTCAATATCTTCTCCAAGAATGCCCATCATCACGTCAATAAACCGCCCCGTTCCAGCAGCACATTTGTCGTTCATATTAAAGTCCAGTACTTTTCCTGAGGGGTTCATCTTGATGGCTTTGCAATCCTGTCCACCAATATCAATCATTTGCTCGATTGTGGGACTAAGATGTCGAACACCCTCAGCGTGGCACGTAATTTCTGTAATGACGTAATCCGCTTCAATGAGTTGACGTCCGTAACCTGTGGAAGTCAGGAGCATCTGATCTGGCAAATAGTTCAAATCAGTCAGAATGTCAACCATGGCACCTTTGGGATTGCCTTTCGTCTTAATCAACTTTTTTGTGATCAACACACCGTTCTCGATGAGGACTCCTTTAGTAGTAGTTGAGCCACTATCAATTCCGATTATTTTCATTTTCAGGCACCAATCATTTCAATAAAGGCAGTAACGCGGGTATTGATCTGCTCAATATCTGAAGTAGAATAGTCAGTTTCTAGATAAATATAAGGGATTTCTTTCTTATCTTGACAAAATTCACGAATTTTATTTGACTCAACTGCAAAAGGAATACAGGCTTGTAAAACCATATCGAGGACACCGTCAACCTGATAGTCGTCAATCATCTGGTTTAATAACTCCACACGATTATTGTTATTGGAAATACAGGCGCAACCGATATTAATGTATTTTTCGGTTAAGGCATCATAGACATCGATCTCTTCATCTACTAGACGTTCCACAGATTTAGCAACGGTACAATTTTCAAAGGCCACAGCCACGGCGCCGTTTTCTTCAACTGCCCGAATGACTTTTTCAGTGACGCCTCCAATTGGGCAACCAGTAATCAATATTCTAGGCTTTTGTTCTAATCGCTTGCCAGCTTGATAATCGGCTGTCACTTGAGCCGTCATTTCATTCAAGGATTGAATGAGTTTTTCTTTATCTAAAGTAAAGTTAGCACCATACATGACTTTGAAAATATCTGTGCCAGATAAAGCTGGCGGGTTTAATTTGCCTAAGCCATAAAAATTTTTTCGTGCCTGCCGTTCGCGATTTTTTAAGTGAATCGCATCTTGAATCTGATCGTCGGTAATGGTTACATCCAAAAAATCTTCTAATTTTTCTTTATATCGAATAATTTCGTCTTTCCATAAAGCTAAACTAGCAGTAGTATCTTTTTTGTTTGGAAGTTGCATGACGTAAGTAGGTTTAAAATCTTCCATGTATTCATACATTTTTTTCTTGCCGTCGCAAGTTGTTTCTCCAACTACTAAATCAGAGAAGTAGAAGTAAGGGCATTTGTCTGTTTTGCCAAAACCATAGCTAGATTTTATTAGGGGACAAAGATTTCGCGGTAAATCTTCCTCTGCGGCACTAATTGTTTCGTCAGATGTGGAGCAAAGACTGATTTGTAAGGCACCAGCTGCCATGGCCAATTCTTCTGGTAAAAATGTACAGTAACCTCCAATGACTGGCGTTCCTTGTTCCTTAAGCTCTTTAACGGCTAAAAAACCCTGTTGGCGAGCCTCAGAAAATGTATCAAAGATTAGCGGTAAGTCTGTTACGATGTTCATTTTGATTCCTTCTCTCTGTGATAGTTTATGATGGTATAGCTGTTAATTCTATTTCGAACACGCATTAAGTACGTCAGGTAACCGCATTCAATTTATGTTATTCTGGCTTTCGCCATTAACGTTGATTACTTGGATAAAATAACGTTAATGGCGTGAATGGCCTCATCGACCTCCTTATTTGTATTGTAATGTGAAAAGCTAAATCTGACAGCTCCTTGGTTGATGGTTCCTAGTGTTTGATGCATTAAGGGGGCACAATGACCACCAGAACGGGTGGCGATATCGAATTCACTATAGAGCTGATCACTAACATCAGAAGAATCTAAATCACGAATGTTTAATGAGACAATGGGGCAGCGGTTAAAGGTGCTGAAATCTCCATATATCTTAATTCCGGGTAATTGTTTAATCCCCTTATAAAAGCGAATCATTAACTCTTGCTCAAGTTGATAGATGGTTTGCCTACCTGTTTTCTCAATATAGCTTAAGGCGGCATTGAGACCTGCGATGCCATGACTATTAAGAGTCCCCGCTTCAAGTAGAGTTGGCATGCTTTGAGGTTGGTCTTTGTTGTAAGTCTCGACGCCAGTCCCACCATATCTCAAAGGTTGAATAGAGAGGCCTTCCTTCAGATAAATACCACCTGTTCCTTGTGGACCTAACAAACTTTTATGTCCGGTGAAACACAAAGCATCAATCTGCAGGTCCGTAACATCAATCGGTATAACGCCAGCTGTTTGTGAGGCGTCGATAATTACCAGCAATTTTTTTTCTTGAGCTATGTGACTGATTTTAGTCAAATTAACTAAATTGCCGGTTAAATTAGAAGCATGTGTGATGACTATCGCTTTGGTATCAGGTCGAATGGCCTTGTAAAGAAGCTCATAATCGATGACTCCCAGTGAATTAGTGGCAATAAATGAAAGGGTAACCCCTTGTTTTTCTAAGTGATACAGAGGGCGCAGCACTGAGTTATGTTCCATGACAGTTGTAATCACGTGATCACCAGGCTTTAATAAGCCTTGGATGGCCATATTTAAACTGTCGGTGGCATTCAGTGTGAACGCAATTTGTTTAGGGTCGGGTACGCAAAAGAGTTCAGCCAATTGTTTTCGCGTTTGATAAATGATCCGCGAAGAGTCTAAGGCGCTTTCGTGAACACCTCTACCAGAATTCCCCATGGTGGTCACTGCTTTGACCATTGCCTCGGTTACTTCTCTCGGTTTTTTGAGTGTGGTTGCTGCATTATCGAAATAAATCATCATTTAACCTCGTTTTCAGTGATAGAGCAATGCCATGTTACCTATTTCACTTTTAGCATACATCATTTTAGACGGAGTTGAAAGTGTCGGAAAATCAGTTGAAAGTGACGAATCTTCTGGATGCTCCATTTCATTGTAACAGGTTAGCTAAAACAATGTAAATGGGAAAAGTTAGGTTAGGCTAATTTCTGATATAACCATTAGAATTTTTTATTAACGGACTTAAAAACGTTTTCTTGTGATAATATTAATTTGTTTAAGAATAATCACAAACGTCGTGATTAAGTTAGTCCCTCGCCTTTTGCCATCAGTTGATATAGTATATAATGAAAGTAGGGCAATGGCAGTTAGGCTTCTTATAAAATCGTGCCGTGGCAATAAGAGAGAACTCTCTTTAAATAATACCAACAAGGAGGAATTTTAAATGATTCAAGATCGTTTAGACAATGTGTTAACTGAAATGAAAAAGCGAGACGTGCCTCAATTGTTAATTTCTGATCCAACTACAATTTTCTATTTAACTGGACGGTGGATCCACCCTGGTGAGAGGATTTTAGTATTAGTTTTGAAAGCATCCGGAGATCATACCTTAGTTTTGAATAAATTATTCCCCATTACGGAAAACCTTGGTGTGAATCTGGTTTATGTGGATGACGTTGATGACGGTGTTAAAGTGCTACTGAATTACATTGACCAAGAGCAAGTAATGGGGATTGATAAAAATTGGCCTGCACATTTCTTATTGCGTTTGATGACGTTAACAAACTCAACTAACTTTATGGTTGGTTCTGAGATTACGGACTTAGTTAGAGCGCGGAAAAGTCCAGAAGAAATTCAATTAATGCGTGACGTATCAAAGGATAACGACGTAGCAATTGATCGATTAAAACAATTGATTCCTGAGAAGTTAACAGAGTTAGAGATGACCACTCGATTAGCCGAGATTTATGCTGATTTAGGTAACTCTGGTTTTGCATTTGATCCAATAGTGGCTTATGGGCCAAATGGAGCAGATCCTCACCATATGAATGATGAGTCGCGTGTTAAAGAAGGAGACAGTATTATTCTGGATATCGGTGGCGTGAAAAATGGTTATAATTCAGATATGACTCGTACCTTTTTTTATAAAACAGTTTCTGATAAGAGCCGCGACGTTTATGAAACAGTATTGGAAGCTAATAAGAGAGCAATCGCCATGGTTAAACCAGGGGTTAAATTCAGTGATATTGACGCTGCGGCCCGTGATTATATTACAGAAAAAGGTTATGGGGAATATTTTACCCATCGGACAGGTCATTTTATTGGGATTGAATGTCATGAAGCTGGCGATGTTTCGGCAGCTAATCATAATCTGGTAGAACCAGGCATGATTTTTTCAATAGAACCTGGAATCTATATTTTGGGAGAAGTTGGTGTAAGAATTGAAGATTTAATTGTAGCGACAGAAGATGGTTATGAAAATTTGAATAGTTATCCTAAAGAGCTAACAATTATCGGTTAGAGGATTATGAAGTGGAAATTGAAATATGGCTGGGACTAATGTCCTAGCCATATTTTTATTCAGAAAAAGCAATGACAGGCCTTTTATTGTCAAAAACAATAACATTTTGCAAATGTTTAGTGAAAAAGTTAAGAGAGTATCGATTGATGTCACGATAGAGTTCAAATGGGTCAGCCCCTGGTTGATTGAGTAAGAAAGAAGCGGCTCCTAGGTCGGTGAAACTTAAATGGTTGGAGTTAGGTATAGTTATTGCGAGACTGTCTTCGCCATTTAGCCAATTAGTTACGTTTATTGGCTTGGAAGGACCGGTACTTGTAGAGGAGGCGTTCAGCAAGAGATAAGGTTTACTGAAATCAACTCCCTGTTGATTATCTAAAATTGGGCCATCAAGATTAATACCGGCCTTAAGACGTGAATCGTGGATTAAAGCTTGAGTGGCTGCTGTGCCACCCTCAGAATAGCCCATGACTCCGATTCGATGACGGTCTGCGATTGATGTGATTGAGGCAAGTTTATTGCTACTTAAACTGTCCAGAACAAATTTAATTTCAGCTTCCCAACGAGAGACTCGTTTATCTAGACATGACGAAGGAGTTAATTTACCTTGGCTAGCAACTGGAAACAGATGGTTTTTTCCACTCGTTTGAGACTTCCTTGTGTGATCGATCTCTATGATAATGAAGCCATGACTGGCCATTTCAACTAATTGAAAGGTGTTTTGCTGGCCACCCCCTGAAAAAATTAACAAAGGAAATTGACTAGTTCCCTCATAGTAAGGGGCATCGGTATAGGCATTTGTATGAATTAACTTATAATGGGAGAAAAGAAAATTAGGGAACACTCGAGTACCAAACGCACTCGGAAAATCATTGGAATTTGGAAGATAGCTAGCCATCTGACTCGTTTTTGCTGTTGCTGGATAGTAGATTTGTAACTTAAGTTGTCTCTGAGGTAGATGATCAAAAGAAAGGTCCTGAGTTTCTAGGTGAGTGAAGCTAATCGAGCGTTTGCCGACGATAAAAGATCCTGTGGGAGAGTCGAACTGAACAACTGGAAATAGAGTGACCGGCACAATCATGACAATAGTTATAAAAATTAAACTTATTTTCTTTAGGAGAGTTAAGTTGGCAGAAATAGCCGTTGGGCGAATGATTAACCAAAAAGTTAGCAATAAACTCAGATATGTGGGAATCATTTGCCAGTGATAGTTTTCAAGGACAAGGTGCAATAACAATAGACTACTGGTAATGAGGGTAAAACTTATGCGGATTCTTTTATTGGCAATTGAATGGGGTAATAACCCTAGCATTAAAATTTGCCAAAAAATTAGAACAATGTCTGTCACTCTCATAATCGCTACTCCATTCCCAATTCGATTAGCACCTTATAATGATTGAGTATCACCAGGTTCTTTACAATTGTCTGTTTTTAGCGTAAAACCTCATTTAAACGGTCAAAAATTAGTGTAGCACGATAGTATCAGATTTTTAGCTAAAATAACAGAATCTTGCCTAGGGTAAAAAGGGGGAGATAGAGAAGAAAAAAATCCCCCATCTTAGTTGAAAAGATGGGGGAAAGATTGTTAATAAGCTTTTGCCCAGTGAACAATAAACTTGGCAGGTTCGCCAGTCCAAACACATTTGACATCTGTTAAATCGGCGTTAGCATCTTCAAAAGCGATAACGCGGGCTGTTGCGCCTGTTTCTTCTTTAATCTGTTCTTCAACAGCATCTTCGCCATTCCAAGGAGCTATGACAAAACCACCATTTTTAACCAATTCAATAAACTCAGCTTTATCATTTGTCCGATGTGTCTTTTCTTCTTGGCGTTTGCGAGCGGTAGCCAGCATATTATCGTGGATATCATCCATTAACTTGGCAAGATTATCCTCTAATTGCTCGTCAAGAGCCATCGTTTGTTTTTCAAGCGTATCACGGCGGACAACGATTACTTGATTTTTTTCAAGATCCTTAGGCCCAAACTCGATACGAACAGGGATGCCTTTCATCTCAGCATCATTGAATTTCCAACCAGCTTGCTTATCAGAATCGTCTACGCGGACAGTAAAACGTTCAAGTAAGTTAGTTTCAAGCTCGTAGGCTTTATCCAACACACCCTCTTTATGTTGGGCAATCGGAATAATCATGATTTGGACATGGGCAATTCGAGGTGGCAATACAAGACCGCGATCATCTCCGTGAACCATGATGATGCCACCAATTGAGCGAGTTGTAATCGCCCAGGAGGTCTGATGAACAAATTGTTCTTTGCCTTCTTTGTCCGCGTAAGTGATGTCGAAAGCACGACCAAAGTTATCGCCTAAGTGGTGAGAAGTCGTAATTTGCAACGCTTTGCCATCATACATCAAGGTTTCATTCGTATAGGTGATGTCGGCACCTGCAAATTTCTCACTTTCAGTTTTGGCGCCCCCAACCACTGGAATTGCCAGCATATTTTCACAAACGTCCTTATATAACTCTAAAATTTGTAAAGCTTCATCGTTGGCATCATCAAAATCAACATGACAAGTGTGACCTTCTTGCCAGAAAAATTCAGTAGTTCTTAAGAATGGGCGAGTTGTTTTTTCCCAGCGAACCACACTGACCCATTGATTATACAGCTTTGGTAAATCTCTATGGGAGCGGACAATTTTTTTAAAATGTTCAGCAAAGTGGACTTCTGATGTCGGGCGAATGGCTAGACGCTCGGCTAATTCACTGTCACCACCATGAGTTACCCAAGCAACTTCTGGGGCAAAACCTTCCACATGTTCAGCTTCTTTTAATAACATATGTTCAGGAATAAGCATCGGCATCATGACATTCTCATGTTTCATCGCTTTTAAGCGCTTATCCACAACGGCCTGAATATTTTCCCATAAGCCAAATCCAGCAGGACGTAAGATCATACATCCCTTAACACTAGAGTAATCACATAGTTCACTCTTTAAGACAATATCCGTATACCACTTAGCAAAATCCACGTCTCGTTTCGTAATTTCTTTTACAAATTCTTTTTCTGACATGCAAAAATCCACCTTTCATTATATAAAAATAAAAAAGCATTACTTTAATACAAGGACCAATAATTGGCGGTACCACCTTGTTTTAAAGTAATGCTAACTTTACGACTCTAATAGCTGATAACGGTATCTCACCGAAAAATAACTTCTGGTAGGTTCAAGGGCGCCATTGACGAAAATCTCTCAGCTAATGATTTTCTTTCTGTAAGTATTTGCAATACCTTTACTAGTCCATACTAACTATTCAATTTGGTAATGCCAATTATATATTAAAACTAAACTTTGTCAAATGTAAATCGCAATTAAAAGAATTAAATGACAAAGATTCAACGAAAAAAACGCTCTTACGTCTTCTCAATAAACTGTTGATTCTTCTTGCGGTACTGGTTTGGCGAGAGACCAAAATGCTTTTTAAACAAGCGGAAAAAATAACTTTTATCTTGGTAGCCCATCTTCTCGCTAATCTCTTGAACTGAGACAGTTGAGTTCTTTAAATAATAAGACGCTCTGTTTAAGCGTACTTCTGTTAAATGCTCTGAAAAATTTTTACCTGTTTGTTTTTTGATCATGGACGAAAGGGAGTTAGGATGTAAATTATAAAGAGTAGCCAATTCATTTAAGGATACTTCGTCGTAATGATGGTTAATATGTTTAAGAATCTCACCAATAAATAAGTTAGAAGGTAAAGTTGATTTTTCCAAAACCAATGTCTTATCTTTGTTATCATCTAGTTCTGAAAGCAGCAGAAACAAAGCGGGATGTTTAACTGCTTTATTGGGGTTGTTCAAAATAGTTTCTTTAAAAAGAAATAATAGCAAGTAATTACTAAAATTTTCTAAAGATTGTTGAAAGAAAAAATAATTGCTTTTCTGGTAATTCTCATCTAAGCCTTGCATCACAAAATCATAAAATAGGGGTAAATCGACTAAATCACTTAAGAATAAATTGCTAAAAAATTCTGGTTTGAAAATAATCGTAGCAACCTCAGTATCTGTGCTCATGCCACGATAGACAATATGAGAATTAGGGTTTGCTAAAATAACGCCACCTTCAAAAAAATCCAATTCTTTTTGATCCACAGATATTCCAATAGACCCTTTTAAGACGTAAAGCAGTCGGAAATAAGGCACACGATAAGTTAACTTTATGGGGTTATCTGAAATAAAGGCAGTGGCAGACAGTTCTGGGTTGTTCTCAAAGGACTGTATATAGGATTTGATACTGGTTTCTTGTTTTAAAAAAAACCTTTTCTCTTCCAAATGATAGAAAAAACCGTTTAAGTAAGTTGTGTTATCGGTATTCAATTGTATGGCCTCCTTTATTAAATGTCATTTAGACACTCATTGGTTAGAAATAGACACTTTTATTTTATTGTGAAAAATAACACTATAAAACCGTTTTAAAGCGATTTTATTATATTTGATACCACCACGTTTGCATTTGAATCAGTCACTTTTTTTACTGCGATATTAAGTGAGATGGTCGAGTGGGAATGCTTATTTTCCTTGTTGTAGCAATGTTTATATCGGTTTATTTATTAAGGTTACCATGGAGAATATGAAAAGTCAATTGTTGGACGTAAAATATAACAAGAATTGTAACCGATTTATTTTCAAATTGGTTCTTTTGTGAAAAACATCGACAAACCTGTGATAAAGTGATGCATTCTATATTTTTATATGTTAATATGTAGGGGAATTAGACACGTTTTATGTCGAGTTCAATCAATCGATAGAAGGAGGTGAAAAAAAACATGGTAACTATTCAAATTCCATTAAAACAACACGTTGGTCCAAGTTGCCAGGCGATTGTATCAGTCGGCGATCAAGTTAGGCGCGGGCAACTCATTGCAACGCCTAATGGACTTGGAGCGAACATTCATTCCAGTGTTAACGGTCAGGTGACAAGTATTAATACCGGGATTGTTATTAGTTTGTCGAACGAACAGAATCACGAGTTTCTACCAATTAAAGAATCCGTTAATCCTTTAGAAATGATTGAAGCCGCAGGGATTGTTGGTGCTGGTGGTGCTGGTTTTCCAACTCATGTCAAATTATCTTCAACGATTAAAGGCGGTTATTTAATTGCGAATGCTGCTGAATGTGAACCTTTATTGGCTCACAATATTCGTTCGATAGAAGAGGACAGTGAGCTCTTAATCAAGGGTCTAAAAATTATGCAGGAAATTACTCAGGCAGCTGAGGTCTATGTGGCCATCAAAGCCAAATATACACAGGCAGTTAGATTATTGGAAGAGGCCGTTAAAGACGAAGCGACCATTCATGTTAAATTTTTATCGGATATGTATCCAGCAGGGGATGAGCGAGTGGTAGTCAGAGAACTGGTTGGGGTGACACTTGAACCAGGTCAGTTGCCGATTGAGGCGAACGTGATTGTTTCAAATATTGAAACAGTTAAGCATGTAGCAGAAGCCGTCATCTTCAGAAAGCCGTTTATTGATAAAGATTTGACCGTGTCTGGACGAGTTATCAATGGCACTGTCTTCAGAGAGATTCCGATTGGGACACCTGCAGCGACGTTAATTGAAGCGACGGGAGGTTACATTGAACCTCATGGGGAGATTGTTTTAGGAGGGCCTTTCACAGGAGCCGGTGGTGACGAAATGAGTCCGGTTATGAAAACAACTGGCGGATTTATTGTTGCGATGCCTTATCCCCAGGAAACACGAGACATTGGTATTTTAATTTGTGAATGTGGTGGTAGTGAAGAACGCTTGACTGAAATTGCAACCAATATGGGTGCAAAAGTTGTGGCAGCTGAACGTTGTAAACGGATGGTTGAAGTTAATGGAAGATATAGATGTGACTTGCCGGGGATATGTCCAGGACAAGCTGAAAAAGTATTATCTATGAAAAAAGCAGGTGCTGAAGTTATCTTAACGGGCACGTGTCAGGATTGAACAAACACCGTCATGGGTGTTGCTCCTAGGTTAGGAGTTCCAGTTTATCATCATACGGATCATGTGCTTCGTGCTGCAGGTCACAAACTATACAGAAAATTACCCACCGATGACTAACATAATAATTAATGGGAGGTTTTGACAAATGTCAATTACTGTAGAAACTGCACAAGAGCATGCAAAAGATCCAGCCGTACTTTGTTGTCGAACAGAATCAGGAAAAGTGATTGGACCCGGAGATTTAGAAGATCCGGTAATATTTCCAGACTTGGAAGATTCTGGTTTATTAAGCCTTGGAGACAAGACGTTGACCATCGGCGAAGTACTGGGTGCAACATTATTAAAAACAACCGATGCGTTAGTTCCTTTAACCGCTGAATTACTAGAAGGAATAACCGTTGTTGAAAAAGAAAAACCTTCTACGGAAGTGCCGAAAGTACAGAAAAAAGTAGACAATAGCATAACGACGACTGCTATTCCAGCAGCTGTGAATGCCAATCAAATGGTAAAAATTCACATTGCAGAAGGAAAAGGAATTGAATTAGAAATTCCCCTAATGCTAGCCGGGGCTATGGGAGCTGCTCCAGAAGTACCAGTTGCAATCGAATCACAGGCAGTCACAAAAGCAATCGTGCCAAAAGAAGCTGCTGAACAAGAAGTTCGTTCTTTTGTTCGTAAGCACTTCAAAATTGATAACGTGGTATTTGGTGATGAGACTAAACTAGAAGGTACAACCTTAACTATTCGCAGTGCCGCTGACATCTGCAAAGAATCAGTTGAATTGCAAGAATTGGTAGAAGATATGAATGTGGAAATTATCACACCTGATAAATATGAAGTTTATAGCGAAACGATTATGGATGTTCAACCGATTGCCACGAAAGAAGAAGGGGATCTCGGCCACGGCATTACGAGAATTTTAGATGGAGTCGTGATCGTTCTTACTGGTACGGATGCTAATGGTGTCCAAATTGGTGAATTTGGTTCATCAGAAGGAGAACTTGACCGTAATATTATGTGGGGACGACCGGGTGCGCCAGATAAAGGTGATATTTTCATTAAAGTCGAAGTGATCGTTAAGGCGGGCACTAACATGGAACGCAGTGGACCGTTAGCTGCCCATAAATCTGCTGATCACATCACAGAAGAAATTCGTCAAGCCATGAAAGTAGCTGATGACGCCCTTGTTGTTGATTCTGAGGAAATCGTTCAATACCGTCGTCCAGGAAAAAAACGTGTGCTGATTGTCAAAGAGATTATGGGACAAGGCGCCATGCACGACAATTTGATTATGCCAGTAGAGCCTGTTGGTGTTTTGGGGGCGAAGCCAAATGTTGATCTAGGTAATTTGCCTGTTATGTTGGCGCCGACAGAGGTCTTAGATGGCGGCATTCACGCTTTGACCTGTATTGGGCCCGCTTCGAAAGAAACCTCTCGTCATTACTTTAGAGAACCTCTGGTCAAAGCGGCTATGGAAGATCAAGAAATTGATTTGGTAGGCGTTATGTTTGTGGGATCACCTCAAGCTAACTCAGAGAAATTTTATGTTTCTAAGCGGTTAGGCATGACGATTGAAGCCATGGGCATTGATGGAGCAATTGTGACAACGGAAGGCTTTGGAAATAATCACATTGATTTTGCTTCTCACATTGAAGAAATTGGCAAGCGTGGCGTTCACGTCGTTGGCGAGACTTATAGCGCTGTTCAAGGGGCCTTAGTGGTTGGGAATAAATACATGAATGCCATGATTGATAACAATAAATCGATGCAAGGGATTGAAAATGAAATCTTATCAAATAATACCCTTTGTCCTGAGGATGCTCTTAGAGCTCTGGCGATGATTAAGACGCTAATGGGTGGTGGCACAATTGAAAAAGCCGAACGTAAGTGGAATCCTAATGTCAAGCAAAATAATGTGGAAGCAATCGAGGCCACATTAGGAACGAAGGTCGCGTTGGCAGATAATGAGCAAGTACTGCCTAAGAGTAAAAAGAGACTGGAAATCTACGAACAAGAATAATCATAAAAACTTTATTTGAAGGTGTATGTATGGATAGATTAAAGTATATTTCAACTGAACGGATGTATGAAGGCATTTTGGTCGAATTAACAGATGCCGGTGTCACGATCGACTTAAAAGGACGATTAGGCCAAATCAAACTTCCAAAACGGATGCTGATTTCGCACAATGAACTAAAAGTCGGACAAGTTGTTGGGTTCGTTATGTCGTATCCTGAAGTTTTGGATCCAGAGCCTGATGAAAAATATGTCTATGCCATCGAACAAAACAAAAGGCGAATGGAAGAAATTAAAAGTCGTTACGAAATGAAAACAGAAAATTAATAAGTCGAAGGGAGTTAATTAACATGTCATTAACAGTATTTAACGGGTTACAATCTGAGATTTTTGTGCCAATTACCCCTAAATCAGTTTTTACACCTGTTACCAAAGAGTTAAAAGAAATGCGTGTTGCCATGGCAACGGCTGCAGGTGTTCATCTGAAAAGCGATAAGCGGTTTAATTTAGCGGGAGATACAAGTTACCGTGAAATTCCAAGCGATGCCGACGTACAAGATTTAATGGTTTCACATGGGGGTTACGATAATGCTGACGTCAATAAAGACGTTAACTGCATGTTTCCGATTGAGCGTTTAAGAGAACTAGCTTCTGAAGGGTTCATTAAGGAGTGCGCCCCTCTTCACTTTGGGTTTATGGGCGGTGGTGGAGACCAGGATGCGTTTATTAATCATACCGGTCCAGAAATAGCTCAAAAATTAGTGGAAGAAGACGTCGATGCAGTTGTTTTAACTGCTGGTTGAGGGACCTGCCACAGAACTGCCGTGATCGTGCAGAGAGCTATTGAGGAAGCAGGAATTCCTACGATATTAATTGCAGCATTACCACCTGTCGTTAGACAGAATGGATCTCCAAGAGCCGTAGCGCCACTTGTACCAATGGGTGCCAATGCTGGAGAGCCTCATAATATTGACATGCAAACTCATATATTAAAAGACACCTTAACAGAGTTAGTTGCTATTCAAACACCGGGTAAAATTGTACCTTTACCTTACGAATACATTGCTCATGTGTAAATGGCCCATGGGGAAAAATATTTATAAAGGACGTTAAAAACATCTTTTGGCAGCTGTTTGATAATCGACTAATAATGGATTGGTTTGAAATCTGGAGTAACTAGAGATGAAAGCATCAGTTACTCCAGATCTTTGAACTCAGTAGAAGAGGTGAAATGATGAGTAAGCAGTCTACCTTAAAAATTAAAGCATTTCATGTGGAAGATGTCACACTTGCAGATACTTATAACTATAAAGATAAGCATCTGTCACTGCCGATAAACTCACACTTAGATCATGATTTTGAAAAAGTAACCATCAGTATTATTCAGCCTTACGAGCATAACCTTGAAATTAATACCATTATGGATGTCATCCCGATTTCAACAAAAGTATTAGGCGATATTGGCCAAGGTATTACTCATACGTTAACGGGTGTCTATGTCTTGATGACTGGAAAAATTTTAAATGGCGAACAAATGCATGAGTTTGGATCCTCTGACGGACGGTTATCTGAACAGATGATTTTTGGCAAAAATGGTACCCCTGAAAAAAGTGATTATCTCATTCACATTGATTTAATCGCAAAACAAGGCGCTATTCTCGAAAGACCCCTTTGTCTTGACATGTTTGCTTATGTGGATCAGGTGATTCAACCTATACGCCAGTTGTTAAAGATGGTGAATGGACGCTTGGCCGATGAAGTTCATGACTTTCAGAATTATCATTCAACAGGTAAGCCAAAAGTGGCAATGGTTAAACAAGTAGCAGGGCAGGGCGCCATGTACGATAATTTACTTTTCCCGAATGAACCTAGTGGCTTTGTAGGAGGGATATCAATCATTGATATCAATAACATGCCTATATTATTAAGTGCTAATGAGTACCGTGATGGCGCTATTCGCGCAATGGTATGATCTTTAAATTCTAGAAAGTGAGTGAATCGAATGGGAATAGGTCCTTCAACAAAAGAGACGTCCTTGCACCACTTCCGAGACCCCTTATTGGCCGTTTTTGCCAATGATCCTGACATTGATTTTCAAGGTGTCGTAGTAGTTGGAACACCTCAAGATAATAAGATGAAATACCTTGTAGGTGAGCGGACAGCTCGTTGGTTGGCAGGGATGAGGTGCGACGGGGCTATCCTGTCCTCAGATGGTTGGGGAAATTCGGACGTTGACTTTGCGAATACAATGGAAAAAATAGGTGAAGCAGGAATCAGTGTGATTGGTCTAAAATTTATCGGGCAACAAGCTAAATTTGTTGTCGAAAACGATTACACGGATTTAGTTGTGGATATTAATAAATCAACAACCGGAACAGAAACCGAAGTCGTAGGTGAGAATACAGTAAGTGAGACAGATGCAACAAAGGCCTTGGCATTTTTGAAATTGAAGATGCGCAAGGATGGAAAGTAATAGCCGATAGGGTGACTTGCTCATTTATTAACATGAAATGACTAATTAGGAGGCAATATTATGAAAATAGCAACGATGATTTCAGCCATTGATACTCATACAGCAGGTGAAGCTGCCCGTTTAATTACGGGAGGCATCCCTAAATTTCCAGGGGAAACCATGGCTGATAAAAAACAGTATTTGATTGACCATTCAGATCATTTGAGAACCGCATTAATGCATGAACCTCGTGGACACAATGAAATGTTTGGGGCCTTTATTCTAGAGCCAACGATTGAAGAAGCCGATTTTGGTATCATCTTTATGGATGCTGGTGGGTATTTAAATATGTGCGGACATAATACCATTGCTGCAGTGACCGCAGCAGTTGAAACAGGGATGGTTGAATCAGGTCCGAATGCTGAAGAAACGAAAGTGGTCTTAGAAACACCAGCTGGAATTGTAAGAGCGATTGCTCATCACGGAACTAGTGGTTCAGTCGAGGAGGTCTCATTTGACAATGTGGAGGCTTTTCTCTATAAAGAAAATCAAACAATTGAGTTGGAAGGATACGGGAAGGTGACTTTCGATATTTCATTTGGCGGCAGTTTTTTTGCCATCATTCGATCAAGTGAAGTTGGATTGAAGATTGAGCCGAAAAACGCCTCAAAATTTTCTCAGATAGGAATTCAATTGCGAGAGGCGATCAATGAGCAAATTGAGGTTCAACATCCAACCATGGCACACATAAACAGTGTTGATCTTGTGGAGTTTTATGACGAACCAACTCATCCGGAAGCGACGTATAAAAATGTGGTTGTCTTTGGTGATGGACAAGTGGATCGGTCTCCTTGTGGCACGGGAACCAGTGCCAAACTGGCAACCTTATATGCCAAGGGAGAGTTATCTTTGGGAGCGCCTTTTGTCTATGAAAGTATTTTAGGGACATTGTTTAAAGGGAAAGTAGTTAAAGAAGCGAAGGTCGGAGAGTTTGATGGGGTCATTCCCAATGTTAGTGGATCAGCTTATATCACTGGTTTTAACAGTTTTCTGATTGACCCGGAAGATCCCCTAAATCATGGATTTGTCTTGCAATAGGCAAAAGAAAAGAGGCGAAAAATAATGGTAACTATTTTATTAACAGGCTTAGGCCTTTTGTTGGCGTATTACATGGTTATTTTTGGCAAAGATATCTACGAGAATCGTGCTAATTTAGGCGAAGGAAACTTCCTGATTGCTGGTGGTATTGGATTTGTGACAGATTTTCTAGATACATTAGGAATTGGCAGTTTTGCCCCAACAACCTTACTGTTCAAACTATTTAAATCGTTAAAATCAGATGACTTATTGCCGGGGACGCTAAATGTGTCACATACCATCCCTGTTATGATTGAAGCGTTTATCTTTATTACCGTGGTTAAAGTTGAACCATTAACCCTGTTTTCCTTGATTGTTGCAGCTATTGTCGGATCTTGGATTGGGTCAAAAACAGTGACTAAATTACCTGAGCGCAATATTCAGCTAGTGATGGGAATTGCCTTAATCGTGACAGCCGCTTTAATGGCGTTAAAACAGCTTGGCATGTTGGAGATGTTAGGTGAAGGGAACACAGCCCTTGGGTTGACAGGTGGCGCTTTGATTATTGGGATTGTCGGTAATTTTATCTTTGGCGCTTTGATGACCGTAGGTGTCGGGTTGTACGCTCCGTGTATGGCCATGGTGTATATGCTGGGGATGAGTCCGATTGTGGCGTTGCCAATTATGATGGGGTCTTGCGCAGGTCTGATGCCAGTTGCCAGTGCAGAATTTGTTAAAGCTGGTAAATATTCTCGAAAGACTTCCCTAGGGATCATCGTTGGTGGTACAATAGGGGTAATCGTTGCAGCTAAATTTGTTGTGGCCTTAAACTTGGACATTTTGACTTGGATTATCGTTTGTGTGGTCCTTTACACTGGCGTTTCAATGTTCTTAAAAGCCATGAAGACTAAATCTGTTTTAGTAGAAAGTTAAACCAATAGTATTTGCTAATAGAGTGGGAATTGAGAGGTAAATAAGACCTAATAGCTTCGCAAGTAAGTCTGAACCTTTAAAAGGCTGGCCGAACTTGCGAAGCTCTTAATTTATAGAAAGAAAATAGGTGAGAGTTGATGCATACCGTAGTTGGGACAGCTGGACACATTGATCATGGAAAAACTACCTTGATAAAAGCCTTAACAGGTATTGAGACAGATACCACAAAAGAAGAAAAAAAAAGAGGGCTGTCAATTAATTTAGGATTCGCTTATTTGGATTTACCAAACAAACAGCGTATCGGCATAGTCGATGTCCCTGGTCATGAGAAATTTATCAAAAACATGGTTGCCGGCTTGCCAGGCATCAATTTGGTTTTACTGGCAATTGATGCCAATGAAGGCATTATGCCTCAAACCAAAGAGCATCTGGATATTTTGACGTTATTAGGGATCACAGATTTTATCATCGTTTTAACGAAGGTGGCCACGGTTGATGAAGAGATGAAAGAGTTGGTGATTTCAGATATTAGAGACCAACTAAATGAGACACCTTTAAAAGAAGTGGCAATTGTTGAGACCGACGCCCTGTCTGGTTTAGGTATAGATGAGTTAAAGAGGGCGATTCAGGACAGAATCCAAGGAGGCAGTCCCAACAGACAACGAGTTCCAGCTCGCTTGAATGTGGATCGAGTTTTTTCAGTCAAAGGCTTTGGAACCGTCGTGACAGGAACGCTAATTGAAGGTCGTTTATCAGTTGGGGATGAGCTCGTCTGTTTACCAAGTCAGCGAAAAGCGAAAATTAGGCATATCCAAGTTCATGAGGAAGAGGTTAAGTCGGCCGTTACAGGGCAAAGAACCGCGTTAAATCTTAGTAATTTGAAGGTGGAGGACATTAGTCGTGGCGATGTCTTGACGGTCCCTGATAATATTAGCTTAGCTTGGATGTTGGATGCTAAAGTTAATTGTTTGAAACGCTATGAGCCGGGGATTGGACTCTGGGAACGTGTACGACTGCTAATTGGGACTCGGGAAGTGATGGCTAGACTTGTGCCAATAGGTGTTGAGAAACTTAATTCAGGAGAAGACGGATTCGTTCAATTGCGCTTAGAAGAACAAGTGGCTGTTAAACAAGGAGATCGTTTCATTTTGCGAGGCTATTCCCCCGTTGTGACGATTGGTGGCGGAGTGGTTTTAGACAGTAATCCGCAAAAGCATCGTCGTTTTAAAGAAAAAGTCGTTGAAAGCTTGACGATTAAAGATCAAGGGAGTTATCAAGACTTAGTTTATGACTTTTTGCAAAACAAGCAAGACCCCTTGACTAAAGTGGCGGAAATAAGTCAGTACTTATCAATTGAGACAACGGCTATCAGTATCTTATTAAGGCAGTTAGTTGATGAGGGCGAGGTGATTCAATTAGCTGATTATTATCTGGCCTGTGACAGGTTTAGCGCTGTAGAAGAGGCTGTATTGAATGTTCTGGTGAGCTATCGCAAGGCTTATCGCCTTCGTCAATGGATGCCCATAGAAGAGTTTCGCTCGAAAATGGCCTTTGGGGGAACACCACGCCAACTGGAGCTACTTTTAAATGAAATGGCCCAGTTAAATAAAATTGTTTTGTCTGACCGTGGGATTGGCGATCCTAATGTTCAAGTGGTCTTAAATGCCTATCATGTGGGGGAAAAAGAGCGGATGTTAAAAGAGTTGCTAAAGAGCGGTTTTTTACCAATTAAAGTAGAGGAACTAATCGCTAACAATAAAAATGCTCTAGAGGTAATCGAAGTCATGGAAGGAGAATTGGTTTATTTGACTCACGAATACGTCATTTCAACAGTTTATTTGGATCGTGGGATTCAGATTGTCAGGGAACTAATGAGTGAGAAAAGCGAAATGACTTTAGCCGATTTTAGAAATAGAACAGAGTCCAGTCGAAAAGCATCCATGCTGATTTTGGAATATCTAGATAAACAGCAGATAACGAAGCGCGTGGAAAGTGTCAGAATTCTCGGTAGCAAGGCTTAAGGATTAGGGACTCCCAGTCATCGGTGGGCTGACAAATAGTTGATCGACAAAAAAAAGCCACCTAAGTAGCTAGAGACAATTTTTTATGGCACATGATTATCTTAATAAAGAAAAGATTGATCACTTATTATCAATTGGCGGGAATGTGTGGGAATCGAACCCACCTAAGAAGCTACTAACCCCTCAAAACGGTTTTGAAGACCGCAAGGAACACCAGAACCCATCCACTCCCACAATCATAGTAGCATATATGAGTGGAATGAGTCAATTGTCTATTTCCAATGGACAGCAGAATGGCGGCGTTAAAAAGATAAAGGCTGGATGTTATGGTTACGTTGCTCAAATGTGAGCAAATAATGAAGTACCTAAAAATATAGAGGTGAAAAAAATGGTAAATGAAGAGTTTGGTCAATTATTTATATGCGGAGGCTGCAACGCTAAAATCGGTCCGGGGAATCTTTCAAATTTATTAGAGCAGTTACCTAAAAATGAGGATCCCCGACTTTTAGTCGGTTTTGACTCGACTGACGATGCGGGGGTGATAAAAATCAGTGAGGAGATGGCATTAATTCAAACCTTGGATTTTTTTCCGACGATGGTGAGCGACCCTTATCTTTTCGGTCAAATCGCTGCTACTAACGCACTAAGCGATGTCTATGCTATGGGAGGGGACGTATTGTCTGCCATGAATATCGTCTGTTTTCCAGAAGAGATGGATCTTGGTATTTTAGGAGAAATTCTGCGAGGAGGGTCCGAAAAAGTAGCAGAAGCAGGAGCGATTTTAGTAGGGGGACATTCCATCCATGATGCTGCACCTAAGTATGGCTTGTCAGTGACAGGAACGGTGCATCCTCAAAAAATTCTAAGGAATAACGGAGCTCAAGTGGGGGACGTTCTAGTATTAACAAAACCTCTCGGTGTCGGCATTATCACAACAGCTTTCAGTGTGGCTGAAACAACAGAAGAAGCGTTTCAAAAAGCCGTTAAATCAATGACAACCCTTAATAAAAAAGCAGCTGACTATATTCGGCAACGAGCGGTTCACGGCTGCACCGATGTGACGGGGTTTGGATTACTTGGACATTTAGTCGAGATGATGAATGAAAAATGTTCAGCCGTGCTAACTGTGTCGCAAGTGCCTTATATTGAAGAAGCCTATGAGTGTGCGAAAGAGTTGTTAGTTACAGCAGGTGGGCAACGGAACCGTAACTATTTAAGTGAGCAAATTGCGTTTCAGTGCGAGGATTTTGCTTTAGAAGAAATTCTTTTTGATCCGCAAACATCTGGAGGATTGCTGGTCAGTTTGCCTGCAGATGAGGCAGATTATTTGATTAAAGAAATGGCTCTAGGTGGACTAGAAGGAACAATCATCGGCGAAGTCATAGAACGTCAAGAAAAGACTGTATATGTGAAGGAAGAGGAGGAATTGATATGGAAAAAATAAATGCATTAGGCGAAGCCTGTCCTGTACCCGTTATTAAAGCAAAAAAAGCATTAGTTGAACACGATAAAGTTGAAATTAAAGTGGACAATGAAATCGCCACTCAAAATTTGAAAAAGTTAGCGGAACAGAAAGGGTATGGTTATGCCACCCAACAATTGGCTCTTAAAGAGTATTCCGTTATCATTAGTAAAAATGAGACAAGTCCAGAAGCGGTTCTGGAAGAAACGAGACCTCAACTGGATGAGGCATACACCGTTGTCATCGATACCGACTGTATGGGACGGGGGGATGACAAGTTGGGGGCCACTTTAATCAAAGGATTTATTTATGCGCTGACTGAACAAGATCGCTTGCCAAGCCGAGTGATTATGTATAATGGTGGTGTTCACTTTACAGTGGAAGCCTCTGACTCTTTTGAGGATTTAACTAGGTTGGCTAATGACGGTGTGGAAATCTATGCTTGTGGGGCTTGTACGGATTATTATGGCCTGACGGAAAAAGTAAAGGTCGGAGAGATTACCAATATGTATCGAATTGTTGAAATGATGCGTGAAGCCTCACGGATTGTTAAGCCATAGAGAGGAGATTGGGAAATGGACTATCTTGTTGCGTTTAATTCCACTCATCAGGCAATGGAAATGGAGTCATGGGTCAAAGAGCGTCATTTAAGAGCACGCTTAATTCCTACACCAGAGTCTATTACAGCTAGTTGTGGTTTAGCGTTAAAATTTAACGACACTGATTTGACAACAATTGCACAACACCTTGAGAAGATGGGGGATCAGGCCAAGATGTATCGAATAATGATTGAGGACCATGCTCGTAAGACCTATACTCAGTTTCAACTAGGAGGCGATTCTGATGAATAAAGATGATTTAAGCCGACTACCAAAAGTCGATCTGTTATTAATGGCGACTGAACTGGAAGAGGTTGTCAGGTACTATGGTAGGTCCTTGGTTAAAGAGTCCGCACAAGCTGAGATTAACCGTCGTCGGCAGTCCATAATAGAGGGGAATGAATCGCTTGATCTCAGCCTGAGAAGCTTTATTGGACCTGTTAAAGAACGCTGCCGACAGACCCAAGAACCTTATTTACGATCGGTAATAAATGCCACAGGTGTTGTCCTTCACACCAACCTTGGCAGAGCTCAGTTGCCACCGATGATACAGAAACAACTGGCTGAGATTAGTTTTGGGTATTCAAATTTAGAGTATGATTTAGAAAAAGGCAGTCGCGGGTCACGGTATCAGCATTTAGAAGCGGATTTATTGAAACTAACAGGTGCTGAGGCCGGCCTAGTTGTAAATAATAACGCGGCTGCCGTATTATTAGCCTTGCAAACATTTATCCAAGGGAAAGAAATTATTATTTCTCGTGGTGAGTTGGTTGAGATCGGCGGTTCTTTTAGAATTCCCGATATTATCGCCTTGAGTGGCGGAATTATACGTGAAGTTGGCACTACTAATAAAACTCATCTTCGTGATTATGAGCAAGCGATTAATGAAAACACTGGAGCTATTTTAAAGGTACATACAAGCAATTATAAAGTGATTGGTTTTACGGAAACCGTCCCTATGGAAGAATTAGTTAAGTTAGGGAGTTCCCATCATATTCCGGTGATGAATGATTTAGGTAGCGGCTTATTAACTGATTTGACCCCCTTCGGCTTTCCTTATGAACCGACCGTTATGGACTGTGTTCAAGCCGGGTGTGATATCATTACCTTTAGTGGCGATAAACTGTTAGGGGGCCCCCAAGCAGGTCTTATCGTTGGAAAAAAGACTTATATCGATCAGATGAAGGCTAATCAGCTCACTCGGGCATTGCGGGTGGATAAAATGACCCTCAGCGCACTGGAATTGACGTTGAAGGAATATTTAAAGCCAGAATCCTTGTTGACAAACATCCCAACCTTACATTTATTATCTCTTTCAAAAGAGGAAATTGAAAAAAGAGGGGCTGACTTAAAACAGACGTTAGAGGCTTTAAATCTGCCATTGGAAATAAGTGTGGTAGAAGGTCTATCGCAAGTCGGCGGCGGATCCTACCCAGGGGTTCAATTGCCGACTAGATTAGTGACCTTAAAGAGTTTAAATCTGACGGCTGACAAACTGGAAAAGGCTTTGAGAGATTCTCAGACGCCCATCATTGCTAGAATTAAAGACGACCAAGTTCAACTCGATGTCCGTACCATAAATGAGGTGGAAGTCCCCTTAATTGCTAGTGCCTTGACAATGATTTTCACCTGACATGTCCGTAATAAACAAATAACCCACAGCAATTTTTGCTGTGGGTTATTTGTTTAAAATTGAAGAATCTGACTGTTAAACATAACTAAGCGATCAATCGGTTTTCGGGCGATGATTTCCGCACTAGCCGCTGCTTCGATAAAGATAAAATCAGCCGAGTCACCGACTAATGGCCAAGTGAGCTGTCCCATGGTTAGTGGTTGTTTACCATTAGTAATGAGAGAAAGAGAATCGGCTAAGCCTTCTTCGGTGATTTTTCCCGTTAATTCGCAAAATGTGCTGAGCTTTTCTAAAACATCACTTGAAACGCAGGAACTCCAAGAATCATAAAAGCCATCGCAACCGAGATGAACGTTAACTCCCCCTTGTCGCAAGCGGTCAATCGGCGGCATTTGGTGCGTTAGTCCATAAGGGATAGTGGACATGATTTTTACATCTTGTTCATTAAGTCTGGCGATAAGTTCATCTTGTTCTGGGATACTGACGTCTCCAAGAGAAAAGCCGTGACTGATTGCTGTCCGCCCCTGATAGTGGTTTTCAGCGACTATATCAAGCCATTTACTATAGGTATAAGTGCCTAAATGGCCACGATCGTGAAGGTGAATATCCACATCAGCATCAAATAAGGTGGCAAGAGACATGATTTCGTCTAAAGACCTTTCAACAGCATTGTCAATGCCACCGGGATCAAGTCCCCCAACCATAGTCGCACCGGAACGGAGAGCCTCTCGCATTAATTGCGGAACCTTGTCACGGAGTAGTCCATGCTGGGGAAAGGCTACAATGTCATATGTGATAAATTTGTCATAGTGTTGGAGTGCGTTTAAAACGCCTTCTAGATTTTCTAATCCTATGTAAGGGTCAATGTTGACGTGTGTGCGAATATGATTAATTCCACGTTTCATTAAACTTTCAATCATTGCCTTGGCGCGGCGTTCGGTTGAAGGGGCAAGCAGTGGCAATTCGCTTGCTTCAGCTGCCAAGCGTTCGGGGAAACTCCCTACTGGTAAGGCAGCCCGCCAGCCAAGTGTCATATAGGTTTTATCGAGATGATTGTGCATGTCTTTGAAAGGTGGCATTGCCAAGCGACCTTTGATGTCAATCGTCGGGCCAGTGAATATGGGTTCTTGGTCCTTAAGGTAGATTCCTGTTATCAATGTGTCGTCTAAATCAATGGTGTAAAGGGCTGTGGACGTACGTAACTGACCTTCATTGATGAGGCGACCGGTTTCCAATTTTACATTAATTAAGCGTTTGGTTGTCATCGGCTATTCCCCCTGATCGATTCGGTTAGATTGTTCATAGGCGCAAATACCTTTGGTAATCGTATGAGTGATCTCTCGCTGACGTGCAATGGCATGAGCCGAAGACTCAGCGGAAACCAAAACAGCATCGGCTGGCGCACCGATATAAGGCCAGACTTGCTGACCAAAGTCATCAAGTGGCAATAAACCGCCTGCTCCGTATTGCCAAATACGACTAAGTCTTAGTTCGTCACTTAAGCCAAAGCGTTGAGCCAAGACATTCATTTTTGCGATTGTGTTACCCGTTCCAAAAGGAGACCAGTGATCAGTTAGGCTATCATGGCCGAGGGAGACCCTTAAGCCGTCCTTGACTAACTGAGGGATCGGCATCGTCGGTCGATTGATGGGAACAGTCGTAGTGACGTCGATTCCCGTAGCTACTAATGTGTCGACCATCTTAGTCAAGGCTTCTCCGGACAAGTCACCGAGAGCCATGCCGTGGCTAATCGTCACTTGGTTTTGTTTATTAGCTTGTCGGGTGTAGTCAGCTAATTTATAAAATTCATATTCACCTAATGAATCACGATTGTGAAGATGGACATCAACTCCAGCCTCGAATTCCACAGCTAAATCGAGAATCGTCGTCAAAGAACGATCAACGTCCCGATCAACGGTTGAAGGGTCAACACCGCCAACATGAGAAGCGCCCATTTTCATGGCCTCTTTCATTAGAGGCAGGACATTTGATCTTAAAAGACCGTGTTGAGGGAAAGCCACGATTTCGTAAGTCAAATAATCACGATAGGTGTCAAAGGCCCTTTTTGTCAGCTCGATATGCTTAGTACCAATATAAGGATCCACGTTACAGTGGCTGCGAATATGATGGTGTCCTTGAGCAATATAATGTTCTAACACCTTACAAGCTCGATCATAAGCAGTGTCCAATTGATTAGGCAAAAGAGTACGCTCTTCCTCAAAACGAGTAAAAATACCATTTGTAATAGGTTGGCAAGCTTGCCAAGGGCCGCCGAAGTAAGTTTTGTCGATATGGATGTGCATCTCTTTTAAGGCCGGCAGTAACAGCGCCTCTTGAGCATTAATTAGTGTCATATCAGGTGTAGTTGGAATGGCTTTGGCGATTTCACAAATGATACCATTTGTTATCAACACATCATATGTCTCCGTTTTAGTGCTGACAACTTGCTGATTGACGATATTGAAACCAGTTTCTAATCTGCAGTTTTGAATGAGCAGGGTCATGGGACAACTCCTTTTAATTGATTTCTAATAACGGTTAGGTACCGAAAATAGATAAAGAACATCAGTACCTAACAGCTTTTAGCTTTTTCTTAGACATGGGAATCTCGTCGATTTTACTAAGAATTACTGACGAAAAGCCCATTTTAAACTATAACTGGGGCCGAATGGATGCCAGTACATATCTTGAATAGTGGGATTACTTAAAATCGCCAGTGAGCGATTGTAGATAGGTGCCAACATAACGTCTTTATTTAACAAGATGTTTTCGGCTTCAATAAAGTTTTTGATTCGTTTAGGATTATCTGTAGCATCTGTCGTTCGAGAGGCGTTAATATAGGCATCGTAATCAGGATTTGCGTAAGTGATACCACCAGTTGGATTATTGGAGGTGAAGATTCGCATCACCGTCAACGGATCTCGATAATCGGTTCCCCAGCCGCTTAATTGAATCTCAAAGTCTTGCTTTTGATCACGTTCAACGCGAATTGGAAATGGTACCTGAACGATTTTAACGGTCAGACCAGGTAAATTGGTTTGTAGTTGATCTGCAAAAAATTCTGCAGAGGTTTTTGCGGCATCTGTATCATCAGTTAAAAATTCAACTGAAACAGTATCGCCTAGTTGCTTTTGTGCTTGCGCCCATGATTTTTTTGCCGCTTCAGGATTGTACTCAAAATAATCATAGGCCTCACTGGCAGCATCGGTAAAGTCACTCTTACCATCTGGACTCGGTGTTTGACCCTTAGGAATCAAATGATTAGTTGGAGTAGAACCGTCGCCTAAGATGTTATCGACAAATTGTTGTTTGTTAAACGCTTGAGCAATGGCTTTCCGTAAGTCCAAGTTAGCCAAGGGTGTCTCTTTGTCGCCCCGTTTTGGGTTCATCTTTAGGAAAAAAGTTACATATTGACTGACAGGTAAAAAACTCTCATCCTCACGATAGTTTTTGGCGAATTCAGAGGTTAATTTGTTTACGACGTCAACTTCTCCTGTAGTAAAGAGATTTACCGCTGTGGAAGGTGATTTAATGACTGAAACCTTGGCATCTGTTAACTTAACATGTTTGGCATCCCAGTATTCTGGATTTTTTTCGTAGGTCCATTCATCAGCGAATGAGTCCCACTTTTTAAGGACAAAAGGCCCGTTGTAAACCAAGTGATCGCCACTGGTTGCATAGTCATCCCCTTGACTCTCAATAAACGCCTGATTTTTTGGGTAGAAGATGGCAAAAGTTAAAAGTGATTTTAAGTAGGGAATTGGTTGCTCTAAGGTCACTTCCAGGGTGTGATCATCGAGAGCTTTGACTCCAAGAGTCTCAGGATTGGCTCCTTCGGTATAAATCTCTTGGGCATTTTTAATGACACCCAACAAAACATCGGTATTTGGTGAACCGGTTGTTGGGTCAGCAATTAGGCGCCAGGCGTAAACAAAATCATGAGCCGTAACAGGGTCCCCATTTGACCATTTTGCCTCTTTTCGTAGAGGGAATGTATAGGTCAACTGATCATCGGAAATAGTCGGCTCCTCGGCCGCAGCCCCTAAAACAAACTCATCATCTTTTCCAATAACATAGAGGCCTTCATAAACCTGATTCATCGCCAGCGTCGACGTTGTGTCCGCAGCTAAAGCAGGATCCATTGTCGATATTTGTGCTTCTGACGTTATGTTAATCGTTTGTTCCATTTTCTCGCTGATCGTATCGTCTTTTTTCTCGCAAGCCACCAATAGTGATGCAAGCGTTAATGATACCAGCATAATCCCGAATTTCTTTTTCATAGCTCCTCCTATTCCATTCTAAGTTTGTGATAATCTTAGAATATGTCCAATGGACCTTTACTATTTAAGAAAGAAGCCAGTTTTTTGCTTTATTTAGTTATTTTAACAAGTCAAAAAAATCCCCTTCATTGAATCTTCTTGACTTACTTTCTAATATGGGGGAAAATATCATAAAAAAGAGAGGTTAAGCGACAATTATATGATTTTTTTTTAATCAGTAACTCTCTCATTATTGATAAAAAGTGTAGCGGTTAAGCTGACTTCTTTCTTAAATTATAGATAGTTTAGCATATAGCTAAGCAGATGAATAATACCTATAATATTGGTTAAGCATACATTCTAAATATAGCTAATCTTATTTAATAGAAGAAACTGTTATTTAATAAGAGGTTATTGTCAGAATATTCCATTCCTTTCAGAGGGCTTAGAAGGGAGAAAGAAATTTCTTACTTTCACAAACTTTGGTTGTTGAATAGTGTCAGGAGTGTTACCATTAAGGCGTTGCGAACGCTTTCTTTAATAAGGTGAATTGGAGGAAATTAAGATGATGTTATTTGAAGAAATGAGCATGGGAGATTATGAACAAGTGATTTTTTGCCAAGATAAGGAGTCGGGCTTAAAAGCGATTATCGCGATTCATGATACGACTTTGGGGCCAGCCTTAGGTGGTTGTCGCATGTGGCCTTATGAGAGTGAAGAAGCTGCGTTACGAGATGTGTTACGTTTGTCCAAAGGGATGACATATAAAAATGCCGCTGCAGGCTTAAATATCGGTGGTGGCAAGTCAGTGATTATCGGCAACCCTAAGACCGATAAAAGTGAAGCGTTATTTAGAGCCATGGGTCGCTATGTAGAAAGTTTGAATGGCCGTTATATCATTGCGGAAGATGTTGGAACAACAGAATACGATATGAATCAGATGTACTTAGAGACTGACTATGTTACTGGCAGTACTGCACGAGCAGGTTCTTCAGGTAACCCCAGTGCCAAGACTGCTTTAGGTGTCTATTCTGCCATGAAACGAACGGCTAAAGAGGTTTTTGGTGACAGTTCTCTAAAGGGGAAAACAATTGCCATCCAAGGTGTGGGAAATGTGGCCTATGATTTATGCCAGTTAATTCGTGACGATGGCGGAAAATTAATTGTGACTGATATCAATCAGGAAGCTGTTCAACGGGTAGTCAATGATTTTGGTGCGGAAGCTGTGGGAGTCAATGAGATATATCGTGTGGCAGCGGATATTTTTTCTCCATGTGCTTTGGGTGCGATTATCAATGATGAAACCATTCCTCAACTCAGGGTGAAAGCTATTTGTGGCTCTGCCAACAACCAATTAGCGGACATCGAGATTCACAGTCAAAGGTTGAAAGAACTAGGCATTCTCTATGCCCCAGATTTCATAGTTAACAGTGGGGGCGTTATTAATGTAGCCGATGAATTAAGTGGGTACGATGAAGAACGGGCGATTGTTAAAGTCAAAGCTATCTATGAGCAAATGGGACAGGTTTTTGAAATTGCTGAGTCAGAGAACATTACGACAGCGGCGGCGGCCAATCACTTGGCTGAACAGCGGATTGCTCAAATGTTAAAGGTTAGACGTACTTTTTTACAAACGGAAAAATCTGCCATCTGTAGACGATAAAGTAAGAGGTTAACCAGTATTAGAGCCGGAGTAGGCCCCTTAATACTGGTTATTTGCAACGGCTTGTCTGTTTAACTATCATTTTTTTATAGCCAGTATTATAATAGAAAGAGTCCCTAGTGTTATCAGAGATAACGAGATGACAAAGGGGCCTATAAACGGATTGAAGGAGTCACAACTAAATGGAACAAGCGATTACACGATTATCTTATGAAGGAAAAGAAATAATATTAATTGCCACGGCTCACGTGTCAAAAGAAAGTGTCACCTTAGTTAAAGAGGTTATCGAGGCAGAGCAACCGAACAGCGTCTGCATCGAATTAGATGAAGCCCGATATGATAATATTCGTCACCCAAAGGCTTGGGAAGAGACAGATATTGTCCAGGTGATAAAATCTAAAAAAGTTGGTTATTTACTCGTTAATCTAGTGTTAAGTTCTTATCAGAAAAAGATGGCTAAACAGCTGGATACGCCTGTGGGTGGAGAAATGTTGCAAGGTATCTCAAGTGCTGAAGAGATCGGGGCGGACATTATTCTAGCCGATCGAGATATTCAAACGACTTTTTTGCGGATTTGGCGGGAATTGAGTTTTTGGGAAAAGTCTAAATTGCTAGTTAGCTTGTTTGTGTCTTTTGAAGATGAGGAAGAGGAATTATCAGAAGCAGATTTAGCAAACATGTTAGAAAGCGATATGTTGGAAAGTGCTTTAGCTGATTTAAGAAAAGAATTCCCTGTTATTGGACAGATTCTCGTACATGAGCGTGATATTTATTTAGCGACAAAAATCAAAGAAGCCCCAGGTGGAAAAATTGTGGCAGTTTTAGGTGGGGCCCATGTACCTGGTGTGACCAAAGAAATCTTTGAGACCCACGATTTAGAAAGGATTTCGACTGTTCCACCTGCTAAAAAAACGACGAAGCTGATCGGTTGGTTGTTCCCAGCGGCGATTGTTGCGCTAGTGATTTATTCCTTTTTTGTTAGTGTGGATACTGGCTGGCAACAACTGTCTACTTGGATTCTTTGGAACAGTGGGTTAGCTGCACTCTTTACCTTGTTTTCTTTGGGGCATCCTTTGACGATTTTAACTTCCTTTGTGACAGCTCCGATTGGCACGCTCAATCCCTTAGTAGCTGTGGGCTTTTTTGCGGGAATTGTTGAAGCGACATTGCGGAAACCAAGGGTCCATGATTTACAGACGGTTCAAGAAGATATCTCAAGTGTGAAAGGTTTTTTTAGAAACCGGGTACTACGAATATTACTCGTTGTGATGATGGCTAATATTGGTGGGGTAATAGGAAACTTTATCGGCGGTGCCGATATGATCCGCAATCTTTTTTCATAAATAATGGTGTAGGTCTGAGCAATAGTCTCAGGCCTTTTTTGATGACTCTGAGAAAAGTAGTGGTAATAGGATGAAAATAACATGGAAATAATGTATAATAAGGTTGATGAAAGGGGTACTGAGTCAGTACGCCTGTTTTTTAGGTGAGAAAGTGTGACCTCACTTAAATTTAGACGCCCTTGAAAGGAGCATGTATGTTTTCGAAATTTAAACCAACTTGGATGTTAGAGGCCATTTATCAGTTAACGCCGGAACAATTGGCGAAACATAACATTAAAGCGGTCTTAACGGACTTGGACAATACGTTAATCGCCTGGAATAATCCAGATGGGACAAAAGAATTACTTCATTGGATTGAAACGATGAAAGAGGCGAAGATTCCAGTCATCGTTGTTTCTAACAATAAGGCTGAACGAGTAGAGCGAGCGATTTCCCATTTAGAACTGGACTATGTGGCTCGGGCATTAAAACCCTTGGCGAAAGGGATGAACGAGGCTGCAAGTAAACTAGGGCTACCAAAAAGTGAAATCGTCATGGTCGGCGACCAGGTGATGACCGATATTCGGGCATCTAACGGTGCGGGCATACGCTCCATTTTAGTTCAACCGATTGTAAAATCAGATGCTTGGAATACTAAGCCAAATCGAGCAATGGAGAAAGTAGTTATGAAAACCTTGAAAAAAAATCATTCAGATATGGAATGGAGAAGTGAATTAGTATGAGCGAAGAAATTCGTTGTATAGGCTGTGGCTCAATTGTTCAAACAGAAGACAAAGAGGGCTTAGGATATACGCCCCAATCAGCTTTGGAAAAAGGGTTAGAATCAGGGGAAGTGTATTGCCAGAGGTGTTTCCGCCTGCGTCACTATAATGATATTCAAGATGTGTCATTAACAGATGATGATTTTCTACGGTTGTTAAATGGCATTGGACAAGAGGACGCTTTAATCGTCAACGTGGTTGATATTTTTGATTTTAACGGCAGTCTGATTCCTGGTTTACATCGTTTTATTGGCAGCAATCCGGTTTTATTAGTTGGCAACAAGGTCGATATATTACCAAAATCCTTGAAGCGTGGTAAAATGACCCAATGGATGAGAGAACGAGCTCACGAGGCTGGCTTGCGTCCCATTGACGTCTTATTAACCAGTGCTAAGAAACCATTGGAAATGGAAACCTTGTTAGAGACGATTGAAAAGTACCGAAATGGACGAGATGTCTATGTGGTAGGTGTGACCAATGTGGGTAAATCAACATTAATTAATGCAATCATTAAGTCCACAGCAGGGGTTCAAGAGCTTATTACAACCTCTCAATTTCCTGGTACGACTTTAGATAAGATTGAAATTCCGCTGGAAGACGGTAAGTTCTTAATTGACACCCCCGGTATTATTCATAAATTTCAAATGGCTCATTACCTTGGAAAAAAAGACTTGCGAATTATTGCGCCAACGAAAGAAATCAAACCGAAAGTTTATCAACTTAATCCGGAACAAACGTTGTTCTTAGGCGGTTTAGCCCGCTTTGATTTCATTCAAGGGAAACGCAGCTCATTTGTGGCATACGTCTCAAATGATGTGGAAATTCACCGAACGAAATTAGAAAAAGCCGACGAGTTTTATCAAAAGCATGTAGGTGGACTGTTACAACCACCACGTCCTGATGAAACAGAGGATTTTCCGGAATTAGTCCGGTTTGAATTTTCTGTTAAAGAAAACACAGATATTGTCTTTGCCGGTTTAGGTTGGATTATGGTCAGTGAGCCTTGTGTGGTGGCTGGATGGGCGCCTAAAGGTGTTGACGTGATTCGTCGAAAGGCATTAGTATAACAGTAAGATAGGCATTTCCTGATTGGAATGTTAGAAAAGAGGAAGAAACATGGAATTAAGAGGCAAACAAAAACGCTTTTTACGTAGTCAGGCACATCATTTAAGTCCGTTATTTCAAATTGGTAAAGGCGGCTTAAATGAGGCGATGATAACTCAGATTGAGGAAGCTCTTGAGAAAAGAGAATTAATCAAAATCAATCTTTTACAAAATACTGACGAGGTTGCAACTGACGTGGCTGCAGTTCTTGAAAAAGAAATCAAATGTGATGTTGTCCAAATTATTGGCCGTGTGTTGGTCTTGTTTAAGCCATCGTCAAAAGAAGCTAACCAAAAATTATCAATCGACGTCCGTAAACTATAAAACAATGAGGTGAGTCATAATGGAATCTAAGGGAAGATGTCAAGTCTTAACTCAGCCGCAAGTTGAACCTCTTGAAAAGCAGTCAAGGAGACAAGTAGGGATACTTGGTGGCAATTTTAATCCCGTTCATAACGCTCATTTAATTATTGCTGATCAAGTCTACCATCAGTTAGGCTTGGATAAAATTTATTTAATGCCGTCCAATGAATCTCCTCATGTGGATGAAAAAAAGACGATTTCTGCTAATTTCCGTTTGGATATGTTGGCATTGGCGTTAAGTGATGCAGAGCATTTGGAAATTGAAACCATTGAAATTGAACGAACTGGAAAAAGTTACACGTATGACACGATGAAAGCATTAACCCAACAAAATCCCGAGACAGATTATTATTTTATTATCGGTGGCGACATGGTTGATTATCTGCCCAAGTGGCATCGATTGGAAGAACTGCTGGACTTGGTCCAATTGGTCGGCGTCCGTAGACCTAACTATCCGATAGAATCGAGCTATCCAATTATCTGGGTGGATGTGCCTTTAATGGATTTAAGTTCGTCTTATATTCGTAAGAAAGTGGCAGAAGGGTGTTCAATCAACTACCTTCTGCCTCAAAGTGTGATAAACTATATACACGAGAAAGGACTGTATGTGGATGAACCCTAATGATTTAGTTTATTCTCAAAGTCTGACCCGTGACGAATTGTTGCACAACATTCAAGCTAGTATGAGTGAACGACGGTTTACACACGTCTTAGGGGTGGAAGAGATGGCTCTGAAGCTCGCAGAATTATATGGTGGAAACCCAGAGCAGGTGAGTTTGGCCGCTTTATGTCATGATTATGCCAAGGAACGGCCAGATGAAGAAATGATTGCCTTAATTAAGAATCAGGGATTCGATTTGGCGTTACTGGATTATGGCAATCAGATTTGGCATGGTATTTTAGGCGCTTATTTAGCTAAAGAAGAGCTAGGTGTCGCTGATGAGGAAGTTTTACAAGCAATTCGACTTCATACAACAGGAGCAAAAGAGATGACCCTCTTGGATAAAATCATTTACGTTGCTGATTTTATTGAACCTGGTCGTCAGTTTCCCGGAGTAGAAGAGGCTCGAATCGTGGCATTTAACAACCTTGATGAGGCAGTTGCATATGAAACTAAGCAGACATTGAGTCATTTGATTGATCAAGAAGTTAAAATTTATCCGAAAACAATTGAAACATACAATCAATGGGTTGTAAAAAACTAGGAGGGAATTATCATAGAAAGTAGTCAATTATTAGAAGTAGTAGTGAAAGCAGCAGATGACAAACGTGGGGAGGATATCGTTGCCTTAGATGTTCAAGGTATTTCGTTATTAGCCGATTATTTTGTGATTTGCCATGGTAACAGTGAGAAACAAGTCGGTGCAATCGTAGATGAAGTAGCAAACGCAGCTCGTCAAGCTGGTATTGAAGTGGGGCGTATTGAAGGGAAAGAGTCTGGCAAGTGGGTATTAGTCGATTTGGGCGATATCGTTGTTCATGTTTTCCATGCCTCAGAACGAGAGTTTTACAATTTAGAAAAATTATGGTCAGATGCGCCGATGGTTAATTTGACGTCATTGGTTGACTAAGATGTTATACAAGACATTTGCCTTTGTATATGACGAAGTGATGGACCCTTTTCTTTATATGGAGTGGTTAAATTTTTCAAGACGTCATCTACCAAAGGATACAAAACGGATACTAGAATTAGCTTGTGGAACAGGTGCCTTAGCGTGTGATTTTGCTCGTGAAGGTTATGAAGTAACGGCATTAGATTTATCGGAACAGATGCTTTCAGTAGCCAGTGAACGGGCTCAGGAAGAAGGGGTTGAGGTCCAATTTGTACAAGGAGATATGATGGACTTGTCAGAGGTTGGCACTTATGAAGCCATTACTTGTTTTTCTGATTCCTTGTGCTATATGCCGGATCGCCAATCGGTTCAGCAAGTGTTTGATTCAGTTTATCAAGCCCTGGAAGAAGATGGCACCTTTATCTTTGATGTTCATTCTCTGTTTCAAGTGGACGAGGTTTTTCCTGAGTATAGCTATCACTATCAAACGGAAGAGTTTGCTTTTTTATGGGATAGTTACCCAGGTGAAAAAGACCATAGTGTGGAACATTTTCTGACCTTTTTTGTGAAGGAAAATGAGGGGGATAAACAGTTTGTTCGCCACGATGAATTACATCAGGAACGGACCTATTCCATGGAAAATTATTATACGATGTTAGAAAATGCTAATTTTTATAATATTCAAATTTTCGCTGATTTTACAGATGAGGTACCAGAGGAAAATACAACTCGTTGGTTCTTTGTTTGCAAAAAATAGCAAAGAAGTTTGGGATCGTGATTTAGTTCATGATTTCAAGCTTTTTTTGTGGAGTAAACAGGTTTGTGAAAGACATACGTTATTGTGAATGAAAATGAAAGGTTTCTATTTATTGTTGAAAGCTACTTTCCAATGAGTTATAATGATAATGTTGAAAAAACATTGAACAGTATTTCACAAAAATGACACTTCTAGATATGGCTCTGGTTATGGGTGCAAGGCATAACTGAGAGCGAGAGAGAGTTGATGTGAAAACCATAGACTTTTACGAGATAAGGAAGATTTGGGATTAGCCGGGAAAGCAGCTTCTAGTTTCTAGCTAAACGGTGTCTGAACCTTTCAGACGGTCTCCTGTCAAAGAGTCTGTTTAAGAAAGAAGGAATATCAAATGCGTAACAAGCAAACGATGGACGGCAATACTGCCGCCGCTTATATCTCCTATGCCTTTACCGAACTTGCAGCCATTTATCCGATTACACCAAGCTCAACAATGGCTGAGTTAGTCGACGAGTGGGCGGCTAAAGGCCAAAAAAATATCTTTGGCCATCCAGTAAAAGTAGTGGAAATGCAATCAGAAGCTGGGGCCGCTGGAGTGGTCCATGGCTCGTTAAAAACAGGGGCACTCACGACGACGTATACGGCCTCTCAAGGTTTATTATTAATGATTCCCAATATGTATAAAATTGCAGGTGAGTTATTGCCCGCAGTCTTCCATGTGGCAAGCCGTGCTGTGGCAACCAATGCGCTGAGTATTTTTGGAGATCACGGAGATGTGATGGCCGCTCGCCAAACAGGAGTAGTCATGCTGGCAGAAAGCACGGTTCAAGAGGTGATGGATCTATCGCCTGTGGCGCATTTAGCAGCGATTGAAGCGAGCTTACCTTTTATTAATTTTTTTGATGGCTTTAGAACGAGCCATGAAATCCAAAAGATAGAAGTAATTGAGTATGATAAATTGACAGCTCTTGTTAACCAGGAAAAGCTGGCTGAATTTAGAGCGAAAAGCATGAATCCCAATCACCCTCATGTCAGCGGGACTAATCAAAATGCAGACATTCATTTCCAACAACGAGAGACGGTTAACAATCATTATCTAGATGTTCCAGGGATTGTTAAGAAGTACATGAAGGAGATTAATCAATTACGGGGAACGGACTATGATTTAGTTAATTATTATGGTGCTGAGGATGCCACAGAAGTGATTGTGTCAATGGGGAGTGTGGCACCAGTTGTCCAACAAACCGTTGATTATTTAATTCAGCAAGGCAGAAAAGTCGGTCATCTAAATATTCATTTGTATCGACCATTTCCTGTTGAGGCCTTTCTTGAAGCGCTGCCCAAATCGGTGACAAGCATGGCCGTTCTTGATCGAACGAAAGAGCCTGGTGCCGGTGGTGAGCCACTCTTATTAGATGTGCAAAGTGTGATGTATGACAGCGACAGCCGTCCGAAGATTATTGGTGGCCGCTATGGTTTAGGCTCAAAAGACGTGACGCCAGATCAATTAGTCAGTGTCTATGACCATTTATTGTTACCAAAAGAGAAGATGACCCCACGCTTTACTATCGGAATCGTAGATGACGTTACAGGGCTATCGCTGCCCGAGACTGAGAAGTTAGATTTAACACCTCAGGGGACCTTTCAAGCCAAGTTTTGGGGATTTGGATCTGATGGGACAGTCGGGGCCAATAAATCTGCTATTAAGATAATCGGAGATCACACGGACTTATACGCTCAAGGTTATTTCTCTTATGATTCTAAAAAATCAGGTGGTTTAACTTTGTCGCATTTACGTTTTGGTAAAGAGCCGATTCAATCGACCTATTTAGTGGAAAATCCTGATTTTGTAGCCTGTCACAATCCTTCTTATATTTACAAGTATGACTTGATAAAAGGGTTGAAACAAGGGGGAACCTTCTTACTGAACACGAGTTGGAATGAGACTCAATTGGCAACCAATCTACCTGCAAAATTAAAACGGCAGTTAGCTGAAAAAGAAATCAATTTTTTTATTATCAATGCAGTTGATATCGCTCAAGAGATTGGATTGGGTCAACGGATTAACACGGTGATGCAAGCGGCTTTCTTTAAGTTAATGGCAATAATGCCATATGAGGAAGCAGTGGCCTTGATGAAAGCTGAAGTTCAAAAGAATTATGGAAAAAAATCTCAACGAATAGTTGAAAAAAATAATGAAGCCATCGACCAGACGGTTCCGCGACTGCAAAAAATAGCGGTGCCGGCAACTTGGCTGGACTCTCAGGAAAAACCGAAGAAAAAACGAGATAATATGCCGTCCTTTGTTTTTAACATAGTCGAGCCAGTCAATCGGCAAGAAGGCGATTCTCTAAGTGTAGGCGACTTAAAAGCTAATAATATGACAGATGGTCGGATGCCATTAGGAACTGCGGCCTTTGAAAAAAGAGGCGTCGCTTTGGAGGTGCCTGAGTGGCAGGTGGATCGTTGTACCATGTGTAATGAGTGTGCATTTGTTTGTCCCCATGCGGCAATTCGGCCCTTTTTGGCTGACGAGGGGGAAGTAGCAGAGGCACCGGAAGGGTTTATCATGCGAGAAATGAGAGGCGCAGACGGGTTGATGTATCGCATTCAAGTTTCTTTAGAGGATTGTACAGGGTGCGGCTTATGCGTAGAAGCTTGTCCCGCCAAAGGCAAAGCATTGGAAATGAAACCTTATGGCGAGCAAAAAGAAGAAGCCGTTAATTGGGCATTTGCCATGACCTTAAAAACAAAAGAAAATCCTGTTAAGAAAAATTCGGTTAAGGGCTCTCAGTTTGAGCAACCTTTAATTGAGTTTTCCGGAGCTTGTTCAGGCTGTGGCGAAACACCTTATATTAAATTGTTAACACAGTTGTATGGGGATCGTTTAATGATGGCTAATGCAACAGGATGTTCGTCTATTTTTGGCGGAGCAGCTCCCACCACGCCTTATACGACCAATGAGCTGGGACAAGGTCCAGCTTGGTCTAATTCCTTATTTGAGGACAATGCGGAGTACGGCTATGGCATGTACTTAGCCAACAATTCGCGTCGGGACTATTTAGCGGCTAAAGTGACAGATGTTTTAAGTGAGGATCTTGAAGAGGGACTTCGCCAGTTATTACAAGCCTGGTTGACCCATAAAAATCAGGGTGAAGGAACGCAACAGAGAGCTCAGAAGCTTAAAGCTGCCTTAGCTGAAGCGAGCTTAAGTCCATTGTTACAAGATATATACGCTAATCATGATTTGTTTGCCAAACCGAGTCAATGGATGATTGGAGGCGACGGTTGGGCTTATGATATTGGGTTTGGTGGGATCGATCATATTATTGCCAGTGGAGAAGACGTCAATATTTTGGTGATGGACAATGAAGTCTATTCCAATACGGGTGGTCAGAAATCAAAAGCAACGCCTACATCTGCGGTGGCAAAGTTTGCTTCTGATGGTAAACGGGGAGCAAAAAAAGATTTAGGCGTTATCGCCATGAGTTATGGTCATGTCTATGTCGCTCAAATTGCTTCTGGTGCTAATCAAGTTCAAACGATTCGAGCCATCGAAGAGGCTGAAAAATTCCCGGGACCTTCTCTAATTATCGCTTATACACCATGTATCGCTCACGGGATTTCGGGAGGAATTACACTGGAACATACGAAGGAAGCTGTTGACACTGGCTACTGGTCACTCTATCGTTACAACCCTTTATTACTTGAAAAAGGCAAGAATCCAATGACCTTGGATTTTAAGAAACCTAATTTTGCTGGAATGAAAGAGTTCATGAAATCGGAAACTCGTTTTTCAACTTTATCTGGGATTGCCCCAGAGCTTTCCGAAGAACTTTTCGATTTAACCATTGAAAGTGCTAAATCACGTTTTTATCGTTATGCTCGCATTGCAGGCCAAGAAGAGAAGATTCGTGAAAAGTTAGAAAAATAAAGAATGAGGCAGTTACTAATGACGTGTTAGTGACTGTTTTTTCTTATTAAGAGAGAGCTTCTTTTGATTGTATCTTGTCATCTATAAGGAAGTTTAAATAACTATAGTAATGTATTAATGGTTCTTAATAAATTTGCAATTAAATAACGAGATTGTTATAGTTTGAACGTAGATAATAATTGTTAGGTGAGGCTCCTATACAAACACAGGCTACTGCTCAAAAATGTCGAGAGACGCCAATGAGTAGGACAGGATTGGTCGAAATAAGGCTTTTCCCCAAGTAGCTAAAAGCATGGCTTTTTACGTTGTATAGTGCTAAAACTCAACGAAGAGTATTTCGTTTATTTCGTGTGCTTTCTTCGAAACCCTCACTATTATTTTAGTGAGGGTTTTTGTGATCAATTTTCTTAAACGAAAGGGCATCACGACGTCAGAAGATAGTCTCATCAATGATTTGCATCTAATTAAAAAAACGCGTATGAAACTAATGACGCGCTGAGATGTGGAAGGAAAGATGAATATGAACAAAGGAATGAAAATTTTTAAGACCATTGTCATTATTTTATTAGTGATGGTTCTTGGGGTAGTATCCTATGGGGCTATTACCATGTACCAAGGGTTTAAACAGGCTGAGAACCCTTCGCCAGTGTCAGAGTTGCCGGTGTTTAAAGGTGAGCAGGCCGAAGAAGGTAAAGTCAATATTATGTTAGTAGGATCTGATGCGCGTTCCAATGATGAATTGGGGCGTGCCGACACCTTGATGATTGCCCAATATGATAAAAAGACGAAGGTACCGAAGTTGATTTCGATTATGCGTGATTGTTACGTGGACATTCCTGGTTATGGAGAGGATAAGATCAATGCGGCATATTCCTATGGTGGACCGGAATTAATGCGAGAAACCTTAAAAGCAAATTTTGATTTACCAATCGAATATTATGCTGCCTTAACTTTTTCGGAGTTTACAGATTTAATTAACGAACTATTTCCAAAAGGGGTGGAAATCGACGCAGAAAAGGATATTGAGTTAGATGGAGTATCAATAAAAACCGGGAATCAAAGGATGGATGGCAATACCTTGTTGCAATACGTTCGTTTTAGAAAAGATGAAGAAAGCGACTTTGGCCGTGTGAGACGACAAGATCAAGCCATAGGCGAATTATCTAAACAAGCAGTCGATGTAGCTAATATTGCACGTCTACCAAAAGTTTTAGGTCTTTCTTTAGGCTATTTGGATACGAATCTAACAGCCACAAGCATAATGTCAATTGCTAGTGATTTTGTCCTCGGTCAGCAAAAAGACCTGCAATCTTTAGCCATTCCTATGGAAGACACCTGGGAATTTGATGACAATACTGAGTCGGGAAGTGTTATACGATTGGATTTTCAAGCTAATAGCGATGAAATGCATCGATTTTTAGGCCAAAAAGTCGAGGAAGAGCCGTGAAAAAAATAAAAACTATTGATTGGTTAATTGTTTTTCCTTACCTTTTTTTATGTGCCACAGGGGTCTTGATGATTTATAGCACCAGCTCCTTTGAATTAATGCGTCAAAATCAATTTATTGGTGGAAAAGCAATCAAACAATTAGTCTTTGTACTGATTGGAATGGCGACAGCCTATTTCTTTTATCGCTTTCGCTTTGAATTGCTCTTCACTAAAAATATGCTGAGATTTTATATGTTGCTATCATTTATGTTGCTAATCCTAGTGGGGTTTACCCCGTTAGGTGTTAGTGTCGGTGGCGCTCAACGCTGGATTCCCCTCGGAGGAATTAACATCCAGCCGTCTGAAATAGTGAATGTGGTTTTTGTCTTATACTTGGCGAATTATTTTAGCCACCATCCCATATCTGAACCAGCAAAATACCGTTATAAAAAACCTCTGGCCATTTGTTCAGCCTACGTCTTATTGGTGTTAATTCAGCCAAATATGGGCGGCGCATTGATGCTGATTATTTTAGCGACTGTCTTATTTTTGGCTAGTGGGGTGCCGGTGATCATTACCGCTGGCATTGGGGGAATCGCCTTTATTTTGAGATACCTTCTGACTCATATAGCGTTGATGATCGATGAACAGCGCGTTCCGCTTAAATTTCGCTATCTAATCGTACGTTTTCAGCTGATGAATAATCCGTTTTTAGATGAGTATGGCAAGGGCTACCAAACTTCAAATTCATATTATGCCATGTACAATGGCGGTTTTTTTGGCCGCGGTTATGGCCAAAGTTTACAGAAAAAAAGTTATTTGCCAGCAGCTGACACCGACTTTATTTTTTCTATTATAATAGAAGAGCTTGGTTTAATTGGTGGAATAGTGGTTTTGGTGATGCCTTTTATCATGGTTTTGCGGATTATTTACATTGGTATTCACTGTCTGGACTCACGAAAAGCCCTGACTTGTTTTGGCATCGCTTGCGTCATTTTTTTACAAGTCTCAGTTAATGTGGGAAGTTTGCTGGGATATATTCCCATGACAGGGGTTACTTTTCCCTTTGTTAGTTATGGTGGCTCTAGTCTGATTATCTTATCACTGTTAGTTGGGATTGCCTTGAATATTAGTCACAGCGAAGGGGAACGATTAGAGCTTCGTTCGATCTAGCTGTAGCTAGATTGATTAGTGCTAAACTTAACTGTAGTAAGGATCGAAAGGATGTTTAGGCTAAGTTCCAAATTGACCAACCGTCATTCATGGCAAACAGCAAACTCATTCACACAAAAAAGCTATTAACCCCCATATTGATAGCTTTTTTGCGTGTGACGCTTGTTGGTACGGTTAAAATCGATCAATTATTTTGGTGAAACCATGACAATAAAATAGTGAAAAGTATTTCCAGTTCAAAAAACATAGTTTTATTTAGGGTGAGTTGACGCTGGTTTTTCTGTATTTTATATATTCATTTATGAACAGCTTAAGGTATCTGGATTTGGGGATAAAATCTCATTTTTTTTAACCAAAAAGAAGGGTTGTTTTTTTGAAAAAAGAAATGATTTTGTTCTTAAATTGAGCTAATCTTATGACTGATCTCATTTTAGATTTAGAGTGGAATAAGGGAGGATATAGGTTTAACTTTTGGAAGAAAATGATTTGGTGACCAACATTAGGAGGAATAGGACATGAAAAAATTTAAATTAACGGTATTGAATTTAATGCTAATCAGTACAACGGTTTTAGGGCCATTACCTGCTCTGGCAGTTGAAGATGAACAAACAAGTGAGGCAACAATTGAAACGATCACTGAGTTTTCTGAAAATGGAATCGAGGATCTGATTCTGACCCCAGATGTGTCAAGGAGTTCGGAAGATGAATCGGAAGTGGGAACTAGAGGTGAAACAAGGGCAGTTAAAGAAGTAGGGACATTTGCCGAATTATTATCAGCCTTAAGGACGGCCTCAGTGACTGAGATAATGCTAACAAACAATATAACAGCTACCTCAAATATTGATAATTTACCAGTAAGAGATATCAAAATTTATGGGAATCAAAAGACCTTAACCATGGGGACTTATACCATGACTAATTTCTTTGTCGGCACTGGGTCACTTAGCTTTGAAAATATGACCTTTCGAGGTGTTCCTGGTGGCGATCCAGTCATTATGAATGTTGCCCAAACATGGAATATCAATTTTAACAATGTCACGATTGATTATGCTCGTTTGAATTTATCTAAAAGCAGTGTGTTTTTTGCTGGCACGAATAAGATGAACATGTCTGTTGCCTTGTCTGGCGCTCTGATTGGACTTTCCGTGACCAATCTCACGATTGAACAAGGTAGCACCTTAGCGATTAAAATTCCAACACCTTCAGCCGGGAAAGTCATCACAGGGGTAACTGGCTTGGCTTTAGAAGGAAATGCCCAATTATTAATCGGCCAGGATGCCGACTTGCCGACTACCGGAACCTCAGAGGCTATTGGTGACTTTACGTCGATCAGTTTAGCAACGGGATCTTTAGTGAAGTTACGAACGACTGATATTGGCATCAGATCGAAAGCAAATCTGGTGGCGGAACCAGGATCGGTCATCGACGCCGTTTCAAAATCATACGGCTTATATCTAACAGGTGGTAGTTTTTATTTTAGTCCTGGTACGACTTTACGAGCGAGTGGCGGCACTCAAGGGATTTCTGGTCATGGTAAAGTGAATCTCAATCAACCAAAAGAGTTTTTGATTGAAAGTACGGGTGGGAATGAGGTAGTTCGAAGTAATGCAGCTCTTAGTGCCTTAGAGGTTACCTTTACTCAAGTCGATTTATCCGCATGGAATAGAGCAACGAATCCGACCGCACCGCCTAATTTGATTTGGGAAAGTCTCGATCATAAATCAACGATTAAAGCTGCTACGACAACACTAATTAGCAGTAACAATGAAGATGCTAAAACTAAAATTAAATATAATTTATTTCGTAAAATTAACGGGGTGGGAAGCGGCTATATCTCGGAAGTAACTGTTTCGGTTAATACGATCACTGATCAGGATAAAGTCATTACGGGAACTGCGACGCCTGGTGCAGACCTTACGGTTGTAATTGGATCAGATAAATACACTGGCCAAGCAGATTCTAATGGCAAATTCCAAATTAATATTGGCAAAACCTATCCTGCCAATACAGAAGTTAAGGTCAATGGGACTCTTAATGGGATTAGCAAAGACACGGTTCTGGTCATCAAAGATTTAACCCCACCAGCAAAGCCAAGTTTGAATTCACTAAATGACCAGTCTAGGGAAGTTTCAGGAAAAGCAGAAGCAGGTGCAACCGTTGTGATTAAACAGGGTGAAACGGTACTTGGCGAAGGAGTGGCAGATGGTAATGGGAACTTCCTTATTACAATTCCTGCTCAGACAGAAGGAACTAAGCTAACAGCCACCGTTATAGACGAAAGTGGCAATAAAAGCACAGAGTCGACAGTCGTTGTGACAGGAACCAAACTGGCTGATCCGGTCTTTAATGCCGTGAGTGATAATGATGGTCTAGTAACCGGAAAAGCGCCAGCGAATGCCTTGGTGACCCTCTCCATTCCTCAAGCCGCAGGTGGAACCATGAGCTATAGTGGAACAGCTGACAGCATGGGCAATTTTTCTATTCCGATTGCCAAACAAGCAGCAGGGACAACGATTAATGGTGTCGCAACCTTGGGAGGTAAGACCAGCGGGACAGTGAGTCTGACCGTCATAGATAAAACGGCGCCGGCTAAGCCAACGATTGAGGCACTGAATGATCAATCGACCGCAGTCAAAGGAAAGGCTGAAGCAAATTCAACGGTTACCCTTAAAGTGAATGGACAAGTCATTGGAAGTGGCAAGGTAGATTCTTCTGGTAATTATCATGTGACGATACCGAAACAGGCCGCAAATACGGTTGTAGTAGTCACCGCAACGGATCAGAATGGAAATCAAAGTCCGACAAACCAAACGACGGTGATTAAAGTGGTGACGGCTGGCACCCTAACAGCCAATGATTACATCCTTTTACCCACAAAAGAGTCCAACTTAACAGGGAAAGTGACAGGGGATATTAAGTCACTTGGTTACAGCATTAATGGCGTGCTAGCCACAGGTGGCACACTCAATAGTGATGGAACATTCAAGATCTATATCTTAAACAAAATCAAATCCAAAGAGGATAAAGTGATTGTTTTTGGCTATGACCAATACGGCAAGCAAATAAGCCAAGTATCAGTTAAAATCGTTGATAAAAATGACACGTCCGTTGGGACAGGTAGCATCACCCCTAATGTATTTACGGTGAAAAAAGACACTTATTTAACGGGGACAGTCACAGGAGGCGTGACCTCCATTCGTTTGGTAGTTGATGGAACACCTTTTAATGGGGGAACCTTAAATGGGGATGGAACCTTTAAGTTTTATGCGTTGAGAACTATTACCAGTAAAAATCAGACGGTTGTTATAGAAGCTTATGATAAAAATGGCAATAAAATCAGCTCTAAACCAGTGGTAGTCAAAGATACGACGGATACTCAAATTGGCAAAGGAACAGTTAAAGGCAATGAGTTTGTGATTGGTCGTGATTCACAATTAACGGGTACGTATACAGGAGATGTCCACTCACTTATTGTGACCATCAATGGCGTTGAATACAAAGGAGGAACCCTTAACAGTGACGGCACCTTTAAATTCTATGCTTGGGACAAGATAAAAGCTAAAGTACCAGTGACAGTGGATGGCTACGATAAGAATGGCAATCATGTGGCAACCTCTGCCGTTGTTGTGAAAAATTTGAGTGACATCTCAGGTCCAACGGTGGGAAATCTGATTTTGTCTGAGCTGGTCATGCCAGGAGATACCCATATTAAAGGGTCTTATACCGGGGATGTCGCATCAGTTGCGACCATTATCAATGGGGTCGAACAAAAAGGTGGTACCTTAAGCAATGGACAATTATCGATTTATATCTGGGGTAAAGTGAAATCAGTTCGGGATATTGTTCAAGTCGTGGCTTATGATAAACAGGGCAAGGAGCTCTCACGTAAAAATGTGACAATCAAAGCGTCGACAATTGGAACAGGTGGTTTAAAGGCAACCACTTATAAAATTGGCACGAGTAATTTAACGGGTGAATACACAGGCGATGTAAAATCGATTAAAGTATCCATTAATGGCACCATTTATTCAGGTGGCACAGTAAAAGATGGGACCTATAGTTTTTATATTTTCCGTAAAATAACGGCTTTGACAGATGATGTTAAAGTGACCGGCTATGATGCCAATGGATTAAAGCTAAATGAGAGTAAGGTGACCATTACACAGTAAGGATTGCTGAAGGGTTTATCAATCGTCAAGGAGGCTGTCTCTCAATTCGACGAAGGCGTGGAGATAAGCCAAATGAGACGTTTTTCGTAAAAAGAGAAGAGGATGAGACAGTGGTCTCACCCTCTTCATTTTAACTAAAAGGAAAAGGAAAACAAAAAAATGAAAAAAATAATATTTTTAATCGGACTAGTGTTAGTGGCCAGTTTACTGATTGGATGTAGCGCTAAAGTCAAAAAAGCATCAAAAAATGACAAGGATATTGGGATGACGCAGCGAATTAATAAGATGGACATGACGTTAAATCAAGTCGTGACCACAAATAATCAATCGAAAGATACAACGCAAGTGATGTTGGTGGCGGAAATGAGCTTTAAGAACACATCAAAAGAGAGTATCCCAGTGGGAGCCAATGATTTTAAAATTCGTGATCAAGATGGGGAAATCTATGAAATATACGGTCTTGAGCCTGATAATTTTGGTGAAGTAGTCGAGCCAGGAAAAGAATTGACAGGCGCTGCTTATTATGAACTACCAAAAGACACCAAAAACGCAGTATTAGTTTACCAGATCGAGTCAGAGCCTCTAGGGGAATGGACATTTAAAGTGCCAAATCAAAAACGAAAGTAAGGATGGATTTTGTGAAACTTGAAGTAATTGGATTGGGATATATTGGCTTACCAACTGCCTTAATATTTGCAGATCAAGGAATTGACGTGGTCGGTGTGGATTTAGCCGTAAATGTGGTGAACACCTTAAATCAAGGCGTTATTCACATGAAGGAAAAGGGGTTAGAACATTTATTAAAACAAGCTCTTAAAAACAAGTTGTTTAGAGCGGAGAGCGTACCTGAAAAAGCCGACGTATTTTTGATTGCTGTACCGACACCATATAGATCAGATAAGGATAGGTCTTGCGACGTTTCAGCCATTATATCAGCAATCACCGGGATCATTCCATTTCTTGAAAAAGGCAATACGCTGATTATTGAATCAACTATTGCGCCAGGTGTCATGACTGACGTCGTGCTGCCATTAATTGAAGCTCAAGGGTTTCACGTAGGGAAGGATTTTTTTGTGGCACATTGTCCTGAACGGGTATTACCAGGTAATATTATTCAGGAAATTGTGAACAATTCGCGAATCATTGGTGGCATAACACCTAATTGTCAAGCAAAGGTCAAAAAAATTTATGAGACAGTCGTGACGGGTGACATACATCTGACGACAGCGCCAGAAGCAGAGCTAATTAAATTAGTTGAAAATACCTATCGTGATATTAATATTGCCTATGGGAATGAATTGGTTAAAATTTGCCATCACTTAGGTGTTGATGTCCATCAAGTGATTGGACTAGCCAATCAGCATCCCAGAGTTAATATCCATTCACCAGGACCAGGTGTTGGCGGGCATTGTTTAGCCGTTGATCCTAATTTCATCGTAGCGAGTGCGCCGATGGTAAGTCCATTAATCCAGACAGCTCGAAGAATAAATAACAGCATGCCGGAATTTGTCGTGTCACGAATTGAAGAATTGATGGCTAAAGGGCCAACCAACAAGTTAACAATTTTGGGAATGGCTTATAAGGGCAATGTCAATGATATGCGGGAAAGCCCCTCCCTTACAATTGTGAATCAACTTCAACAAAATGGTTACCAAGTAGCCATTTATGACCCTTGCATTGACGACTATGCGACTGATTTTGAAGGAGCATGTCGCGGAAGCTCATTACTGGTTGTCTTAACGGACCACGATGAGTTTAAAGAAATTTTTGAAAGTCAAACCAATGCAATGGCGAATCCTCAAATATTTGATACGAAAAACTGTGTGGAAATAGTCCCTGAATCGGTTGCTTATCATAGTTTTGGAAATCAATTTGCTGAGGGAAGGTAGTTGGGAAGGTCAGGAGGAAACCAAAGTGAAACAATCAATTCCAGAGATCAAAGGCGTATCAGTCATGGAAGCCAGTGAAGGTGCACAAGTCAAAAGAACAATGTATCGGGAATGGGGATTCAGGATAGTTGATTTAGTAATTGGGAGTGTAGGTCTCGTCGTTGCCATGCCGGTATTAACGGTGATCTTTCTCTTGATAAAATGGGAAAATCCAAGATCGGCAGCAATATTTAAGCAATTACGAGTGAAAAAGGATGGCCAACCCTTTTATATGTATAAATTTCGTTCAATGGAAGTGGGAGCTGAGACTCAACAGGCCAAGTTAGGGAAACAGAATGAAATGCAGGGACCGATGTTTAAAATAGCAAATGATCCACGGATTACTAAAATTGGTCGCTTTATTCGTAAGACAAGTATAGATGAGTTCCCCCAATTGTGGAATGTGATAAAAGGAGACATGTCAATTGTTGGGCCAAGACCGCCATTGCCAGTCGAAGTTGCTGAGTATACCCAAAGAGACTGGAAGCGATTGGCTATTAAACCGGGATGTACAGGGTTATGGCAAGTTAGCGGTCGGAATAAATTAGGGTTTAGAGAAATGATAAGACTGGATTTACTGTACATTGAGCAGCGGTCCATACGATTAAATATGATGATTATCTTTAAGACCTTTAAAGAATTAACTATTTGGGGAGGTGGCATGTGAGAGTAACGTTTTTATCCACCTCAGTTGATATTCTTAGTATGACGGAAACCCTTAATAAAATTGATGACATTATTCGATTAGGAGTCCCAACGCAACATGTGGTTGTGAATGCGAATAAGATTAATTTGATGTATCAAGATCCTCAGTTGCGTCAAATTGTCAATGAGTGCCCGTTAATTAATGCTGATGGAGTATCAGTCGTATTAGGTCATCGTTTTTTAGGGCTTCCAGAGATAGAAAGAGTGACAGGGATTGATCTCTTTTTAAATTTATTAGGTGTAGCAGAAAAAAAAGGATACAAGGTTTATTTTTTAGGCGCGACTCAACAAACCTTAAAGTTACTATTGGCACGAATTAATAACGAACTACCAAACTTGAAGGTAGCTGGTCATCAACATGGTTATTTTTCAGAAAAAGAATCGAATAATATTGCAAAAAGTATTTGTCAATCAGGGGCTGACATTGTGTTTGTGGCATTTTCGAGCCCGCAAAAGGAATATTGGATTAAGGAATACTTGGAGATGATGAACGCCTCGATTGTTATTGGGGTAGGAGGTAGCTTCGATGTATATGCTGGGGTGGTCAAACGGGCACCTAAAACGGTTCAAAAGTTAGGCTTGGAATGGTTGTATCGTTTTATTCAAGAACCAAAAAGGATGTTTAAACGATATTTTATTGGGAATACAATCTTTTTGTTCCATTTGCTAAAAGCTAAACTAAGCTCGATGAGTGAAAAGTAAATAAGGTTGTCAAATTAATCGGAATGACTTTCAGGCCGAATCATGATGAAGTCTGATTTATCGAGATTCTTAAGGCATATAGTCAATTATCAGACTTATTCAAGAGAGGATGGAACGAAAATGATAAAGATTATCATGATTGGGCCTGGAAGTGATGAAAAAGGTGGTATTGCAACAGTCATAAAAAATTTTAAAGAGTATTATCCCTTATCTAAAGGTCAAATGGTCTATTTAGACTCATGGGTAGCAGGAAGTAAGTCAAAGCGGTTAATTGTTTTTCTAAAGAGTCTGTTGAAATTGAATGAATGGCTAAAAAAAAGTCCTGAAGGGATCGTTCATATCCATTTAGCTCAAGATGGCAGTTTTTTTCGCAAGAGACTATTAAGTAAGTCGGCGATCAAAAAGGGAGCGAAAGTTATTCTTCATCTCCATGGCTCTCAGTTCGACAAATTTTATAACAACGAGAGCAGAAAGGGACAGGCCAAAATTCGAGACGTTTTAGTGGAAGTATCTCAAGTAGTTGTCTTGAGTCGAGAATGGGCCAATTTCATTGAAGAAATAGTTCCAATTCGTGTCATTATTATGGAGAATGCCGTCCAACTGCCGGAGAAAATCGCCTACAATGTCAACTCTCGGAAAATAATTACATTAGGGCGTATCGGACATCGAAAAGGCAGCTACGATATATTGAATGTAGCACTATCCTTAAAAAACAGTTTACCTGATGTTGTGTTCCATTTGTATGGTGATGGCGATCATGAAGAAATACAACGTCAACTTAATGCATTGAAGCTAACAAATGTCAGCTTAAGTGAGTGGATGAAAACGGAAGATTTACCTCGTCTTTATGAGGATGCCGCCATCCATTTGTTGCCCTCGTATCATGAAGGAATGCCAATGGCCATGCTGGAAACGATGGCATACGGTATTCCTAATGTGATCTCTTCAGTAGGAGGTATACCACAAGTCATTGATTCAGGTGGAAATGGTATCTTAATTGAAGCGGGAAATATCCAGCAGATTGTAAAGGAAATTGAAGACTTGATGTTAGATTCAGCAAAGCGCAGTAAACTGAGTCAGGAAGCATCTAAAATAATTGAAAAATGTTACAGCTTGGAGTCTTATTATGGCAAATGGGACCAGCTCTATAAGAACCTAATTATTAGAAAGAAGAAATAGCATGTTAATCATTTTTTATTTTATTACTTTTTTTTCAAATATACTTAAAGTGAACGTATCTTTTATGTCTTACTGGGACGAATTGCTAGTTGTATTCTTTGCTGTCATCTATATTGCTGTGATTATTTTATTGTTATTTAATCAAGGAAAAGCAGGCATTAGTCAAAACCATCTCTTTTTATTGCTATGGTTATTGGTATTTTGTCTATGGTCCTATCTGCCTAATTTAGGAATTCTAGGACAAGCGACAGCGGCGATGCAACTTTTCTCACTCTTTGGGATTTCCAAAATGATGTTGTTCTATTTTTTCGCTCAACGATCTATTTTGGCAGAAGATCTTACGAAAATGCCAGTGCTCATAGTAGCAGTGGGCCATCTTTATCCGATGGGGTGTTTACTCATTTACGGTGCTAATTTTTTTGTTAAGCTTTTGACGCCTTTTGATCGACGTTTGGGAATAAGTAGTTATTCCTTTGGTTATGAACATCCCGCTCAATTTTCGCTGGCGATCATCATGCTGACAACTTTGGTAGCCTATGTTTATTATTTAGAAAATAAACCTCAACCAATTGCTTTATTTGTACTCAATTTGATGTTAGTGCTAATTGCAGGGCGAACCACCTCAATTGCCTTTTTTTTAGTGATGTTAACGATGTTAACAGTGAGGCCTTATCTAGAACGCCTTCCCTTATGGTTATATTTGAGTACGTTTGCCAGCGCCCTTTTTTTTGCCAGAGAGCGTCTCATTCAGCAACTACTAGGGGATACAACTGAAGCCCGCGGTGTTTTGCTTAGAACAAGCATGAAGATTGCGAATACGTATTTGCCTTTGGGAAGTGGCTTAGGGAGATTTGGATCCGAAGCATCGAGAATGCAGTATTCCCAATTATATTATGACTATAAAATATCCAATATTTGGGGGATGAGTCCAGAAAGACCACGCTTTATAACCGACTCCTATTGGGCAATGATCCTAGGCGAAACAGGATGGGGAGGAGTTGTGCTAATAGCTGTTTTAGTCATATTGATAGTTAGCGACTTGTATCAGCAGATTAGTGGCCCAAACAAGGGAAAAGAAAGCACCTATATTTTATTACCCCTGGCCTATGCCTTAGTTACTAGTCCAGTAGATACCGTACTAGTATCGAATAATATCATCTTAGTTCTCTTTACGGTCTGTTTATTGTTGAACCTAAATCAATATTACCAAGGAGGTCATAAACGTGCTATTTTGGGTTAAACGAATGTGCATAAAACTTTACATGTTTTCAGTTATTTATTACGAAAAGAAATTTGTGACAGCTAAATGTACATTGAGGTATTTATTTTTCAAAAAGAAGGGGAGTCGAAAATTATTAGTTGTTTTTTCAGCATACCCGGGGTTTAAACAACAAGCCCGTTACAATTATATCATGACGTTTAGACGGTTAAATTATCATCGACTCTATATTTTAGATGACTTTGGGCCAGAAAATAAAGGGGCTTACTATTTAGGTCAGAAATCAGATTTTTACATTAGCAAAGCAGTCTTAGCTCTTATTGAAAGTCGTCGAATTGAATTAGGACTTGAAAAAGAAGAGGTGATAACATGCGGATCAAGCAAAGGCGGTTATGCGGCTATGTATTTCGAGGCAAAAGGTAATTATTTGGCCTCTATTTCAGGTGCACCTCAGACCCTTTTAGGCAATTATTTGAACCGACCCATTCATTTACCTATTTTTACCTTTATTATGGGGCAAGCTAATGCCGTCAATCATCACTATTTAAATGAGCTTTTATTTCAAGCGATTAAGGACAAACAAACGAAGACTCAATTATTCGTACATGTGAGTAAAGAAGAACACACATATGGTGATCACATTTTACCTTTACTAGACGTCTGTCACATAAAAGAATTGAATTTAGGAAGTTATTCTAATCACAGCAGTGTCGGTCAGTATTTTCCTAAGTATGCGTTGACTGTCTTAAATAAACTTGAAGAAATGGCAGAAAGAAACTAGTCAGGAGGGTGTTATGAACCAATGGATAAATGTGGGCGATGTGATGAACATGTTAAGCCGCATAATAAAAAAAAGACTGCTCTTTGGCATGAGCATTGTATTTATTTCAATCGGGTTATCCGCTATTATGACGTACGTTGTGATGCCACTAAAATTTTCTTCATCAACTCGATTAATTGCGGAAATACCAGAAAGTGGTGACGGCAACTCAGGCGTCAGTAATGTCAATTTTAACTTACAAATGATTAACACGTATAAAGACATTATTACGAAATCAAATACAGTCTCAAATGAGACCTACAAGCGTCTGAGAAAAAGTGGTGAATTTAAGGGAACAGCAGCAGACATTAAAGCGATGATTCGTTTTAATCAGGAGGCCGAATCCCAAATGTTTTCAATTTCTGCCACTGCTGAAAATGCCTATGATGCAAGAGAGATTGCCAATATGGTCGCAATTGTTTTTCAAGAACAAGCGGCCAAAGTGGGAACAATAGCAAAGGTCTCTGTTTTAGAAGAAGCTCAATTGAACATTGAGCCTGTATCTCCTAAACATACGGTGATGCTTTTAATTGGCATGATCGCCGGTATGATTCTGGCACTAGTGGTCGCGTTTATTTTGGAAGTTAGTGATCAAAGAGTCACATCTATTAATGAAGTGGAAACTATTTTTAGTGTGCCAGTTATCGGAACGATTAACTTGATGTCTAGTGAAGAATTGTCTAAAAAGCCTATCTTTGCCAATTTCGATGAAACATTACGGAAGAAAAAGCATAGACGGAGGAAACGACAACGTGAAAGACTTTAGTAAGCAGGGCTATTATGGAGAAGTATAAGAAATTAGCATCAAATACACTGATTTTTTCGATTGGGAATTTTGGCAGTAAATTTATCAGTTTTTTCTTAACCCCCTTTTTCACCCTTTATTTAACCCCCAAACAGTTGGGAGAAGCCGATTATTATGGAACCTTAGTTAATTTAATCGTGCCTATTGTCACGGTTAACATATTTGAGGCACTTCTTCGTTTTACTATAAGTGAAAGATATCTCAAGAGAGAGTACTTGGCGACAGCCATGAAAATTTACGGGATGATTGTCATTACGGTACTCATTATAAGCAGTGGGAGTGCGATTATTACTGGAAAGACATACATCCTGTTGATAGTTGGGATGGTTGTTGTCCAAGGCTATTATCAAATTATTTTACAGTATATTAGGGCTCTTAACAAACTAACGTTATTTGCTGGTTCAGGGTTGTTCTTTTCTGTGTTGTTATTTGGAACGAACTATCTCTTTCTCGCTCACTATCATTTAGGAGTAAAGGGATATCTATATGCCTATATTTCAGCCTATATGATCATTCTCGTTATGTTAATAGTCAAAGAAAATATCTTGCAAATAGTTTTCCAAACATCTTTCTCGCTGGCATTAGCTAAAGAAATGCTTAGGTATTGTTTGCCACTAATTCCTAACTCATTGTTATGGTGGGTAATTAGTGTATCGGATCGTTTTCTTATTATTCATTATATTGGTTTAAGTGCGGCAGGGATGTATGTAGTAGCCAATAAAATTCCAATTGTGATTTCAATGTTTTATCAAGTATTTAATCAAGCTTGGCAACTGTCAATTATTGAGATGACCCATGAAAAAGAGCGTCAAGTTTATTATAACCAATTATTTGGTATCATCTTTTGTTTATTGATGGTAGTGTATTCAGTCAGTTTACTCGTTTTGGAACCAGTGGTGCGGAGTTTAATTCATCCAGCTTTTTTTGAGAGCATTAAGTACGTTCCGTGGCTGTTATTGAGTGTTATTATGTCCTCTTTATCAACTTTTGTGGGTGCGAAGTATCTTGTTTCAAAACGCACTAACCAGCTATTTATCACGTCATTGGTCGGAGCCATTGTTAATCTGGCCCTCAATTTAGTATTAATTCAGCCATTGGGCATGATAGGGACAGGCATATCAACCTTTGTGTCTTATCTTATTGTCCTTTTTTTGAGGTTAAACTTAAACAAAGAAAACACTGACGAGTTACTATTAGCCATTAAGTGGCGGTATTTGATCGTTCCAATTATCCTAGGTGGGGGGCAAGCAATGGTTTATACAAGTGGAGGCAGCGGTTGTTATCAGTTGCTTTTTGTCCTGCTTATGTTATGTTGCGTGTGGCCTTTATATCACCAGGTGACATCCAGAAAAGAATTAGGTTAGCTGTAGCGGATGTCATCATAAAAATGCATGTTGAGGAGTAAATAATGAAATTCTTAATTGATAATTGTGTGCCGTTGAATAATGGTGATGCAGCACTGGTTTTTGGGGTAGGTGAAAGTTTGTCAAAGTACGGAGAGGTTGCGTACCACACCTATTATTTTAAGCAAGTGAAAAAACTTTATCCTGATAAAAAATGGCATCGACATTTACTGGATTATCCCATAATGAAACTTTTAAAAAGAATACCACTTCTGAGTCGGAGCCTTATTTTGTTCTTGATAGTGATCAGAAAGAGTGTTTATAAATCAGTAGACACGGTTATTTCGGCTCCAGGTGGATACATTAATTCTTATTATGCGATTGGGGATAAGATGTTTATTTTATATATATGCAAGCGTTGGTTAAAAAAAAGAGTCGGCATATACTCTCAATCGATTGGCCCTCTAACAGTGAAGGATCAACGACTATTAATAAAATATGGACAAAGACTGGATTTTATTTATGTCCGTGATCAACTTTCATACGATCGACTGATGTCGATGCACCCCTTCGATAACGTAGTTTTGACTAAAGATGCGGCTTTTTTATTGACACCTAATCTTTTAAAAAAAACGTCAAAAAAACAAGTTGTGGTGTCAGTGAGGTCATGGCATTTCGACCAACGAAAAGAAGAGACTTATTTTAACAATCTTCAACTTATTGTCAATCAGCTACTGGCACGAGGCTATCAGGTTTGTTTCCTATCAACATGCCAAGGGATGAAAGAATATGTTGATGACAGTGAGGTGGCCCAAAAATTTATCGAGACGTACTATCAAGGAAACTTAAACATATCAGTTGATGCTAATTTCTATTCATTGGATTCTTTGAGAAATCGGCTCACTGAGTTTGATTTTGCGATCGCCACACGTTTACACATGTGCATTTTGGCGTTGCTCAGTGGTGTGCCAGCCTTTAACATTTCGTATGAAGAAAAGGGCAAAGCCTGTTACGATTATTTAGGGTTAGAGGAATTTTCTATTGATTATAATGAGGAAAAAGATTTCAGTCACAATTTAACTCAATTCCTCACTCTAACTGAAACTAAAAAGAATCAAATTTTTGCCAAAGTGGCTAGGATTCACGAAGATCAAGAAGAGTTCTTAGGAAAAGTTGGCCAAGAAGGAGAATGAAGGGAGATTCCGATTGATATAACATAAAAAAATCTGACTAAGAGCGGCTTGGGAAACTGTAAAGACCTCTCTGTAGCTGATAATTGGTAAGAAAAGGAAGAAGAATTAAGTTTGATGATAGATTTCTAGGCGTGTTTCTATTAATATGGTATATTATAGACGATATGTATTGATAGAAAAAGGAGTTTTAAAATGATAGCAGGAAAGTTATTGATATTGGTTGTCATGATTATCTTGACGGCATTTTTCGTGGCAGCGGAATTTGGTCTGGTTAAAATCAGAAAGAGCCGTCTAGAAGGATTGGCTCAAACTGGCGATAAGAAAGCCGTCTTAGCACTGCAAATTGTCGGTCATTTAGATGAGTATTTAAGTGCCTGTCAGCTGGGGATTACCCTAACCTCTTTAGCCATTGGGTGGTTAGGCGAGGGGACGGTCAGGGAATTGTTGCATCCTTTATTAGCGTATTTACCGATACCCAACGCCGTTTTGCAAGTCATCTCCTTAGCCTTATCCTTCTTACTAATTACGTTTGTTCATGTGGTAATAGGTGAATTAATTCCCAAATCGCTGAGCATTACCAAAACGGAACCGGTTGTTTTATGGGTGGTAACCCCTCTGCATTATTTTTATAAAACAACCTATCCGTTTATTTGGCTGTTAAATACTTCAGCCAATGGCATTGGAAAACTGTTTGGGCTTAAGCTAGGGGAAGGGGATGAAACTCACTCAGAAGAAGAGCTACTGTTGATCGCCAATGAGAGTCTGAAACACGGTGAAATTAACAAGGATGAATATGAATTCATCAACAATGTGTTTGATTTTGACGAGTTAATCGCCAAAGAAATCATGGTGACCCGTCTTGATATGGAAGCTATCCCCGAAGAATACACCGTTGCTGAGGCCTTAACATTCACGATTGAAACGGGCCATAGCCGCTTTCCAGTAATTCGTAAAACAAAAGATGACATCATTGGTTACATCACCATGCAAGATTTAATCAAAGCGTATTTAGTTGGACCAGAAGGAAGTATTGCCAATCTGGTGAATGAGCCAATTATAGCCTTCGAAACCATCCCCGTTAAACATTTATTGGCTGAAATGCAAACAAGCCATAAACATTTTGCAATCTTAGCTGATGAGTATGGCGGGACAAGTGGCATGGTCACCATTGAAGATATTTTGGAAGAAATTGTTGGCGACATCCAAGACGAACAAGACCGTGAAGAAGAAAATATTAGGCCCCTAACAGAGCAAGAATTTATGGTAAATGGGAAAACCCCATTAGCAGAAATTGAAGACTTTTTCCACGTTGATTTTCCCGAGTCTCTTGAAAGTATTAGTTTGAGTGGTGTAATTACGGATACTTATAAACAAGCCGTTCGAGTTGGTTTCCGTTGCGTTCACGAAGGGCTTGAGATGGAAGTGATGGAGATGGATAAAGTGACCATTGCCAAAATAAAAATTAAAGATCGGAAACGAATCCCGTCTGAAGAGTAGCCTCCCACCTCAAGTTGATTTACACAAAAACAGCCTCGAGATGTCTGTAGTGACTTCAAAAGTTAGACCAAGAATCTAGCTTTAGTGAAGTCGGTACAGTCTCGAGGCTGTATTTATTCTGCAGACAGTAAATCAGTGTCATTTTTTTTAGGAGTTTCAAGCCATTCCATCACAATAATCTTTAAAATAGCGGCCACGGGCACCGATAAAAACATGCCCAAAATACCAAAGTAAGCCCCACCGACAGTAATTGAGACAATAATTAAAATCGGGTTAAGGTTTAAAGCCCCACCCATAATGCGGGGACCGATGATGTTTCCATCAATTTGTTGAAGAATTAATAGCGAAACAACGGTCACTAAAGCAAGATTCAGCCCTCCTGTAAAGAAGGTAATAATCATTGTGACGATAGAAGCAAATATCGAACCAAAATAAGGAATCATATTACAAAGCCCTAGTAAAATACCTAAGGTAATAGAGAAACGTACCCCCAGAACCGAAAGTAAAAGAGTAGCTAATACGCCTAAAATACAAGCATCAAGAAACTGGCAGGCAATAAATTTATAAAAAATATCATTTGAATGTTGGATAAATCTTTTGGTACGGTTGAAGGTAGTTTCTGACAGAAACTTTTTAAAAAACTGAGTAAAAAAGGTTGCAATAGCATCTTTAAATATCAAGACATAAATCGAAATGATAAAAGCTAGGAACGTATTAAGAACCATGGAGGAGATGCTTTTGGCAAAAAGGCCAATGGATGCTAATGAAGCCGTTCCTTGGGAAATAAGTTTTTCAGGTGAATAGCTAGCAGTCACTGATTTTAACAATTCTTCCAATTTTATCAGTTCAATAATCCCATTATCTTCTAAGCTGTTAGCTAAATCAGTTAAATAGGCATAAAAAGAGGGCAATAAATTCAATAAATCCATTAAGTTTTTGATAATTAAAGGGACCACATAATTAAGGGTCAAAAAAATAAAAAGTAAGGCAACTACATAGAGAATCAAAATACTAAGTCCACGGCTCTTTTTTTGAATAAAGGGAATTTCAAATTTAGAGATGAGTTGTTGAATCTTCTTTTGGGGACCACTTAATAGGTAAGCCACAATAAAGCCGATAATAAAAGGTGATAAGACACTTAACATATTTTTGACACCATCGGTAAAAAGGTGAAAGTTTGAAATGGCTTTAAACCCAACAATTACAGCCAAAACAAAGATGAAGCGGACAATCCAATAATTCCAATCAATGGTTAATTTTTTCATTCTATCTATTCCTAACGTTATTTTTACTACTTCCATCTTAGATTATAGCATTTTAAAGAAGCTATCTCCAAACAAATGATTAAGGAAGGGCGTTAATAGCGAGTTAAGTTCTTAAAAGTTTCAAAACTACTTCTTAAGACTCAGCAGGACTGACAGAAAAGATGGTACACTAAAGACAAACTAGAAGGAGGGCGCTAATGATGAGAAAAAACAAGACAAGCCGAGTAATCACGTTGCTATTTTGGCTGATGTTCGTTGTATACTTATATTTTTTGGGCTCGATGATCTTATTTAAAGGGGAATCACCTCTGGAGATGTTAAGCGATTCAAGAGTGGGACCAAGGCGGGTTAATTTAGAGCCCTTTTATTTTATGAATGATTTAACAGACATTAATGTTGTGGGCAATCTCTTGTTGTTTATCCCCTTAGGCATGTATCTAAGGATCTTACTTAAAAGAAAATGGACAGGACTTTTCCTAATGTTTGTTCTAAGTGTGGGGTTTGAGGCGACTCAGTTCATTTTCAACATCGGGGCGCTGGACGTTGATGATGTTATTTTAAATGTAACCGGTGGGCTATTTGGGATGATCGTTATGGGGATTCTGTCTCTATTTTTAAAAAATAAAGAGCGCCTAAAAACGTTTATGGCAATTGCCACAACCATGATTGGGGTACCTGTTATCATAATATATAGCCTGCTGAAATTTGCTAATAGCTGAGAATGTCAAGAGTACGATCATCATGAAAGTGATTGTCTGGTGCCTTATGATAGAGAGACCTAAAACAAGAAAAATACTTGTTTTAGGTCTCATGTTTTTTACGATAATGACTAGGAGTCTCCTTAGTGATTTTTTTAAAGACCACTGAAAAGTAGGGGGGATTTGAAATTCCCACATAGCGAGCAATAATCGCAATGGAGTAGGAAGTTGTTTTGAGTAGTTCTTTGGCTTTGTTGATCCGAAGACTGGTTAAGTAGTCCAAAGGCGTAAGGCCAGTCTGTGCTTTAAAGACATGATGGAGATAATAGGGGCTACTGTGAATATCATTGGCAATCTTTTCCAGTGTTACCTTTCGTTGGTAATTAAGCTGTAAATAGTTTTTTATATCCGCTATCCAAGCGTCTAAGGAGACTGCTTTACCAAGTGGTTGGCACCTTTTACAGGGGCGATAGCCAGCTTCTAATGGGCCTAGTTCATCAGAATAAACAGCGACGTTTTCTCGTTTAGGCGGACGGGAAGCACAACTGGGTTTACAAAAAATATGGGTGGTTTTAACAGCATAGAAAAACTGGTCATCAGCTTGGCTGTCATTGGTTAAAATGGCTTGCCACCGCTCTTCGGTTAAGTCTAACTGAGTCATGACTATGCTCCTCTCTAAAAGGTGTAGGCTAAATAATTCAAGCTCACTTAAAGTATACAATAGTTGTGAGTCAATATCTTGCTTTTTAATGAGAGCAGTTGCTGAAAAGTGATTGACAACGGATACAATCAATGATAAAGTTCTACATATAAACAGTAAACGTTTACGTAAAGCGAGGTGAAAAAATGTCAATATCAATGGTGGAAGTTGCCAAAGGAGCAGGGGTGTCCATAGCCACCGTCTCACGTGTGATTAATGGCAAAGGAGGCTTTAGCGAGAAAACCCGAAGAAAAGTTGAAGAGGTGATTGCAGAGCTAGGGTATCAAAAAAATGAAATGGCAAGTAGCTTGAAGAAAAATTTTAGTCAATCAATCGGTGTGATTATTCCGAGTGTTGTCACGAATTACCATGGCTTAATTGTTGAAGGGATTGAAAGTAAAGCCCAGGAGTTAGGTTATTCTGTCTTACTTTCCCATAGTGGTGAAAATGGGGAGTACTTTGAGCGCTCCTTACAGTCTTTAGCAGAACGCCGTGTGGAAGGCATTATCTTCGTGTCGATTCAACCCAATCAGTTACAGTTCGATCATTTAATCAAGACTAACATCGCTCATATCTTTATCTCGTCTCAATCCACTGATTTTAATTATCCGTATATTAAAATTGACGACTATCAAGCTGCTTATGATGCCACAACCTATTTGATTGAACGGGGTCATCAAAAAATAGGGATGGTGGGAATCGATAAAAAAGATGCTGTGGCTGGTATTCCACGAATTAAAGGGTATCAGCAGGCGATGATGGCTCATGAGCTCAGTGTAAAGCCCGATTGGATCAGACATGGTGATTTCGGTGTGGAAATGGGTGAAGTAGGTGCTAACTATTTGTTAACGCGTTACCCTGATTTGACAGCCATTTTTGGCGGCAGCGATGAGGCGGCTATCGGCGCGATTAAGGCCTGTGGCAAACGCGGGTTAAGAGTGCCTCAAGATATTTCTGTCAGTGGGTTTGACGATTCTATGACAGCGCTTTTGAGCTTTCCAGAATTAACAACGATCCATCAACCCTTGTACCAAATGGGCGATATGGCTGTGACAGAAATTATCAAGAAATGCGAATCAGATTATGAGATAGTCAGCCAAATGGTTCCTTATAAACTAGTTGAAAGAGGGTCGGTGGCACATAAAAGCAAATAATGATTTGCTTTACGAATTAAGTTAAACGTTTACGTAAAATATAAAGGAGATGAATTAATGAAAAAGAAAGCGTGGTTGATCATCTGTTTAATCGGTCTTACGGCCATGATGGCGGCTTGTGGGAAAGAGGATAGCCATCAGGTAGAGATTGAATTTTTCCAAACAAAATCCGAGGCAATTCCGACCTTTCGTAAATTAATCGCAAAATTTCAAGAGGAACATCCAGATATTAAGGTCATTGAAAGTTACCCGCCAGACGCTGAAACAGTTTTGCGCACACGAGTCTTTAAACGGCAAATGCCAGAAGTCATTGGCATTGGTGGCAGTTATTTATTTTCAGAATTAATTGGCGCGGAACAGCTTAAAAATTTTGATCATACGGATTTGGCGGCTAAATCTCAGGAAGGGTATGTCCAAATTTTGAAAGACGTTGGCCTAACGGAGCATTTGTATGGACTGCCTTTCGTGGCTAATGCCAGTGGTGTTCTATACAATCAGGATCTCTTTAAGGACCATCAGGTAAAAGTTCCGGAAACCTGGGATGAATTTATAGCAGCAGCTGAGACCTTTCAAAAGCTTAAAATTGACCCCTTTTATTTTACGATTAAAGATGCCTGGACGACATTAGGCGCCATGAATCCAATTGTTGCTAATACACAGGGGACTGATTTTTTTGAAAAGCGTCGCAATCAAGAGATTACGTTTGTTGAGGGCTACGACGAAGCCGCTGATAAATTAGCACAACTTTTCCCTTTTATCCAAAAAAATGGTTATGGTCAAGGATACGCAGATGGTAATCTGGCTTTTGCAAATGGGAAGTCGGCCATGTATCTTCAAGGGATATGGGCCATTCCGGAAATCAAGAAAGCCAATCCGGAAGTTAACATTGGCGTCTTTGCCATGCCGGTGAACAATGACCCCACAAATAACCGCTTAGTATCAGGCGTGGATTTAATGTTAGCTCAGTCAGCAGAAATCACGAATAAGAAAAAAGAAGAAGCAGCCGATCAATTGATTAAATTTCTTTACCAAGAAGAAAATGTTTCTCTTTACTTAGAAGAACAAGATGCTATCCCGGCTATTAAAGGAATGGCCATTCAAAATAAAAATCTTCTTCCATTGAGTCCTTACATTCAAAACAATCAAGTCGTTGATTTTGCCGATCATTTAATTCCCAGCGGTGTGGCCTTCGATGCTCAAGTTCAGACCTATGTGATCAATCAAGACAAGGCAGCTTTTTTAACGACTATGGATCGCGAATGGACAAAAGTCATGAACAGAAAGGAATAACACTATGAGAAACTATCGTAAGACGATGTATATGATGACAATTCCCGCAGTTATTTTATTTTTTGTGTTTCACACATTCCCATTTCTGCAAGGCGTGTTTTATTCGTTTACCAATTGGAACGGACTGAACAAAACCTTTGATATGGTGGGACTCAAGAATTATTTGAATTTATTTAAAGACAGTAATGTCTTAAGCTCTTACTTGTTTACCTTTAAATTTGCAATAATTTCCACTATATTGGTCAATATTATTAGTTTACTAGTGGCGATTGGGCTAAACTCACGGATTAAATTTAAGAATTTTTTCAGAGCTGTTTATTTTTTGCCTAACGTATTGGGAACACTCATTGTCGGCTATATTTTCAATTATTTTTTCGCTAATATCTTGCCGACCTGGGGAACCACTCTCCATGTGCCATTTCTAGAAAATAATATATTGGGAAGTGTCGATTTAGCTTGGATTGGGATCATTATTGTTGCCGTCTGGCAAGGGTGTGCCATGAATATTATCCTCTATTTGTCAGGACTGCAAACAGTACCGGAAGAGTTGTATGAAGCTTCCGCAATCGATGGTGCCAATACTTGGCAAAATTTTTGGAAAATCACTTTTCCATCAATTGCGCCTTTCTTTACCATCAATATGGTGCTGTCCCTTAAGAACTTTTTACAAGTGTTTGACCAGATCATTGCGTTAACAGGTGGCGGTCCAGCTAAATCAACTGAATCAATTGCTTTTTTGATTTACAATGGTGGGTTCAAAGGTGGCGAAATGGCTTATCAATCGGCTAACTCAGTGATTTACTTCATTGTGATAACAGGTATCTCACTATTTCAATTAAGAATCTTACAACGCCGTGAAGGAGATGATGCGTAATGGGAAAAAAAATAAATGTTCCCTCAACTATTTTGATAGTAATTGGCTCTATATTTGTCTTATTTCCACTTTATATGGTGATTATTATTGCCATTAAATCTCCCCAACAGATGGCGGATTCTATTTTGGCGATTCCTAGTCAGTTTCATTTTGAAAATTTTAGCAATGCCATTAAACAAACGAATTTTTTTCACGCTTTTAGGAACAGTGCGATTATTTCGTTTTTCGCTGTTGTTCTAACCATACTGACTAATTCAATGGTGGCCTATGCCATAGCACGAGGGATGAAACGCTCTAAATTTTTTAAAGCCTTGTACTATTATTTTATTGCAGCGATGTTTATCCCGTTTCCAATTATCATGTTACCAATTGTAAAACAAACCTCTTTTTTTCACATGGATAACCCAGTTGGCTTAGTTGTCCTTTATGTCGTATACGGTATGGCCTTTAACACGATGTTGTACGTTGGTTACATAAAATCAATTCCTTATGAGTTAGAAGAGGCAGCTAGCATTGATGGGGCAAGTCAATGGACTACCTATTGGAAAGTTATTTTCCCGATGCTCAAACCGATGAATGCGACCGTAGGGATACTGACGTGTCTGTGGGCTTGGAATGATTTTATGCTACCCTTATTGATTTTAAATGACCAAAAAAATAATACATTACCATTGGTACAATATGTTTTCCAATCAGAATTCGGGACGGATTTTAACTTGGCTTTTTCATCTTATTTGATGGCCATGTTACCGATGATTATTGTGTATGTTTTTGCCCAAAAATATATTATCGGCGGTGTGACACGGGGATCAATTAAATAAGTTTCAAAGAGAGCCCCTAGATAAAACGTGTGAGGAGCGTTAGAGATGATAAAAAAGAAATGGTGGCATGACTCTGTTGTCTATCAAATATACCCAAGAAGTTTTCAAGATAGCAACAATGATGGTATTGGCGATATTCAAGGGATTATCAGCCGATTGGACTATTTAAAAGAACTAGGCATTGATGCACTCTGGTTAAGCCCGGTTTTTGAATCACCAAATGATGATAATGGTTATGATATTAGTAATTATCAAGGGATTATGGCGGAGTTTGGCACAATGGCTGACATGGAGGAACTGATTGCCCAGTGTCATGAACGAGGCATCCGCTTGATTATGGATTTAGTGGTCAATCACACATCAGATGAACACCCTTGGTTCATTGAATCCCAACAGTCAAAAGAGAATCCGTATCGGGATTATTATATATGGCGTGACCCAGTCAAGGGTGAGATGCCTAATGACTTGGTTTCCACGTTTAGTGGCCCGGCATGGGAGCTAGACGAACGAACAGGTCAGTATTACCTTCACCTGTTCAGTAAGAAACAGCCTGACTTAAACTGGGAAAATAAAAAGGTGAGGCAAGAAGTTTGGCAGATGATGAATTTTTGGCTAGAAAAAGACATTGGTGGCTTTCGGATGGACGTGATTGATTTAATTGGCAAGCAGCCAGATTTAAACGTGACGGGTAATGGTCCGAAACTTCATGACTATTTACATGAAATGAATCGAGAAACCTTTGGCAACTACGATGTCATGACCGTCGGTGAGACTTGGGGAGCCACACCTGAGATTGCTAAATTATACTCAGATCCTAAGCGGGATGAACTCTCAATGGTTTTTCAATTTGAACACATTGGTTTAGATGAAATTCCCGGGAAAGCAAAATGGGATTGGCAAGAACTTGATTTTAAACGGCTTAAGCAAATTTTCACTAAATGGCAAACCTGTTTTAAAGGTGATGGTTGGAACAGTTTGTTTTGGAATAATCACGATACCCCACGAATTATTTCTCGCTGGGGGAACGATAAGCCAGAATTTCGCATCTTAAGCGGTAAAATGCTGGCAACTATTTTACACATGCAACAAGGAACCCCATATATTTATCAGGGAGAAGAAATTGGCATGATTAACACACCAGTCACTGACCGTCATCAGTTAGATGATATTGAGAGTCTAAACATGTATGAGGAGCGTCTGGCAGCTGGCTATACAAAAGAGGAGATCCTTTTGTCGATTAATAAAAAAGGTCGTGACAATGCTCGACGTCCGATGCATTGGAGTCATCAACTAAATGGGGGATTTACCGAGGGAACGCCTTGGTTAGCGTTGAATCCCCATTATGATACATTAAACGTCGAAAATGCCTTGGCGGATTCGAACTCGCTTTTTTATCATTACCAACGGTTGATTGCCTTGCGGAAAGAACAGCCAATTGTTGTCTTGGGGACTTACAAGGAATTGTTGCCTGATGATGAACAATTATACGTTTATGAGAGAGCGTTGGGGAGTGAGCGCTGGTTAGTGGTGGCTAACTTTTATGAGCAGCCCACTAGCTTTCAAACGGAGTCTTACGTTGCCACAGAGATTATTATTAGCAATTATCCCGACTCAAAATTAGATCTCAAAGATTTAACATTACGGCCGTATGAAGCCATCGTCTATAAATGTCAGTAAGAAAAGAGTCCTCATTTTAATTAAAATGGGGACTCTTTATTTTGGATTACAGCTCTTTATGGTGGTGTAGATAAACCAGATAAGTACAACTGATAAAAATAAGGTAGCGAACAATGCTAGACCGGTCATCGAATCTCCTCCTTTATCATTCCAAAAAACGTGAGTGGTCTTTTGACTATATAAATAGTATAACATGGAATAAGCCCTTTGAATCTAACAGATTTGTCACAAAGAGGGATTTATTTATCAATAAGATGTTATTTTTGTGACAGTGAGATGTTTAGTGGAGATAAATAGACCAATTCTCCTATGTGACAATTATAGAGTAGCAATTATCATTCTAAAAACAATGAATTTTTAGGAAGTAGAAAAAAATCAGACTATAGTTTAAAGAAAACTCCTACTTAAGTTGGATACAAAAATCTGAAAATTCTTATATTATTAACTTATCAACTAAAACACGTCGAAGTTAGAAGCGTTAGGGTGCTTTTAAACCTGTTGTTTTTATCAAAAGGAGATTATTATTATGCGTATTGGAATTTTTTCAGACACTTATTTCCCACAAGTTAGTGGTGTATCAACCTCAATTAAAACATTAAAAGATAGCTTGGAGGACCAAGGTCATCATGTCTATATTTTTACAACCACAGATCCTAAGGCAGATGAAATGGAAGAAAACATCGTTCGATTGCCGAGTATCGCCTTTATGTCCTTTAAGGATCGTCGAATTGCTATTAGCGGCAATTATAAAGCCTTGCGAATTGCCCGCCAGTTGAAGTTAGATGTCATTCATACACAAACCGAGTTTAGTTTAGGGTTTATAGGGAAACATGTAGCAAAACAGATGGGAATCCCTCATATTCACACGTATCACACCATGTATGAGGATTATTTACATTATATTGCGGGTGGAAAGTTATTGCGACCTAGTCACGTTGCGGCCTTATCTCGTTATTTCTGTAATCAAGCTGATGGTGTTGTTGCTCCTAGCAAACGAGTGGAAGATCAGTTAAGGGGATATGAGGTTTATTCGAAAATCGGCATTATTCCAACAGGGGTGAATTTGAGTAAGTTTAAGCCTGTTACTGATGGGCATGATATTCGCCAAGAACTTCAATTGGCAGAGGACCAGCCAATTATTTTATCATTAAGTCGTTTGTCAGAAGAAAAAAATATTATGGCAGTGATTAATGCCATGCCATATGTCTTAGTGTCGCGGCCAGACGCTCGCTTAGTGATTGTTGGCGATGGTCCTCAGCGGGAAGAACTGGAAAAAGCTGTCTCCGATTTGGCTATTTCAGAGGCTGTGATTTTTACTGGTGAGAAGCAAAGTTACGACGTTCCGAATTATTATACTCAGGCGGATGTTTTTGTCAGTGCGTCTGAATCTGAATCCCAAGGTTTAACTTATATAGAAGCAATAGCTTGTAAAACAGCGATTGTGGCCAAGAAAAATGCTTATACCGACACATTAGTTGGTCCCAATAGTGAACTTGGTACCTTAATTGTGGCAGATGAAGAGCTTGCCCAAGGGGTATTAAAGGAACTGCAACCAAGTGACAGCCACCAGACTGAAGATGTCAGAGCTAAGGTGTTAGAGGAGATTTCTGGCGATACGTTTGCACAAAAAATCGTGAGTTTTTACCACGATTGTGACCAAAGTATTCAACCAGTCTATTATGACCATCGAATAAAAGTATTTTAATATCAAGCAATAGGCCTGCACGTTAGGTCTATTGCTTTTTATATAAGCTAAATCACCTGTTATGATGAGATGTCTATCATAATAGGGCTTGCCTTAAGTAATTTGAGGAGGATTATTAAGTTTTTTTAATGTCAGTCATTATTGTTGTATCTGTCTTACAATTACGAGTATGAGTTATCTATAACCTTTGTCTATCAGTTTGACAATTATAGTTTTTCTTTTGAAAGGATCTAAAAGGATTTGACTGATTGTTTTGTTTCCAGCTTTTTGAGAATATGGTATACTTAGTTGGATAACTTTTTTATCGATAGCCCTATGTAACAAGAAAATAGGGAATAACGGACCCATGGGAATAGGATTGTTACCATAAGCCCAGTGATTGGTGATTTAAGACAAACCTATTATGGATTAGGAGTGAGACTTATGTGGAGTCAGTTTATGAATCTTTTTAAATTTGATAGCTGGAATGATTTATTTAACAATTATATTTTTACAACAAGTTTTTTAATAAACATCTTAGATATATTAGTGGTGTGGTATTTAATTTATAAATTGTTTAGTTTAGTTAAAGGAACCAAAGCGGTCCAGTTGCTTAAAGGGATTGCGGTGATTATTGTTGTCAGAATTGTCAGCGCCCTTCTTGGATTGATGACGGTCTCTTGGCTGATGGACCAGGTCATCACTTATGGCGTAATAGCAGCCATCATTATTTTTCAACCAGAAGTCCGGCGTGGCTTAGAGCATCTAGGTCGTGGTGCTCTTTTTAGAAAAACCAGTAAGAGTGAGCGAAAAGATTTAGCGATGGTAAATGCCTTTGATAAAGCCATTCAATACATGGCGAAGCGGAAAATTGGCGCCTTGATTACGATCCAAAAGACGACCGGTCTTGAAGAGTACATTGAAACCGGGATTCCAATTAATGCGGAAATAACGGGGGAATTGCTAATTAACATCTTTATTCCCAACACACCACTCCACGATGGTGCTGTGATTATTCGTGATGATAAAATTGCGGCAGCCTCAGCTTACTTACCTTTATCTGAAAATGAGTCGATTCCCAAAGAATTTGGAACGCGACATCGGGCTGCAGTGGGAATTAGTGAAGTCAGTGATTCCTTGACGATTATCGTATCGGAAGAAACTGGAGATGTTAGCATTGCTCAGAATAATTATTTGGATACTCATTTAACGCAGGAACAGTATTTGAAAGTGCTGAAACGAGAATTGGTCAAAGAAAAAAATGAGGAAAAAGAGAATTTGTTCCAAACCTTTTTAGATGGTATCTCTAAAGGAGGTGGCAAATAATGGATAAAATAACTGATAGTAAGTGGTTTACTAGGATTTTAGCTCTGTTTTTTGCCTTACTGCTCTTTTTCAATGCAACGGCGATTAATCAGCCTCTGAAAAGCCCCACAAGCGATACGGGACTGACAACATCTGTGGACGATGTGCCAATCAAATTGAAGTACGACGAGAATAAATTCTATGTTGCTGGTTACGAAGCGACTACGACAGTCTATCTAAAAAGTTCCAACCAACTTTTATTGGATATTGAGTCCAATAGTCAAACTCGTAATTTTAAGGTCGAGGCTGATTTGACCTCTTACTCAGTGGGCGTCTATGAAGTGCCTCTTAAAGTAACGGGATTGAATCAAGCTGTTCGTGCCACATTAAAGGATAAAAATATCCAAGTAAGAATTGAAAAGCGAGAAACTCGTAATTTTAATGTCACCACGAAGGTCAATGATAATTTATTGAAAAATGGTTATTCTCTGGAAAACATTAGTGTCGATCCTTCACAAGTTGCTATCACATCAGGCACAACCACCCTTGATCAAATCGACCAAGTAGTGGCTTCACTAGATGATGATCGTGATTTATCGGATGATTTATCGAAACGCGTCGATGTGGTTGCTTTAGATAAAGATGGTAATGTATTAAGTGTGATTATTGATCCAACAAATGTCATCATGAAAGTCACCGTGGATGCGCCGAGTAAGTCAGTGCCACTGACCCTAAAACAGTCGGGCTCAATTCCATCAGGGATCGCTTCCTTTAAATTTGACACTAGCTATGAAAATGTGAAAATTAGTGGGCCCCGTGAGGCTATTGACCAAATCGAAAGCTTAGAGGTATACATCGATACCAGTAAAATTACCGAAAGCAAAACAGATACGTATACGATCACTGCGCCAGAAAATGTCAAAGTCGATCCAGTAGCTGTTGAAGTTAATATCACCGCAGTCAAGAGTGATAAGCCGAAAGTGTCGGAATCAACAACGAAGTCAAGTACAAAACCAAGCAGTACGAAAAATTCATCTAGTTCAACCAGTTCATCTAACAGTCAAATGACAGATGATTCTAATCAATAAATAACAACCTTGTTAAAATTTTGAAGTAATGGAGAGGTATTAAAAAATGGGAAAATATTTTGGAACAGACGGTGTCAGAGGGATTGCGAATCAAGAGCTTACACCGGAATTAGCATTTAAATTAGGGCGTTACGGCGGCTATGTCTTATGTCAGCATAATCAGGAATCAGATAAACAACCTCGAGTATTAGTTGGACGTGACACGCGAATTTCTGGTCAACTTTTGGAACATGCGTTAATTTCTGGATTGTTGTCTGTTGGGATTGAAGTCTTCCAGTTAGGAGTTATTTCTACGCCAGGTGTTTCTTATTTAACTCGTCTGCAAAAAGCAGCAGCAGGTGTGATGATTTCTGCCTCACACAATCCTGCTTTGGATAATGGGATTAAATTTTTTGGTCCTGATGGCTTCAAATTAGTCGATGCCCAAGAGTTGGAAATCGAAGCCCTGTTAGATGCCGAAGTAGACACCTTACCGCGCCCGTCGGCAGCTGGTTTAGGAACGGTTGACGAATTTCCAGAAGGTATTTTAAAATATTCACAATTTTTAACGGATACAGTTGAAGGTGATTTTGATAATATTCGTGTCTGCTTAGATGGCGCTAATGGTGCGACAACGCCACTTGTTAATCGTGTTTTTGCTGACTTGGAAACAGATTTTTATACGATGGGAACCAGCCCAAATGGCTTAAATATCAATGATGGTGTTGGATCGACTCATCCAGAAGCTTTAGCTAAATTAGTGGTCGAAAAACAAGCTGATTTAGGCTTAGCTTTCGATGGTGATGGCGACCGTGTGATTGCTGTAGATGAACTAGGAAATATTATTGATGGCGACAAAATTATGTTTATCTGTGGCAAGTACTTGTTTGAACAAGGACGTTTGAAGAAAAATACCATCGTCTCAACGGTGATGAGTAACTTAGGATTCCATAAAGCGGTTGAAGCTGAAGGCATGGTTGCTTTAGCAACACAAGTGGGTGACCGTTATGTGGTAGAAGAAATGCGCAAAAATGGCTATAACTTTGGTGGCGAGCAATCGGGTCACATGATTTTCCTTGATTACAACACAACGGGTGATGGTCTTTTATCTGGAATTCAGTTGATTAATGTTATGCGTGAGACAGGTAAAAAATTATCTGAGTTGGCCAGTGAAATAGAAGAATACCCGCAAAAATTAGTCAATATTAAAGTCTCTGATAAGCATGGCGCTATGGATGTTCCTGCGATTAAAGAAGCAATCGATAAAGCTGAAGCTGAAATGAACGGTGATGGACGGATTCTTGTCCGACCTTCTGGAACAGAGCCTTTATTGCGAGTCATGGCAGAAGCGCCAACTCAAGAAAAAGTGAACTACTATGTCGATAAAATTGCAGATGTGGTTCGTGCTGAAATTGGAATAGACTAACAGTTAAGAACAGTATGACCAACTATTGGTTGTACTGTTTTTTTTTTGAGGCAATAATTTGGAAAGTATGGCACGTTCACATAGGGTAGGCTGACAACTAATGAAAAATTGTAGGCAAAAGGTGGTAGGTGCGTAATACTCAACGGATTGGCGAGGTTCTTCTTCAATCGAACCTAAGGTTATCAAATAACCTTAGGAGTGTGATAGGCAGGTAATTGAAGACTTTGGTCCGTCGTATCGTTGGAACCGTCATAGTCAATATATTGGTTTTGCATGGTATTTAAAGCGACGGTAATACGCTGGAGGATAGTGCTAGTATAAAAAGTTTTGAATTTTCAGAAGTCAATTAACTGTTCTGTTAAATTTCATCGAGTCTATTTGTATGGCTGACGAGAGTCGAAGAATTGACACTTATAATAGTCTGGAAGAGCTTCAAGAGTATAGAGAAAAAGGTTATGGCAGTCCTATCTAACAAACATCGGAGTCTATCTAAATTGAATGGCTCAAGAAAGATTAGGAATTGTTGGAGAAACCACTCATTATATGCTCGTAACAAGAGATGATAGGATTAACCTCATATCTAGCTTTCCACTTGAAACTTAATGTGTCTTAGGTCCTTTGTATTTCGAAGAGTGACCAATACCTCGGCCGTAAAAAGACTCTACGATTTTTTTGTTATTAAAAAAGCCTAAAAAAAAGAATAATAAGAATTTTCTCATAATCCACTATTGCCCCTTGTTCTTAATGCAAAGATAAGGTGAGAGATGAGAAAAAACAGGTAGTTAAATTCAAAAAAATGAGTAAAAAAATATAATCAAAGATGATTGTATCAGTCGTGTCCGCCATGAATCATGGAGATGATAAAAGGGGCAAATACTAAAAATTTTGTTGAAATATCGTGTTATTTTAATCGAAAAAAACTTTTTTTACTAAAATTTCAATTTTAGGGTAATAGTTATTTTTGTTATTTTATCAAACCACCTTTAAGGTTTGGATAGAGTGAAGTAAAGGGGATAAAGGAAAGGAGACGGTCAGATGGCCAAAAATCAACCGCAAAAAGAACTACTTGAGTCAGCTTCACAATTGTTAGTTCAGGTAAGACGTGACAACAAGTTGACGCAAGAAAACCTGGCGGAAAAAATGGGCGTGAGTTGTCAAACAGTTAAGCGGATGGAGCGAGGTGAAGGGGCAAATTTAGATTTAGGGAAGCTTTCGAAGGCACTAGAAGCCTGTGGTGAACGCTTAGTTGTTAGTAAAAAATCAAAGAAGCTTCCACATTATACCGCAGTGGCAGTGGAACAACAGATTATTCTTAGTTTTCAAAGGGGCGACATAGAGGAAGGAAGCAAACAAACAATTGGAGAAGTTGAAAAAATGGGAGTACACAATTTTGGAAGTGGATGGGCGTAGTTTACATGAAGTTGGAGTCGCACTTAGTCTTTATTTTGCTGGAAAACAAGGTGCCAGTGTATCGCGACTGAATAAAATGTTATTGGGGTTAGCCTTGAGCGGTTACAAAGACAAAGCTGTTACATATCAAGAGATGTATCTAGACGCTATTGAAATGGCCGAAAAGGCATTGCTTAAAAGGGAAAAGCTTGGCCAATAGTCAATCATAAAAGGGGGAAGCGTCATGTTTAATGAAAACAAGAACTACGTTAAAAAACTTCAATTAGAGTTCCAGAATCAGATAGGGTCAACATTCAAAGTCAATCTGCCACTCTATTTTGACGAAGTTGATACAGATTACCTTGTTGAGCAAATGAACGAGATTCTCGACATGAAATTACTTTTAGATCATAGAGCGTACGATCGATATTTGACAAAGTTTACGGCAGCTCGTCGTATTACTATTTTACGAAAGACAGTCTTTATGAATCTCTGGTAGAAATTGCGGAGAATATTGTGAAGGATTTGGTAATGTTTGGCAAATGCAATAATAGTGTTAAACCGTGTTGTATCAAGCTGTTGGGAGGCAGAAAATAGGTGACAGGTATCATCATTTGTCACGTTGAAGGCACGACCAAAAGGTTAGATGGGCAAATATAGCCATCAAAATATGAGTGAATCGCGACAGATGGGGAATAGAATCGATAAAATTATTTATAGGGGATCAAAATCTGTTCCTTCAAATCTAGGTAAGGCAATGGTGAGACACGCAATTGACCGTCAAATAAGAGCTCAGGCCATAGAAAATTGTGATAAGGTATCAGAACTTGTTACCTTTATAGCCACGATTCACTGCTCATTGAGATGATGGTTCTATGTAAAATATTAAAGACCATTTTATCAAAGCCCAGTGTTGCAATAAAACCATCAACGGTATCAAAAAGTGTCACCTGTATAATTATGGTTCATTATCCAATAAAATGTTAAAGGTGGAATGCTGTTATATCAATGCTTAGCGGCGCAAAAAAAAATTAAGGGTGTCAAAACTTGTTACTTTTAAGGAAGGAGTCCAATATTTAAAATGAGAAATGTAAAGTTAGTAGGGAAAAGACAGGAAGTAGCTTTGTAGTAGTCCTTTGAGTCTTAATAAATAGTTTGAGGGATCAGAAAGTGTCACGTTTGGAGTTATGGGAGCAACGACAGTCATATATAATGAAAAGGTGAGAATACGATTACAGCAATGCTCAGCACGGCAATAAAATGATCACAGGTATCAAGACTTGTTACTTTTAAGAAAATAGTCCATTGCTTAAAATGAGAAATTGAAGTTAAATAGGCTAAAGATGTTTAATGGCTTTGGACTAAAGTTTTGAGCGATAATAAATAGTTTGAGGTATCAGGAAATGTTACGTTTATAGTTACGATATCTGCTGAGCAAGATGACGACCATATTTAAAAATAAAAATTTAGAATCCTATTCTATCAATGCTCAGCGCAACAATAAAATAATCAAAGGTATCAAGAGCTGTTACTTTTAGAATGCAGTCCCTGCTTAAAATGAGAGACGTCAATTAATGGGAAAAGAAGAGAAGTGGCTTAGGAATTTTGCTTGGAGCGTCGCTAAATATTTTTAAGGGATCAGAAAGTGTCACGTTTAGAGTTATGATTAACCAATCAGTAAGATGATAGTCATACGTCAAACGAAAAAGTCAGAATGCTGTTATATCAAAACCTAACGTAGTAATAAAACAATCAAAGGTACCAAGAGTTGTTACTTTTAAGTAAGTAGTCAACTATTTAAAAGAGGTAACGGAAATTATTGGGTAAAGATAGGGAATGGCTTGAGAATGCATATTTGAGCCACAATAAATAGTTTCGAGGTATCAGAACATGTCACGTTTGGAGTTATGGGAGCAACGACAGTCATATATAATGAAAAGGTGAGAATACGATTATAGCACTGCTCAGCGCAGTAATAAAACCATCAAAGGTATCAAGATTTGTTACTTTTAAGAAGATAGTCGACTATTTAAAAGGGGCAACGGAAATTATTTGGTTAAAGATTAGGAGTGGCTTGAGAATGCATATTTGAGCCACAATAAATAGTTTAGAGGTATCAGAACGTGTTACGATTAGAGTTATGTGTCAACGACAGTCGTATATATAATGAAAAGGTGAGAATACGATTATAGCAATGCTCAGCACGGCAATAAAATGAACAAAGGTATCAAGACTTGATACTTTTAAGAAGATAGTCAACTATTTAAAAGGGGCAACAGAAATTAAGTGATTAATGATGTGGAATCATTTAAGAATGCAAATTTGAGCGTTAATAAATTGTTTAGAGATGTCAGAATGTGTCACATTTAGAGTTATGGATCACTGCTGAGTATGATGGTGGGATATTATAGAAAGAAAAGAGCAGAATACGATTATATCATTGTCCAGCGCGGCAATAAAACGACCAAGGGTATCAAGACGTGTTACTTTTAAGAAAGTAGTCAAGGGCTTAAAATCAAAAAACGTATGTTTATTGATTGAAGATTCGGAATTACTTAGTATCAGTCTCTTTGCTCAAGTAAAAAGTTATCAGGTATCAGAACGTGATACTTCTAGCAAAGAAGATTACTTGAGAAAGGTAACTGTTATAGGCTGCTTTAATAACTTGAATAATTAAGATTACGAGTTGCAAAAACAAATTGCCAAATCTAAGGAGAGGTGAAATATCTGAAACTAGTTTATGGTTCGGCTGTTTTATGGTCCCCTCGGACTTAAACAAAATCAGTAGATGTTAAAAAGAAGTCAATCCCAATGCTATTTTTTTTGCATTGGGATTGACTTCTTTTTCTGAATAGCAAGCTTAGTATTAAATTTTTAAAAATGAGCTGCAGCTGTTTCACCATCTATAAATTTTATGAATATTACCTCTTAAAATCGCCGTTCCTTACGTTGTGAAAGTGTTGAACTGTATTTTACTATATAGGTGTTTGAAATTCATGATTTAAGCTCCGCTTCACACAGTTTCCTCGTTAATTATTGCTCAAATTTAATAATAAAAATTAATAAATGATTTTCTGTATACTTTTAGTCCGTTATTCGATATTGTTAAGGCATAACAATAAAAAAGGGGATCGACAATGACAATATCAAGTGATTTGGGGATAGCACAACAAAAAGCGACGGCAATTGCCAGTGCCTTAGGAACCCTTTCGGGAATAGGCAAACCATCCTTGGACAGCCAAACGACTGTTAAAGGGAATACAAATGCCCGAGAAGCAGTTAACGCCACCCTAGATAGCGGTAAAAGTATTTCAGACGCAGTTCAACTGGCAACCAGTAATCTTCATAGCGTGGCTCAAGGCTTTGAAGCGGTGGATAAAGGTGTGCGGGATTCCTTAATCAATCCATTAGGTATCCTTAAATGACCGATAGACAATTGGTGTTGATGAAGCAAGAACAGCAACTCAATGAACGAGAAGTCGATTTATATCGTGAGGAAACCAAATTAGAACGATTGGAAGAGGATTGTTTCGGACATTTTTCAAAAGCTAATCACTTGTTCAGTGATATGCGTTATTTGTTTAGTGGGACAGATGATTCTCCGTTTTTTGAAGAACTATCTCATGAAGTCTATCAAGACTCACGAAAGATGGAAGAAACACTTTCAAGTGTGAGAAAAGATGTGAAACACCAACATCAATCCCTTCAAAAGCAACTAGATGACCTTTACAAAGACAAACAAACAATAATGAGAGAAGAGGAGGAACAACTATCATGAGTGTGGATATGTATGTCTCATCCTCCCAAAGCCAAGCCTCAAGTGTCGCGGCTATTTGCCGTCAACAGAAACAAGGGTACGAGCAGTTACAACGAGCGATTAATGACTTTGTCGTTGGTAGCCCACAACTGCAGGGAGCGGCTTACGATTCGGCTAAACAATTTTTCAGTACGGTCTTAATTCCCTTATCAAAAGGTGGTATACTTTTATCAGAAGCGGTCATGGAAGCTTGCCAGAAATTCCCAGAAGAATATATGGCGGCAGTTGACAGTGGTGATTTGAGAGAATCAGACCTGAGAGAAAAAATTGAACAATTGAATCGTCAGATGTCAGAACTGTCTGATCTTCAGGGTCGTTTACAGAGCATGTTGTTTCGTCAGCAACAGGAGGGTGCCTTAGATGGGTCCATCGCGTCTCGGATGTCTGGCGCTCATTCGTTGATGGCAACTTATGGAAGGGCGAAGCAAAAGTTACAAGAGAAACTAGATAAACTGTTGGAGTTTAATGGTCGGTCGCCTGATATTTTTGCCGAGATCGATGGTTTGAAGAGTGCCGTTTCTTTAGGCGCTACACAGGTTAATATATCATGGGATTCTGGTAGCGGGAGTTTTGTATTGCCGAGAGGTAATAGTATGGATTGGGCAACGGTAATTAATGAATCATGGATGAAGCGTGAACTATGTTTAGAAGAACATCAAAAACTAAAAGCCGAAAAGGCTCTAAAAATAATAAAAGGATATGAAATAGAATATCATTCAGATTTAGAGAAAATAGAAAAAGAATGGTTGCTAAAAAAAGATGGAAAGTATTTAAGCAGAAATGAATATGAAGAGCTTTATTCTATTTTGGGCGAGTACGGAGACCAATTAGACAAAGGCTTATATAAGATTGTTAATATGAAAATCAGTCGTCGTGAAGTACTAATCCTTCCAGGGGTCAGTGGGTTTCCTCAATTTATCGATAAAACCTGGAAAATTGTTAGAGGAATTAATAATTTACATGCAGGATCAGAAGCATTGAAAACAATAGGTAATGCGCCTACTTTGATAAAGTCAAATCAGGATCAAGAGAATGACTACATGTTGGGAGAAAACGGGACACAAGTAACAAGTAAGACTACTTGGAAAAATGGTAAGACCGAAAGGGTTGATGTCGAAAATCCCGCACCGGGCAAACGACCGGGAGATGTACACTATCATGAAGGTAATAATATAAAGTGGAGATATGAACCAGATACTGGGGAATTCGTTAATCCGAAAACAGGTGAAATAGCTCCAAATAGAATTCAAAAGAAACTTAACGATAAACGTATTAAAGATGGAATAAACAAGGGATTGGATGTGTTAGGACATGATAAAACAAAATAAAAAAATGCTTCAAATTAAAGAAAAATTTGAAGATACGTTGTATGATTATCCGAAATTAGTAAAAAAAATTCTGAAAATAGGAATTATTGAAATTAATGAATGCATTATACTATCTGATGAACCAGTCATCATAAGTGAAAAGGACTTTGGAAGAGTACTAAAAATGTATGGTGATAAAACTGGATATGAAGCGGCGAATAATGAAATCCGTGTGGTGGATTATTTTGCTAATGAAGGAAGCCTGACGGAAGAAAGACAGTATATGCTAGGGCAGATCATTATAGAAATTCTATCTGACAAAATCATGACAAAATTTGAAGTAGATAATATCTGTTTCATTTTGTCTTTTAATGAGGGGATACTCACCCTAAGATTTCATGTATTTAGAGAAAGTGAAGGAGTCTGGATAGAGACAGACTTAGAAACATTTGAAGAGCCTACTGAATATATAATAAGGTAATTTATTAGCAAATTATTGGCTTAACAGTTCATAGGCGGTGCAGAAATAAAAATAAGCGTCTATATTATATAGGCAAAGCTGGTTGTCGCAGACTACTAAATGTGACGATCAGCTTATTTTTTAGTTATATAGATTGTAGTGGAATCACTTCTTTTAGAAGGAAATGACATTATGTTAAACGTTTCAATGATAACGTTATTGGTTTGATTATACTTTAGCATTTTTTCGATCTCGATGGGACTTATAATGTCACTTTTATAAATGATAAAAAATAAGTACTTTTTTACTTGATAGGAGATGTATTGTGTAATATTGGTAATGCAATAAATCCAATGAATTGGGCGTGGTAAAAATGAAAAATGTTAAAGTGAAAGGTGTTACAAGAAATATAAGGTATCGTCTAATTTACTTTGAAGGCGAATGCTTTTTAGTGGACTCGGAATCAGGTTGTATCAGTTATTTTTTCCCGTTCTTAGATTGGTTTATACCTAAAAAAATGATGAAATTATCAAAAGAAAACGAAAAAAAGTTAGTAGTATTATATAATGATTATCAAAAAAAACCAGCATTTTTGACTATCTATGCTGCAATTGCCATAGCAATAAGTTCATTTTTAAATAGAATTGACGTGTATTTTGATAATAATTTAACTATAAAGGCAAATGGGGTTGTATTATGTGTCTTCATAATTTTGGCAATTACGTTTAGAATTCAGATGTCCATACGGGCAAAAAAAATGGTGACAAGTATCATGAGTCTAGAAGCAATGGGTGAACAAAAAATAAGGATAATTCCTAGTTCGATAGCGTATATGTTTAAATGCTTTGGTGGCTATCTATTAACAGTTTTGGTATGTTGGGCAACAACTGCAATGTTTTTGAATAATGGAAATTGGCTTATGCTAATTTGTTGGTTAATCTTTTTTTTAATGATTTTATTTTTAAACGTTTTTTCTATTTTAGGAGAAGATTATAAGGTGCAATTCATTAAGTCAAAATAAGCCTGTTATTAACGTTCAATGAAAGGAGTGATAGTGTGTTAGCAATTGGAAGTATTGTTTATTTAAATGAAGGTTCAAAAAAAATTATGATTTTAAATAGAGGTCCCTTGGTAGTTATTGAAAATCAAAAAACGATGTTTGACTATTCAGGCTGTATTTATCCCCTTGGGTTAGTAAGCGATGAAATATTATATTTTAATGAAGAAAATATCGATAAAGCAATATTTAACGGCTTTTCTGATGAAGAGGAAACTAGATTTGAAGAAATCTACAGAGAATGGTTAGTAAAAAATGAAAAAAAGGTTGTCAAAGGCATCGTACCTCATCAACTATAATGTTGAAGAGTGATAACTAAAATAATTTATTGAATAATATTATCAATATTGTTCAGTAATAAAGAGTACTGGTGGAGGGAAAAGTTCACCGCTAGATGAAAGAATAATAATTGAAAAATCACAGATAAGAATAGTATATATGATTTAATTTCTAAGTCAGTTAAGTAAGGTGTTTCAAAAGGTAAACTGGATGAATTAGTTGACAATATTTGGAACGCTTATATCTGGCTTAAGACTAAATAAGGAGGGTGTTAGTGTGCAAATTTATATAAAAGAAAATATGAATAAAAAAAATATCGTTTGGTTATAGAGAGTTAGCTGAAAAAATGTGGTTTAAAGGTGAAAATAGCAAGTCGATAGAAATTTCCCACGCTGGCAACGAAGAGACTCTTCAAAGAGAGTTTGGTTTAGCGATTAGTTTAGATAAATGGCTAAATGATGAAAGATGGCGAGAGAATAAAAGTGATTTTAATAAAGAAACCTTAGACATGGAGTATTTGAAAAAGGAGAAGCTTATATATATTGTAACAGACCATATTGACATTCGTATTATAACAGATAAAGCAGGTAATTTAGTCACTACGTATCCGATACCAAAGCCATAGGAGGATAAACATGAACGAAGAAATTGTACAATTGTATAAAAATTTTTCAAAAAATGAACTTTCAATATTTTTCGGAAAATTGATTGAATATATCAACAAGTATGACTTCAATTTTAGAAATTTTGTTTTTGAAAACAGTTTAAATAGCATTGAAAAATTTAAAGAAGAAGAATTTTATTTAGGGACTACAGATGATAATTTAGAAGGATTGGCATCATTTTATGCAAAAGAGATGCTCGAAGCAACTGAAAAAGAGATTTGTGGCAATGTAATTCATATGGTATGGGATGTTGCTACATTTATGACAGAAGAGTTATGTCCAAGTTGTCAAGATGCTAATTTAAAAATTTCATCTTCCACAGATCAAACGATTGTTTACAAAACTTGCGATAATTGCTTAATTACAATAGAAAACGATAAGTATGTTGAAAGACCGAAAGAAATGATACCCGCAACAAAAAGACAAATAAAAATTTTGTTGGAAAAATAATAGATTTATGAGTGTGGAAGCAGATTGTATATTAGTAAAGTATAAAGAATGCTCCAGTTTTCCAAAACTATTTTATTAGATTCTGAGGGTGAAGTAAAAAGGTTTGAAAGAACAAATTCAAATACTAAAGCAAACGGCGGGCATGTTATGCTGAAAAAGCTCGAGGGACAAACCAGGGTATTAGCCATTTCGTGACTTCCTCGGGAACTGACAAAATACATGCTCAATAAAGAAAGTCAATAGCGATGTTAGGTGAGCCTAGCGGTCTATTGACTTTCTTTATAGTGTTTTTAGATTAGACTCTTCATTTTAATCTTTCTCTTTTTCTTCTGCTGCTTTTGGAAATTGTTTTATGACAAGTACCCTCATAGCTCCCATTTCGTCATCTGTCATATGAGCTCTTTGCGATAACTTCGGTGATGGTGTATTTGTAAGAGTCCATATTATTGAAATAGTAGCAACTATGAATAATGTTTCAAAAAGTTATTTGCAAAAAAGAAGTAATGGTAATCGCTAGTCGAGATTGACATTAGAAGAAAAATAGCAATTTCAATATAGTTTAAAGATTATATGAATTGGAATTAAGAGGAAAAATTAAATGACACAAAATGAATTATTACAGGAAAAGTACCTAGGTTATACAGAAATATTAGACTAACTATAGGAGGCTTTTATGTCAATTCAAGAAAGCTTAGATATTTATTTAAATGAATCAGAACAAAAAAAATACGGTGAGATTTTTACTATTTTTAGTTCATCTCGCTGGGTAATTCTAAGCATGTTTTGGTTTAATTAGATCTAAAAATGATACTAGATGTTTATGGCATTTTCAGATTGATAGAGACTATTAATAAACTATGGGAGGGCTATTAAGAAATAAGGGTAGTGATAATAACTCGTTCGCAAACTGTTACAATAAATCGATACATGATAGAAAATTTAGGTATTTCATTATATAATTAACAAAATGAAAGAATTGGTACTAATTAGAACAAATAATATTAGCGATAAATTTTGAAAAAAAGAAGGGATAAGATAGTAAAGGCATTTGATCGAGCAAAAAAATTTAATTAAAGGATTGTCAAACCACTCGATCTAGCATTATGGGACTATCATAATGAAGGCGATAACAAAGAAACAGTTCTAAACGCATTAGTGTGGTATCGGATGAAGATGGCGAGTTTTACATGGAGTAGAGTCTGATTTATGGAGTGACTATTCGTCGCCACTTGCCACATCTTGAGCTATTGAATTACAAAAGCATGGTGTTTTTTGATTGCCCCCAAGAAATAATCCAAGGAATCTTGAGTTATTTAGAAAACACACCGTTTCAAAATGAAAAGGGATGGCTTCTAAAAATACCTATCAATAATGAGTCTCCACACGATATTTGGTGGGATTGTTCAAAAGAAAGGAAATGGGATTTCACGGTGAAAAAGGAGATAATCCAACCGCCACCTTAGTTGGTTTTATCATAAAGACAGCAGACAAAACCTCAGCTATCTATCAAAAAGCTGTTTCAATTATTCAGGAGGCTATTGCAAAGATGGGTGTCTTTTGAATTGACTCATGAAAGGTTGCCACGTCGTTGGGAGGATGATTTGTCATATTCGTGGATTAAGGCATTGGGTTATTTGTTTAATGATGATGTTGGCTTTCATTACGATGTTTTTTTTGTAAAAGGGATGAATACTATCCTATAAGTTCAACATAGAATGAGATAATCGTACAAATTAGGCTACCAGCTATTAAAAATGGGTAGCACTTTTTTTTATAAAGAATAAGTGAGGCCATATAATAAAGGAGGTTTTTAAAAAGACGATTGAGTTTAAGAAAATTAGTGACTTTAGTCGTGGGATACTTAAGGAATTACTAACAGATGCATATGCTTATGATGAGCGATATCAGTTAGTCTGGGGAACAGATTGGAAGAGTTTTGATGATTTTTTCTTTGATAACCTTGATATTGCAGATAAAGCCGGCTTAATCACCGTGGTAGATAGTGTGCCAATCGGTTTAGTTTCGTGGGATCCAAGGGAGCGACCAGATTACGTTCAGATCGGACACAATTGTTTGCGTTCAACCTACAAAGGGAAAGGATATGGAAAACAGCAATTAGAAGAAGCTATTGGCAGAATAAAGGAGAAGGAAGTGAAAAAAATAATTGTGACAACCAATGTTGAATTGTTGCCTGCACAACGGATGTATCAGAGTGTCGGGTTTATAAAATATCAAATGAGAAAAAATGATGGTGAGGCCAAGTTTAGTGGTGATTACATCGATCTTGTTATGGAATGCTAATATTCTTTGAAGAAAAGAAGGTAAAGTAAATAATAGTTAACAAGGTGAAGAAAGAGTAAATAAGCCAATTATTTAGTCATAATATAGCTAAACATAATAAAAGAGAGGTCAGTTATTATTATGAAAAGGAGAAAAATATTGCCCCAAATAAAATCAAGTAAAGTTACATAGAGTGTAGTATATGTAAGTATTAACGAAAGCTTTCTAAATAATTAATAATACTTACAAGTCTCGTTCTAGCAAGTAGTTTAGTATTAACTAGAAAAAGATCCTTTCATTTACCAAAAGACTCAGAGTAGACACCATCTTCAAATCAAAGTGGCTTCGAAATTACTGAGTGAGAAATACCGGGTGAATTGACTGATATATTCCGGCTCGTCATCGCGACAATTAGGGTTAGGAACAATTTATTTTCTACTAAAATGGTCAAATTTGTAAACGAACTGATGGATTCAATTCGAGAATTTTTCAGGTACATGCTAGTCTGCAACTAGACACAGTAGGGAATGAACCCAATATCTTTCATTATTTTTTTTTCATCATCAAGTATTCAGTAATTCCGACTCTATAGAGATCAGGGATTTCTCCTACTTGTTGATAACCCATTTTTTCGTAGAAACGTTTTGCGGCGAGATTAAAGTCTGCGACAACTAAAAATAATTTATCAAACTCTTCAAAAACCAGTTTTTCTAAAAAAGTCATCATTTTTGTCCCTATCCCTTTACCTCTGTATCCCTTTTTAATTGAGATAAGGTGAATATAAGGAAAACTGTGAAAGGCACCTGCAGGTATATAATAAATAAATCCAACACAGTCATCATGATGCGAGGCAATATACAAAGTTTCTTGGGTCAGTCCCTCTCTCACAGCTTTTGAAGCACTCTCAATGCTTGGAAAATATCTCTGACCTAAATCTGAATTGAGTAGGGCCTCTTCACAATCGCTTAAATTTTTCAAACTTCCCTTTGTAATGGTAATATTCATAAAATCGTCTCTCCTGTATAAAATAAATTTGCTAACCGTTCATGGCAATGTCAGAAAGCTTATGTTTTAAAATTAACCTATGTAATGGGAGGATGTCAACCCCGTGTTATTATTGACTCGCGAGCGAAGGTATGCATTTTATTAGTCAACTAGAGATGAATTGGCTGGTAAAAAAAGGGGGGGAATAATTATAATGACGTAGAAATAAAAAATACTTATAATTTTAAAAAGGATGTACCTCAATATCCAGAAGGTTTTGAAGGCGTTAAGAATGGTACAAAAAAGTAAAAGTAAATAATACGTCAGTTTTAGATGGATTAAGAAATGTTGAACCTGGTGAATGGAAAAAGGTTTATAAGGATGGCTACGATCAATCAGGAAAAAAAGTATCTATTCATTACTTTGAAAGTAAATCTGGAAAAGTATTTAACGTAAAAGTGAAAGGGAAGTGGAGTACAGGATGGTAATAGATCTAAAAAATAGAAATGTAACCACGCTTTCTTTATCTGTTGTATCTACTGGCATACTAAAATGTTTAAAAAATGGAATAGTAGGTATGCGAGCATATCATTTTTTTGCTTTTTCAACAGTTTATATCTATATTAAATCCTAGCTCGAAATGAGTGACGAGGCTCATGCTAGCTGTATTAATTGAGATATTATTCGATCTAAGGAGGAGCGTGTATGTTTAATCCACATATTCAATCGATATTCCTATTTGAAGACTTTTCGGTTTTTGAGACTAATGCGAAAAATTTAATATTAAACTCTACCTCAACGGTAAGAGTTAACTATGCGGGCCAAGAAGTAACTTTTTATATTAGAGTAATGATTATATTGTGAAACAAGCAGTTGCTGAAGTAGCATGGCCATTCATAACTATTAAGAAATTAAGACAATCAACCACTTTAGTTGAGGTATAAAAAGAAAAATGAGGTGTTTAGATCGGGACCGTTTCTTCATTGTGAGAGAAGGTTTTTTAGCGTTACCTTTTTAAGTTGAAAGCTATTATTACATACTTACAAACGGTGTCATCAGTTTGCTGGTGATTGCGAGTTAAACCATCACGAAAGTTTTGTCTTTCATTTGAAAACTAGTTTTATTGATGTTAATTCATTATGTCTTCGATTACTAAGGATGTATACCATTAGTGGTTTTTGGTTTCACTTCTGATAGACCAATGAAATAAGTGTTGACAAATAATCTTATTAATATTATGATTTATAATGTTTCTATGAATAATTAATTGAAAGGGTGAACTATACCAATTTTAATGGATAGCGCCAGACCTATTCGGCGATTTTAGTTGTATAGGTGACGAGGACAGAGTTTATCGAAATTTCGGCGGGTGACTCTAGGGACTGCACTCTAAAGATTGAGTCTAAAAAATAGCTGTGAGGTTATAACAGAAACTTAGTCAGGCAGATAGAAACATATAATGAGTTTAAAAAGAGAAAGTAGGTATTTCATTATGTGTGGAATAGTAGGCGTAATTGGCAAAAAAAATACAACAGAGATTTTAATTCAAGGGTTAGAAAAATTAGAATATCGGGGGTATGACTCTGCTGGTATTTTTGTAACAGGTCATGATTATCAGGACTATCTTGTTAAATCACAGGGGCGAATTGCAGATTTAAAAGCAAAATTAAAGGATGAGGTTCAAGGTGATATTGGCATTGGTCATACACGTTGGGCGACACATGGAAAACCGTCAGAAACAAACGCACACCCACATACATCAAATGATGGCCGTTTTGTTTTGGTACATAATGGCGTCATTGAAAATTTTGAAGAAATCCGCACTCATTTCATCAATGAAGCCCCATTAAAAGGTGAAACTGATACAGAAATTGCGGTCCAGTTGATTAGCTATTTTGTGAGTCAAGATGAAATGTCTGCGAAAGACGCCTTTAAAAAAGCACTGACCATAATCAAAGGGTCTTACGCTTTTGCTTTAGTCGATAAAGAAAATCCAGAACAAATTTATGTCGCTAAAAACAAAAGTCCTTTATTAGTCGGTTTAGGCGCCGATTTTAACGTGATTTGCAGCGATGCTATGGCAATGATTCAAGAAACGAAACACTTTGTTGAGATTGTTGATGGTGAATTAGTGACGATCTGGGCCGATAAAGTAGAAATAGAAGATGAAAAGGGCAACCTAATTCGTCGTGAACCTTATGAAGCTCAATTAGATTTGGAAGATATGGAAAAAGGCACCTATGCTCACTATATGTTGAAAGAAGTTGATGAGCAACCTGCCGTTATGCGTCGCATAATTCAGCGCTACACTGATGAACAGGAACAGTTAGTCGTTGATTCAAAGATTGTGGAGGAACTTATTGCTAGCGAACGAATATATATTGTTGCTTGTGGTACTAGTTGGCATGCGGGGTGGGTTGGCAAACAATTATTGGAACAGTTAGTTGAAATCCCTGTCGAAGTTCACCTAGCGAGTGAGTTTGGTTATAACATGCCAATCTTAGCCAAAAAACCATTTTTTATCTTTTTAAGTCAAAGTGGAGAGACGGCGGACAGTCGTCAAGTGTTGGTTAAAATCAATGATTTAGGGTACCCATCTTTAACTTTGACCAACGTACCTGGTTCAACCCTTTCGAGAGAAGCCAAGCACACGATGTTATTACATGCTGGACCTGAGATTGCTGTGGCCTCAACAAAAGCTTATACAGCGCAAATTGCTGTTCTGGCGATTTTAGCTAAAGTAGGAGGAGAAGGTCGTGGTCTGGAACAAGCGGTGACATTTGATTTAATTCATCAGTTGGGACTTGTTGCTAATGGGATGGACGTGCTGATTGATGAGAAAGAAGCCATTGCTCAATTAGTAGAGGATAATTTAAGGACTACGCGTAATGCTTTTTATATTGGACGTGGTGTTGATTATTACGTGTCGATGGAAGCTTCCCTCAAACTAAAAGAAATTTCTTATATTCAAGCTGAAGGCTTTGCTGCGGGAGAACTTAAGCACGGGACAATTGCTTTAGTTGAAGAAGGGACACCGGTGTTCGGTATTATTACCGAAGAAATCATGGGCTCACATACACGGGGCAACTTGAAAGAAGTCGAGAGTCGTGGAGCCAAAACGATGGTGATTGCGATGGAAGGCTTAGAGAAACCGGGAGATGCTATCATCTTGCCTCAGGTGGATATACTGTTAAGTCCCTTAGTTAGTGTCATTCCAACACAGTTGATTGCTTATTTCGCTAGTTTACAACGAGGGCTTGACGTTGATAAACCGCGTAATTTAGCTAAGAGTGTGACAGTTGAATAATCCTTGCTAAATAATAACCTCTTAGGTATCATAACCATAAGAGGTTATTTTTTGTAGAAGGGAAGAGGAATAATGAAAATACCTGATAAATTGAAACAAGGGGATGAAGTGAGAGTAATTGCCCCGAGTCGCAGCTTAAAAATCTTATCTGATGAAGGCGTGAGTTTAGCAACACAACGATTAGAAGCTCTTGGTTTAAAAGTCACCTTTGGGAAACATGTCGAAACCTGTGATTTACAGCATTCATCGCCAATTGCGGAACGAGTATCAGATTTGCATGAGGCCTTTGCCGATCAAAAGGTCAAAGGGATTTTAACGGTGATTGGTGGATTTAATAGCAATGAATTGCTGCCGTATTTAGACTATGAGCTGATTAAGGCTAATCCGAAAATTCTTTGTGGTTACAGTGATATTACGGCACTGGCTAACGCTATTACCGCAAAATGTGACTTTGTCACCTACTCGGGGCCTCATTTCTCCAGTTTTCAAATGACAGAATTACAATCCTACCAATCGACGAATTTTAAGCAGTCTTTCTTTCAAGAGGAACCTTTTGATTTAGTGGCATCCAGTTATTGGAGTGATGATAAATGGTTTTTAAATCAGGATAAACGAGTCTATCATAAGACTAGTTGGAAGGTTTATAATCATGGTAGCGCCCTAGGCACGTTATTTGGTGGCAATTTGTGTACCTTGAATTTACTTCAAGGCACAGACTTTATGCCTGATGTTCGCCGGTCCATCTTGTTTGTGGAAGATGATGAGTTAACCATTCCTGAAACATTTGCTCGGGATCTAGCCTCATTGCTGCAGGTGACAGAGGACTTAAAGGGGTTGCTAATTGGACGATTTCAGGAAACCTCTGAAATGACGGAAGAACAGTTACACTTTATTTTAGATAAGCATCCCATTTTGAAGACAATTCCTGTCTATTACGATTTGGATTTTGGGCACACGCAACCAATGATGACCCTGCCTATCGGTGGGATGATAAGTCTCAACACGTCTTTAGCTAATCTTAAATTAATTGAGTTTTAATCTCTGTTAGTAAACTGGGGGAAAAGTGGTTTTATTTCTTCATAGGACGAATTAGACAGGGAACCAGATACTGTAAGGGGAGCGAGTTTCGATGTCTTTTATTTCTAATCCTAATGGATCGGCAAGATTGACGTTGAGTATTTTAATTGGCAGGTGTTAAAGCCTAGCCTCTTATTTTTGAGTAAATGTTGAACGTAAGCTAAAATAAATCTAGATCAAGAATAGAGCGCCGACGTTAAAGGGCAGTCAAATCATTCAACTGATGAATGGTGTGACTGCCCTGTTTTTTTTATTAGAGTGAGGTTACTTCGTCAATAAATTTTGTCATAACAGAACTATGGTAGGCACCTTTCAGGGTGATTAGACCGTAAGAAGAATGAAAGAGTGGGTCGTCGAGACGATGTGCTTCGACCTTTCGGTGTTTTTGCTGAGTTAAAAGAGATTTGGGAACAATACTCGTTCCGAAGCCAGCTTCAACCAGCTGAAACAATAAATTAATATCAGAACAACTTGAAATTGACTGAGGATTAAGTTGGAATTTGGCCAAGTATTCAATAATTGAATGGTAGACACCTAGGCCCTTAGTACTTGGCAAGACTAATTTACTATTGGCGATCCCGATATAGTCAGAAGGATTGGGGCCTTTTTTACTGGAACCGTCACAGATAAAGTAAAAAGGTTCCTTATTTAAGTAAATAACATCGAAATCGTCAACCTGTAAAGGAAATCGGATAAGAGCTATATCTATTTGACGATCTCTGACCATTTGACATAAGACATGTGATTCATTTTGATGAAGGTCAAAGGTGACAGCTGGGTATTTTTGTTGAAATGAGACTAAACTAGGGACTAGTTCTTCGGCTGACAAGGTATTAATGCCCATGGCTAAATTTCCTTTTGTCCCAGAGGATGTGTCCTTTACAAGTGACTCCGTTTCTTCCAATTGTTTGATGATTTTAAGGGCCTCGCTATACAGGACCTTTCCAGAGTCTGTTAAACTATTCTGACGTCCCTGACGCTCAATCAGGGTGGTTTCCAGCTCTAACTCCAGCTGTTTTAACATCTGGCTGAGAGGAGGTTGAGCGATGTGGAGGGTTTTAGCAGCTTCGGTGATATTTTTAGCTTCCGCGATAGCAACAAAGTATTTAAGTTGGCGTAAATCCATGTAACAAAACCTCCTATACAAATATAATATGGCAATCGAACATTATTAATATTTTCCATCTGAATACTATCATGATAAAGTAAAGGTAGGAGAAGTGCAACTAGGTGACTCATATTTTGTGAGATTATGGATTGTTTGATCAATTAATAAACCATGAATGACCAAAGAAGTGATCTTTGGCGTAAAGGGCTGTTTGGTCATGCTCTTGAAGTATAGAGGGAGCGAAACGACTATCAAATTAGGAGGTTCTAATGATTAATCAGAAGAAAGTCAATCAACAATTGATGGATGCAGTCACCCAACAAAATATGGCAGGAGTGAAGGCCAGTTTAGCGGCTGGAGCTGAGGTTGAGACTCGTAACGAAAAAAAAGCCACTGCTTTATTGGTAGCCACGGAACTTGATGATTTAGCTATTGTCAAATTACTATTGGCCAAAGGCGCAAATGTTAATTTACAAGATAATAAAGAGGATAGTCCCTTTTTATTTGCTGGAGCGGAAGGTCGCTTAGCAGTACTGAAAGAATTGGCTAAACACGATCCGGATCAACGAATAGTCAATCGTTTTGGGGGGAATGCCTTGATTCCGGCAGCCGAAAAAGGCCATTTAGAGACAGTTTGTTTTCTTTTAGAAAAAACTCAGGTCGTTGTTAACCATGTTAACAATCTTGGATGGACCGCTCTTTTAGAAGCGATTATCCTCAGTGATGGTGGTAATACGCAGCAAGAGATTGTCAATCTGTTGTTAGCCAATGGTGCTAATCCCAATATGAAAGATGCAAAAGGTGTCAGTCCTTTGAGACATGCGAAAGATATGAGATTTGATCAAATTGCCCAAGCTTTAATTGAGGCTGGCGGACGAGAATAATAGAAAAATGAAGGAGATGGAAAGATGAACCGCATTATTATTCAACAAGTACGGATTGAAACAGGTGTAAAAAAAGTGGCTGGGATTGTGACAGAAACGGTGACGGATTTAGTTACGTTAGTTATTGAAGAAGGTGTCATCAGTCAAGTGTTAAAAGAGGATGATGCTGAATTAGTCGGCAAGAGATATGATGCTAAAGGTGCCCTGTTACTGCCAGGTTTTACGGAAAAACATTGTCATTTAGATAAATCACGTTTAGGAACGGACTGGCAAGCGGTTAAACGGGTGGATTCCATCGTAGAGCGCTTTGAAATGGAAATTGGCGAGCTGAACCGTTTACCTTTAAGTGTGGCTCAACGCGCTGAACAGTTAATTCAAGTCTCTCTGCAAGCTGGTGTGACGAGTTTACGAAGTCATGTGGATGTTCACCCACGGGTTAATTTGGCCTATTTGGATCAAGTGATGGATGCTTTGGGGGCTCATTCTTCTGAGTTGAAATCGGAAATAGTTGCATTCCCACAGCATGGTTTATTGCGGAATGACAGCCGTGACTTAATCCGACAAGCATTGAAAAAAGGGGCTTCTTTAGTTGGTGGCGTCGATCCAACTGCTGTCGATGGTGACATGAAAAAATCTTTGGATGCCACATTTGAATTAGCCTATGAACAAGGGGCTGGAATTGATTTGCATTTGCACGAGCGAGATGAAATGGGACTAGCTACTTTTGATTATTTCTTAGAGTTAGTCGAGAAATACCAGCTGCAAAATAAAACTGCTGTCAGTCATGCTTTTGCATTGGCAGATGTCAAAGGGGCTCAACAAAAGGAACTGTTCGGCCGCTTAGCTGAACAAGGTGTCAGCATTATCACTAGTGCACCTTTGGGAAGCATGCCGCCAGTTTTAACCTTGCAGGAAGCAGGTGTTAAGGTTCATGTGGGCTGTGATAATATCTTTGATAACTGGTCACCTTACGGAAATGGCGATATTCTTGAACGAGTAGGTCGTTTAGGTGAAATGACCAACCAAGTGACGGAATTCGAATTAAGCAGAACTCTCGGTTTTATCACGGAAGGTCTGACGCCATTGAACGATCAAGGGGAGAAGGTTTGGCCAGCAGTTGGTGATGCAGCAGACTTTGTTTTTGTAGAGGCAAGTTGTTCGGCGGAAGCCGTAGCACGTCGTTCAAGACGAGTGGCTACGATGGCTGGTGGTAAAATAACTGCCGGTCAGTTGTAGAAGCGAATAATTAGTAAGGGACTCTGAGATTAATGTCTCAGAGTTTTTTGAATATTGGAAACTATCCAACATGCTAGCTAAAAGGAAGTAGACTTTTTTGTTTTTTTATGAAATTAAGGATAGTGAAAATGCAGGCCTTGATCCTAAGTTGATACCCTATTTTGATCTTTCGAAGGTTGAACAACTTACATTGATTGAAATGATGAACGAAGTGGAATACCGAGAAAGGTTGTCCAAAAGAGAGGTTCAAGGTCGTGTTAATAAATACAAAGGGGATAAATCACTGAATTAAATGCCTTCAAACACTGCTCAGTTCCCCAACCAAAATTATTTAATCCCCACCAAACCCCCATTGGCACACTTCTTGCAATATAAAAGAGCTCCTCCAACAGCCCTAAATCAGCCATTAAAAGAACTCCTGTTTTTATGTTATTTAATAAAAAAAAGATTGACAGCGTTTTCAAGGGGTTATACAATATAAGCGTTAAGATAAACCCCAAATGACAGATAAAACCATTGGCTACTGCACACGAGATTGGCGTCTCACATGCAG